>CAILAZ010000167.1 GCA_903832295.1 uncultured Acidobacteriota bacterium
AGTACTGGTCGATGCGATCGATGAGGCGATAGCCGAGTTGGCGACGCTCTTCGCTGGTGAAGTCAAATCCCATTTGGGTACTCGCTTCTGGAACTGGCAATCCTACGGGTGCTGCAAGGTTTGACCCCGCTGGGCGGTGGCCGTCCTCGCCTAATAGTAGATCACGCTGGGGCGGAATCGGTGCAATAAAAAAAACGCGGGCCGCAAAGTTCTGCGGTCCGCGATTCTGCTTAGTTCGCCCTCGATCTATTCCGCTGCGGCGGCCTTCTCCTCGTCTTTCTTCTCAGGACGCAGAAGAGGAAAGAGAATCACGTCGCGGATCGAGGTAGCCCCGGTCAGCATCATCGTCAGCCGGTCAATGCCAATGCCTTCGCCCCCGGCGGGCGGCATGCCATAGGAGAGCGCGCGGATATAGTCCTCGTCCATCTGGTGCGCCTCGTCGTCGCCCCGCTCGCGCTCGGAGAGTTGCTGCTCAAAGCGGCGTCGCTGCTCCTCGGGATCGTTCAGCTCGCTGAAAGCGTTGCCCAGCTCCATGCCAGCCACGTAGATCTCGAAGCGCTCCACAAAGTCCGGCTCGTCGCGCTTGTTCTTGGAGAGCGGCGAGATCGCAAGTGGGAAGTCGTAGATAAACGTTGGCTGCCAGAGATGCTCCTCGGCAACCGCCTCAAACATATCGGCGATGGCGCGTCCGGCGGGCTCCTTGGGATCGTAGGGAATCTGCACCTTGGCGCGTTGCAGGCGGCGGACAAGCTGCTCAATCTGATCGCCGCCCTTGAAGTCCTCCATCGTCGGCGCATCGCCCGCCACCGCAGGCCAGTACTTGATAATGGCCTCGCGCATCGAGAGTCGTTGGAAGCTGCTCCAGTCAATCTCGCGCTCGCCAAACTGGTTGACCAGCGATCCGTTCACATCGAGCGCCACCTGCTTCAGCAACTCCTCGGTCAGGTTCATCAGGTCGTTGTAATCCGCATAGGCCTGGTAGAACTCGAGCATGGTGAACTCTGGATTGTGACGGGTTGAGATGCCCTCGTTGCGGAAGCTGCGGTTGATCTCATAGACCCGATCCATGCCGCCAACCACCAGCCGCTTCAGGTAGAGCTCCGGCGCAATGCGCAGGAACAGGTCGAGGTCGAGCGTATTGTGATGCGTGGTGAATGGCCGCGCCGCCGCTCCCCCGGCGATGGGTTGCATCATCGGCGTTTCCACCTCGATGAAGTTGCGCGCATCCAGGAATCGCCGGATGGACTGCACGATGCGGGCGCGCTTGGCAAACACCTGGCGCACCTCGGGATCGATAAGATCCACATAGCGCATGCGGTAGCGCAGCTCCACGTCGGTGAGCCCGTGGAACTTCTCCGGCAGCGGCAGCAGGTCCTTGGCGAGGAAGGTGAGGTCCTCAACGTGGACGCTGAGCTCGCCCGTGCGGGTGCGGAACAGATAGCCCTTGACGCCGACGTGGTCGCCAATATCGAGCAACTTGTAGAGTTCCCACAGCTTGTCGCCGACGGCATCTTTCTTGACGTAGATCTGGAGCTTTTCGCCAGACTGCTGCAGGTGCGCGAAGCTCGCCTTGCCCATCAGGCGGATTGCGATCAGCCTTCCGGCGACGGTGACATTGACGCGCTCGGCTTCAAGCTGCTCTCCGGTGCTGGCGGAATAGTCGGCCAGAATTTCCGGTGCCTGGTGGCTGCAATGAAAGTGGTGAGGATAGGCAGGCTGACCGAGGGCTTCGATCTGCTGCAACTTCTGCTTGCGTAGGTCGTAAATGTTTTGCTCTAGGGACACTTGAAAATTGTATAACAGCAGGAGAGCTGTGCGTGATGGGCGGCGCCCTGTACTTCCACAGCGGCGGGAGAAAACCATGAAAGACGAGAAACCGGACAAGCGCGACGACAATCCGTGGGTGATGGTGGCCCGGTACTCTGAGATCGGCTTCATGATTCCGGCGGCGGTGATCGTGGGCTACCTGCTGGGATTGGCAGGCGACTACTTCCTGCATACTCATTGGATCTACCTCTTCGGAATCGTCTTTGGAGCGGTTGCCGGTTTCGTCTCCATGATCCGGCGGGCATTGCAGGCCAGCGCCGACGAGGAAAAGAATGAGGAGGACGGTCCAAAATGAGCGATGAGCCCCAGACGTCTTCCCCCGAAGAGACTCCGCCGGGTTTGGCCTCCGACGCCTCGCCCGAAGAAATGCTCTGGTATGGCGACACCGTGCGGCGGATTGAATGGCTGATTGGAGCGGCAGGGATCATCTGCTCGGCTGCGGTGGCCTGGCCGCTGGGGTGGCCGGTAGCAGCCGGAATGCTGGTCGGATCCGCTCTGGCGTGGCTCAACTTCCGCTGGCTGGCCTCCTCGGTAAACGCAATCGGCGAGCGCATTGTGCGGGTGCAGAGCCGGGAGCGGGGAGCCGCCGTGGTGGCCCGCGGCGTGGGACGTATCTTCTTGATAGCATTGTTCGCCTATGGTATCTTTACGTGTTCCGTACGCGGTCTGGTGGGGTTCCTGGCAGGGCTTGCAATGCCTGTTGTGGCCATGATGTGCGAAGCCGTGTATGAGTTCGTCGCCAGCATCCGGCGATCATCCTGAATGGGACTCAAGACATTCCAATGCATCAATTGCCTTTTACCGCGCTCCTGAACCAGTTGCTTGCCGGACCCGTGAATGCGCTGCTGAATGCAGTGCACATCCATCCTGCTCACCCCACGGCTCCCATTCCGGATCACGTGGCCATGCAGGTACTGGTCTTCGCCGTCCTCATCGTATTCTTCGTTGTGACCCGCGCCAGCCTGTCGGTGGAGAAGCCCGGCACCCTGCAGCACATCATCGAAGGCGTTTACAACTTCATGGACGTTCAGAGCGAAGAGATCATCGGACACGACAACAAGCGCTACCTGTCCTACCTCATCACGCTCGGCCTGTTCATCCTGTGCTGCAACCTGCTGGGGCTCATCCCGTTTTTTGAGACGCCGACCGGTGTTCCCGTGGTTCCCCTGGGCTGCGCCGTCGTCACCTGGTTCTACTACCAGTTCCACGGCCTGCGCGCCAATGGCCCCGGATACGTCAAGCACTTCCTGGGACCGGTGTGGTGGCTTGCTCCGCTGATGTTCGTCATTGAAGTGTGCAGCCATCTGGCCCGCATGCTGTCGCTCACCATCCGTCTGTTCGCCAATATGTTTGCCGGAGACATGGTGACCCTGGTGTTCTTCTCGCTGGTTCCGGTGGGCCTCCCAGTGCTCTTCCTCGGACTGCACGTTGGCGTCTCGTTGATCCAGACGTTCATCTTTGTGCTGCTGACGATGGTCTATCTGGGAGAAGCAACCGCCCACGAGCACTAAACAGTTTCGAAGTTCGCAGCCTTCTGGCTGCCAAGAGTTTTTGTACTACGCCGCAAGCGTGAGGGCCTCCCATTGCGTGGAACGTCAACCACCCACTGGCGGCGAAATCCGAAGGAGCAATGACCATGAGCAAGAAACTTTTCGTACTGCTTTCCCTGATGACCATCCTCATGCTGGCCACCCCTGTCTTCGCGCAGGGTGAGCCCGCCGCCGCCGCTGCCGGAACCAACTGGGTCGCCATCACCTCCGGCTTCGCCATGGCGATTGCCGCCGGCCTCGCCGCACTCGGACAGAGCAAAGTTGCTGCCTCCGCTTGCGAAGGCCTGGCCCGCAATCCTGCCGCCCGCGCTGGAATCCAACTGGCCATGATTCTCGGCCTTGCTTTCATCGAGTCCCTGGTGCTGTTCACGCTGGTCGTGGTCTTCGCCAAGGTCGTAAAGTAAGCATCCGGTTCTGAGCAGGCCTCCGCTGCGGCGGGGGCCTTGCTATTGGAGAAAGGACGAACTGGAGTGGCTGCCGTGAGAACCCCGGCGCTGCTCGTCCCGCCGCGCGATAAATACAACAGGCCTCCGCTGGGCCGCATCTTTCTTGCGCACAAGGGTGAGCGCTGGGTGAGTGGCGGGCTGGTCGGAATGCACGGTGATCGTTTTGCAAAGAAGCTGATAATCCTGATCGCGTTGAGTGTGCTGTCGGTGAATGCAGTTGCAGAGCACCGGCCCTTAGAGAGCGCTCATTCTGCGCCAGTCTGGAGCGCTGTCCTGATTCCGAAGGTGGAGACAAAGCCCACGCGGCATTACTGGGAGGACAGGGAGAACGCCGGAATCTCATTCCTCGATGACCAGCGTATCCTCGTCCATTACGTCAACATGGACTTTGGACAGCTCTCTTCGCGCCAATCTGCGGATGTGTCGAGTCCGTTCCGCCTGGCGGCAACATTGGTGGATGGTGACGCGGGAAAGGCGCTGCTCACTCGTGAGTGGGGGACGCGCTCCGGGGGCACTGCCATCCGGGTGAATCACGGCGGAGTATTTATCCGGACGGGCGATACTCTGCGGTTGCTCTCAGGCGACCTGGTGGAGATGCAGAAAATTCCCATTGAGTATGACAGTGCAGAGGGCATGATCGACTGGGATATACAGGTTTCGGCTACCCGAAAGTCCGTGCTGTTCAACCACATTCGGCTGGATCCTGAGATGACCAACACCGTCAGCAAGTACTACGTCTTAGACGGAGAGAGTTTCGAGGATCGGGAGGTATGGGAGCAGGAGCCCGCAATGCGCGGCAAGGCTTACTCGGTGTCAGACAATGCAATCGGCTACGTGGAACACTCCACGTATCGCGAGCAGGTCGTCATTGCGAAGTTTGGAAGCCGCAACGGGGATGCCGTGTGGCACCACCGGAATGAGGGATGCTATGACTCCGGCGTCTTTGCACTGTTGACCAGCACGGCCTTCATTTACGCATGCAAGGAGTTCTCCTTTGTATCGGATGGCAAACTAGAGATGAAGCAGAGATTCGACTCGGGCGAAACACCTGTGAATGCGAAAGTTGCGCTGACGGAAAATGGAAGGTTCGTCGCCATCTCATTAGCTCGAATCGATGTTCGTAGCGAAGATGATGAGCTGGTCGATCATCTTTCCAGGTTGCGCGTGATTGTGTACGACCTCGCGTTGAAGCAGCGCGCGCAGGAGTTGGAGATTTCTCCTGTCCCGAAGCAATTCTATGATTTCGCGATCTCGCCGGATGGATCGAAACTGGCCATCCTGAATGATCGCACGGTCTCCGTTTACCAGATCGCCGGCCAGCAATCCGAAGCGGCGCAACCGGCCGATGGCGGCACCACTCCCAATTTTGCGAGCCACATGCGCCGCTAAACAGAAAAGGCCCCGGATCTTCTCCGGAGCCTTTCAATCGTGCGTTGATCCTAGCGGGTGAAGAAGATTGTCGGCGCACCCTGCGTGTAGTGCAGCACCACGTTGGGCAGCACGCCGAGCCACAGGGTCGCAATCAGGCAGATGGAAATTGCCAGTCCCATTCCCAGTCGGACGCGGGGAGCCGGTTCCTCGGTGCGCGGCTCAAACATGTACATGCGGACGATGAGCCGCAGGTAGTAGTAGGAGCCCATGCCGCTGTTGGCAACGCCAATCACGGTGAGCCAGATCAGGTGCGTGCGCAGCGCCGCGCTGAAGACGTAGAACTTGGCGAAGAAGCCGCCCGTAATTGGAATCCCAATCAGCGACAGCAAAAAGAACGTCAGTGCGGCGGCCAGCACTGGCGACCGCTTGCCCAGCCCGGAGTAGTCGTCGATCTGCGAATAGCGTTCGCCCGCGCCTGCCATCTGCGTAATGATGGCGAAGGCGCCCACGTTCATCGCCGCGTAGGCGGCGGAGTAGAACATCGCCGCCGAAATCCCAAGCTCGCGGTTGCTGGCCGAGGCGAACGCCACCATCAGGTATCCGGCGTGCGCAATTGAGGAGTAGGCCAGCATGCGCTTCACGTTGCTCTGCAGAATTGCGCCCAGGTTGCCAACGCACATCGAGAGCACTGCCGCCGTCCAGATCACCCAGAACCAGTGCGGCGAAGCCGTGTCAATCACCAGCCGGATCAGCACCGCGAACGATGCTGCCTTGGGTGCCGTGCTCATGAAGGCCACCACCGGTGAGGGCGCGCCCTCGTAAACATCGGGCGTCCACACGTGGAACGGCGCGCATGCAACCTTGAAGCCCAGCCCGGTAAAGATCAGCGCCACCGCCACATAGGCCAGCGGCTCAATGTGGGGCGACGTTCCCAGCGTGCGCGCAATGTCAAACACGTTGGTTGAGCCGGTCGCGCCATACAGCAGCGCCACGCCGTAGAGGAAGAACGCCGTGGCGAAGGAGCCCAGCAGAAAGTACTTCAGCGAACTCTCCGCGCTCTCCGCCGCATGCCGCCGGAAGCCCGCCAGGATGTAGCTCGAGATGGAAGAAATTTCCAGCGCGATAAAGATCAGCACCAGTTCCACGGCTGACGACATCAGGCACATGCCCACCGCGCCCAGCAAAATCAGCGCGTAGTACTCGCCGCGGTCGATCTTCTGGAATGGCAGGTAGTCCAGCGACATCAGAATGGTCGCCAGCGTCACCAGCAGCACAACCAGATGGAAGAAGACGCTGAAGTGGTCCACCCGCAGCATTCCGTTGAATCCGGAACCGGCGAACTCAGGCCGGGCCTGGTAGATGGTTGCGGCGATGGCGGCAATTGCGCCCACGGCGGCAAATATCCCCAGCCCCTTGCGGCTTCGCCCGGCGGGCAAAATCGGCTCTATGAACATGATGATCATGCCCCATACCGAGAGCACAATTTCAGGAAGGATGCGTATGTAGTCGGTGGCTGTTGGCATGGCTATTTGAGCACCGTATTCACTTTGACCTGCAGCGCCGGGGCCGCGGGCACGCCATGTTGCGTACCCAGAATGCCCGCGACGGAAGCATCAATGGAGTTCATCCAGAGAGTAGGGAAGACTCCCATGACAAGGGCCAGAACCGCAAGCGGCCACAAAATGCTGCGCTCCCGCAAATCCACATCCGGCAGCGTCGCGTTCACCGGGTTTGTAATCTTCCCGTAGAAGGTGCGCTGGTACAGCCACAGCATGTAAAACGCGCTCCATATCACGCCGCTGGCCGCCACAATTCCGTAAACCGCCTTCGCCTGGAAGGCCCCGCTCAAAATCAGAAACTCGCCGACAAATCCATTCATCAGCGGCAGCCCAATCGACGACAGGGTAATCAGCAGGAATAACGTTGCGTACATCGGCATGGGAGTGGCCAATCCGCCGTACTCCTTGATCTCGTACGTGTGCCGCCGGTCATAAACCACGCCCAGCAGCAGGAAGAGCGCGCCAGTCGAGATGCCGTGATTCAGCATCTGGAACACCGCTCCGTCCATCCCCGCCCGTGTAAAGCTGTAAAGCCCCAAGACCACAAATCCAAGATGGCTCACCGACGAGTACGCCACCAGTTTCTTCATGTTGGGCTGCACCAGCGCCACCAGCGCGCCATACACAATGCCGATGATCGCCAGCGTCATGATCCACGGTGCGTTCTTGTGCGCCTCCACCGGAAACAGTCCGATGTTGAAGCGCAGCAACCCATAGGTCCCCATCTTCAGCAACACTCCCGCCAGCAGCACGGAACCCGCCGTCGGGGCTTCCACGTGAGCGTCCGGCAGCCAGGTGTGCAGCGGAAACAGCGGAACCTTCACCGCGAACGCCACAAAGAACCCGAGGAAGAGCCACAGCGTCGTATGCCCCGGCATGTGGATCGCCCCGGTCGCAATCAGGTGCTGCAACTCGACAAAGTCAAATGTGTTCGACTGCGCGTACAGCCAGATGATCGCTGCCAGCATGAACACCGAAGCAATCATCGTGTAGAGGAAGAACTTCACCGCTGCATACACCCTGCGCTGGTGTCCAAAGATGCCGATAATCAGCGCCATCGGAATCAGCGTGGCTTCCCAGAAGAAGTAGAACAGGAAGAGGTCGAGCGCAATGAAGACGCCGATCATCGCCGTCTCCAGCAGCAGCAGCAGGATGAAGAACTCCTTCACCCGGTCGTGAATCGACTTCCACGAGGCCAGCACGCAGAAGGGAACCAGGAACGTAGTCAGCACCACCAGCCAAAGCGAAATCCCATCAATGCCAATGTGGTAGTGGATGTTCGGGCTGGTGATCCACTGCAGGTTCTGCTCGTAGGCAAACGTGCCGGAATTCGTCGGCGCAACCTCGCGGTAGTGTACCGGCAGGTGCAGCGAGATCAGCAGCGTAATCACCGAGATTGCCAGCGCGAACCACCGTATGTCGCGGTCGCGCCGCGGAAGGAAGGCGATCAGCAGCGCTCCCAGCGCAGGCAGAAAAGTCGTCAGTGTGAGAATCCATGGATTCAGCGTTGATAAGTTCATCGGGTTCCCATCCAGACCATGTAGGCAACCACCGCAGCGGCACCCGCCGCAACCCATCCGGCATAGCTGCGGATAAGGCCGGACTGCTGCTGCCGGATCACCGCCGAAACGTCGCGCGCGGCCACGGCAGCTTCATTCACCGTGCCGTCCACCACCTTCTGGTCCACCGTCTGCCACAGCACCACGCGGGAGAAGGCAATCAGCGGCCCAATAAGCACCGCGGCGTAAAGTTCGTCGATCCAATACTTGTTCAGCACCAGCCTGTACAAGCCTCCCGCGCCTGCAGCAATCTGCTCGGGCAGTTCAGGCCGCTTCACATACAGGAACCACGCCAGCCCAAGTCCGCCCAGCGCCACCAGCACAGAAATCGCCATCAGCAGATTCTCCGTGCTCTTGCTCTCCGTGCCTTCGCCCTCGCTCACCGGAGTCGCCGCCGCTTCGCCGTTCTGCGCCGCACTCTGCTCCACTGAAACCTTCTGAATCACCGGATCGAGGAAGTGCTCAAATCGATTGCCGATCCCCACCCAGCCTCCTACCACTGAGAGCACGCCCAGCAGCACCAGCGGAGCCAGCATCAGCCATGGCGACTCATGCGGAGTCCCATGATGATCGTCGTGTCCATGCGCGTCCGGCTTTGCCCCGCGATACTCACCCGTAAATGTCAGGAAGATGAGGCGGAACATATAGAAGCTGGTCATAAATGCCGTCACCAGCCCCACCGCCCAGAAAATCTTGCTCCCGTGCGGGCTGCTGAATGCCTGCCACAAAATCTCGTCCTTGGAGAAGAAGCCCGCAAACGGCGGAATCCCCGCAATCGCCAACGTCGCAATCAGCATCGTCCAGAAGGTCCACGGCATGTACTTGCGCAGACCGCCCATCTTACGCATATCCTGCTCGCCGCCCACCCCGTGAATCACCGAGCCCGCGCCCAGGAAGAGCAGCGCTTTGAAAAATGCATGCGTCATCAGGTGGAAGACCGATGCCGAGTACGCCGCCACCCCCGCCGCCATGAACATGTAGCCCAGCTGCGAAACCGTCGAATAGGCCAGCACCCGCTTGATATCCGTCTGCGTAATGCCAATCGTTGCGGCGAAGAAACTCGTCAGCGTTCCGATGATCGCCACCGCCAGCAGCGCAATCGGCGCCCGGCTGAAGATAGCATTGGACCTGCATACCATGTACACGCCCGCCGTCACCATGGTCGCCGCGTGAATCAGCGCCGAAACCGGCGTCGGGCCTTCCATCGCATCCGGCAGCCACACGTACAGCGGAATCTGCGCGCTCTTTCCGCAGGCGCCCACCAGCATCAGCAATCCGATGGCGGTCAGCACTCCGGCGCTTGTCTCCACTGGCATCTGCAGCAGTGCCGAGTCCCTCACCACCAGCAGTGCGCCGTAGTGCAGCGTTCCGAAATGCTGAATCAGCAGGAACAGCGCGATCAGAAATCCGAAGTCGCCCACGCGGTTGGTGATAAACGCTTTCTTGCCCGCATTGGCCGCCGAGTCCTTCAGGAAGAAGAAGCCGATCAGCAGGTACGATGCCAGCCCCACGCCCTCCCACCCAACGAACATCAGCAGGTAGTTGTTCGCCAGCACCAGCACCAGCATGAAGAACATGAAGAAGTTCAGGTAGCTGAAGAAGCGGTAATACCCGCCCTCGTGCTCCATGTAAGCGACCGAGTAGATGTGAATCAGGAAGCCGACTCCGGTCACCACCAGCATCATGATCATCGACAGGTGGTCGAGATAGATGCCGAAGTTCACCGAGAAGTCCCCGGCCTGGATCCATGTGCCGTAGTACTGTTCCAGCGCCGGATGTCCGGACTGTAGCAAAATCGCCGCCTGTACGCAGGCGACAACAAACGAGAGCGCGGTGGCCGTCAGCGCAACCACGGCAACGGCAGCCTTGGAGAAGCGCTTGCCGAACAGGCCGTTGATCAGCGCGCCAAGCAACGGGAGAATCGGAATCAGCCAGGGCTGGAATAGAGGCGTCATAATTTGAGCAAGTTCACCCGGTCAACGTTCAACGTCTCCCGCGTGCGGTAAACAGAGATGATGATAGCCAGCCCCACTGCGGCCTCGGCGGCGGCAACGACCATGACAAAGAAGACGAAGATGTGTCCGTCCAGAGTTTGCAACCGTGTGGCAAACGCAATAAACGAGAGGTTCACGCCGTTCAGCATCAGCTCAATCGACATGAACAGCGTGATGATGTTGCGCTTGATCAGAAACCCAGTGACCCCGCAGGCAAACAAAAACGCGCTGAGCAGCAGGTAGTAAGAGATGGGAATCATCAGTTGTTCCCCCTGCGCGCCAGCACAACCGCGCCCATAATGGCGATCAGCACCAGGATGCTGGTCACTTCAAACGCCAGCAGGTACTTGTTGAACAGCATCCACCCCACCTGGTCCGCCGGTCCGTAGAGCGCGCCGATCTTCACTCCCTGCTCTGCCGGACGGTGCTGCAGCAGCACCCAGATGCCGATGATGCCGCCCGCAAACAGTCCGGGGATGCCGAAGATCTTGGCCACGTTGCTGCCCTTGGCCTGCTCTTCCTCGCCCGCGTTCAGCAGCATGATGACGAAGATGTAGAGCACCATGATCGCGCCCGCGTAGATGATTACCTGCACCACGGCGACAAACTCCGCCCCCAGCAGCAGGTAGATCAACGCCAGCGAGCCCATCACGACGATCAGCGAAAGGGCGCTGTTGATGGTCTTGCGCTGAATCAGCAGATTCACCGCCCCACCCGCGCAGATCCCTCCGAATAGCAGAAAGAGAAATAGATGCATCCGTTTACCGTCCCGGCCATTGAGCGTGGAACGCTACAAAGAAAGCGGTCACCACCACGTTCGCCAGCGCCAGCGGGAAAAGAAACTTCCAGCCGAAGGCCATCAACTGGTCATAGCGGAAGCGCGGCAGCGTGCCGCGAATCCAGATGTAGAGAAAGAGGAACCCGAAAATCTTGGATGAGAACCACAACAGCGGCAGGAACGCCTGCACCGCCAGCGGCAGGAAGGGAAGCGGCGGCCCGCTCCATCCGCCCAAAAACATCACCGACGCAATGCACGCCACCGTCACCATGTTCGCGTACTCGGCCATAAAAAACATCGCAAACTTCATCGCCGAATATTCCGTGTGGTAGCCCGCCACCAGTTCCGTCTCCGCCTCCGGCAAGTCAAACGGAATCCGGTTCGTCTCCGCAAACGCCGCCATCATGTAAATAAAGAAAGCGACGAACTGTCCTTTGAAAATGAACCATTGCGGGATGAACCCGAACCACGTCCCCAGTTGCGCGTGCACAATGCCGCTCAAACTCAGCGTGCTTGACATCAGCAGCACGCCCACCAGCGACAGCCCCAGTGAAACCTCGTAGCTCACCATCTGTGCCGAAGCTCTCAGCGAGCCCAGCAGCGAGTACTTGCTGTTCGACGACCATCCCGCCAGCGCAATCCCGTACACGCCCAGCGACGTGATCCCCAGCACAATCAGAATCCCCACGTTGATGTCGCTCGCCTGTCCGAACTTATCCACCACCCCGGTAATCTGCACCGGAGTTGTGATGCCGAACAGGTGAATCACCGGCCCGATCGGCACCATCGCAATCGACGTCAGCGCCATGATCAGCGCCAGTCCCGGAGCCAGCAGGTAGATGTTCTTCTCCACGTACGGCGGCGTCAGGTCTTCCTTCAGCAGAAACTTGATGCCGTCGGCAAGCGGTTGCAGCAAGCCGAACGGCCCCACGCGCGAGGGTCCCCAGCGGTTCTGCATCCGGCCCACCACCTTGCGCTCCAGCCACACCGTGTAGGCGACAACGGTCAGCAGAACGCCCAGTGTGACTGCGATCTTGATTACCGCGACGATCAAAAAGGTCAATGCGCTCATCGAAGGATCAATCCCCAGCCGCGCACACCTAACCCACGTGCGTCGGCAGAAACTTACAATCTCCGGCTCACTTCCGCCGGGAATAAACTCAGTCAGCCCCGATCGGCTCAATCGCCTTGCTGTGGTTCTCCGCAACCGAATTCAGCGTCGCCGAATACCTGCCCAGCGTCCCCGATGTAAACAGCGAATTTCCCGCCGGCACAATCAGCTCAGGATGGCTCGCAATGCCCGCCGCTTCAATCTGCACCAGCTCCGTCCGCTGCGGAACTCCTCCCGCCAACTCCATCCGCGAAATCGCATATCCCGGAACCAGCTGCGAAATCTCATCCAGCGTGATCGTCGGATCCAGCGGCGAGGTTCGCGACGCCAGTCCCCGCGCCTCGGTGAATACCGCATTGCGGTCGGCCTCGCCCGATTGCGCCCCTCGGCTCTGCCCCGCATCCGCAAACGTATATCCGCGGAATGGCACCAGCTTCTCAATCTCCGCGCCCATCTTCTCCGCAATGCGAATGATGATCTCGAAGTCCGCCTTCACCCCGTGCACATCAGAAGCCTTCTTCAGCCGCTGCAGATCGCCGCAGGTATTCGTCATCGTCCCGGCCTTCTCGTACGCAAACGCCGCCGGCAAAAATACATCCGCCTGCCGCGCCGTCTCGGTCAGGAACAGGTCCTGCACCACCAAAAACGGCTTTGAGAACGCCGCGCCATTCGCATACCGCGCCGCCGGATTCGCGCCCACAACCCACAGCGCCTTCACGCTCCCTGAGGCCGCCGCGTCCAGCATCTGCGGCAGCGCCAGTCCCGCGCTGTCCACCGCGCGATACCCCGGCAGCAGGTCCGGATACAGTCCCATATCCGCCGCCCCGCGTGAGTTCGCATAGTCCGCCAGGCAGATGAACTTCGCGCCCTTTGCCGCCCCATACGCAACCAGCGCGTCAATCGCCTCGCCGCGAACTTCCGGCCCGAACGCCACCACCAAATTGTTCTCCGCCGCCAGCGCCTCGCGCAGCTTCGTCAGCGCCTCCGCCGCCACGCCCAGCGTTGCGCCCGCATCCTTGCCCGCCAGGTACGCAGCGAGCCAGCCTTCGCTCCCCGCCGCAACCTTCACAAACTGTGCTGCCTGCCGCCCCAGTTTGATCCCGGCGCTGTTCACCACGTAGAGCCGGGCATTTCTCAGCCGCACCGCATTGCGAATCTGCCAAGCCAGCAGCGGATGCTCTTCCGTCGGATCGCTCCCAATCAGCAGGATCGCCTCCGCCGTCGCCACCTCGCTCATCGAGGCCGTCTTCGCCTTGCTCGTCGCCACCGCCCGCGCAAACGACGCAAAGTCCGCCGTCCGGTGGTGGTCGATGTTGTTCGTTCCCAGCACCGTGCGCGCAAATTTCTGCAGCAGGTAATTCTCTTCGTTCGTAGTGTGGTTTGAGCCGATCACTCCAATCGCCTTCGGCCCGCCGTCCAGCAGCGTCTCCTGGAACTTCGCTGCCACCAGCTCTACCGCCTCGCTCCACGTTGCCGCCACAAACTTCCCAGCGCGCTTGATCAGCGGAGTCGTCACCCGCTCCGGGTTCGCCGCAAAGTCAAAAGCGTAGCGTCCCTTGATGCACAAAAAGTCGTCGTTCATCCCGCTGCGGTCGCGGTTGTCGCAGCGCACAATCTCAGATCCCGTGTCGGACCGCCGCACTCCAGCGGTCGTCACGCATCCGTCGCCACAGTGGTTGCAAACCGTGCCCACGTGCGTCATCTCCCACGGCCGCGTCTTGTAGCGGTATGCTCCGCTGGTCAGCGCTCCCACCGGGCAAATGTCGATGCACATGCCGCACTCTTCGCAATCCAGCGCGTCGCCCTTGTTCGGAGCAATCACCGAACCCTGTCCGCGGTTCTGGATCCCCAGAGCCCACACGTCCATGCCCTCGCCGCACACCCGCACGCAGCGGTAGCACAAAATGCATCTCGGCCTGTCGTAGAACACCACGGGAGACCACTGCTGTTCGTCGCGGTGGCTCTTGATGTCGATAAACTTCGACTCGCCCGCGC
Source organism: uncultured Acidobacteriota bacterium (assembly GCA_903832295.1). Classification (GTDB taxonomy): domain Bacteria; phylum Acidobacteriota; class Terriglobia; order Terriglobales; family Acidobacteriaceae; genus TOLSYN. The sequence continues at coordinate 14,191 of CAILAZ010000167.1, forward strand.
CGTACTTGAAGGTCATATCCTGCAATTCGCACTCGCCGCCCGCATCGCACACCGGGCAGTCCAGCGGATGATTTGCCAGCAGCAATTCCAGCGTGGATTTCCGTGCCTGCACCACCTTCTCGGACTCCGTCTGCACCACCATGCCTTCGGCAATGGGAGTCGTGCACGCGGTCTGCATCTTCGGCATCTTCTCGATTTCAACCAGGCACATACGGCACGCGCCCTGCAGAGAGAGTCCCGGGTAATAGCAGAAGGCCGGAATCTCGATGCCATTCAGCTTGCAGGCCTCAATCAGCAGCATCCCCTTGGGAGCCGTGATCGTGCGTCCGTTAACCGTCAGTGTTACGTCTGCCATCGTATGATCCCTGTGAACCTATGTGTGCCGCTGTGCGGCCAGTTGTGCGGTCTCGGTTATCTGCCTGGAGTGATGCGCCGCGTGCCGAGCCATGATCTGGAAAAGCTGGTAGCCATCCGCTGTCCCGGTCACCGGATGCGGCACAATCCTGCCCCGCAACTCCTCGGCCGGCAACTGCTCCACCATGGCGATGGTTGCCGCGCGCGAGGCCACAAAGCGCTCCCGGGCCTCCGCCACGTTCTTGATCTTGCCCATCGGCGCCACCCGCTCCGGAGCCGTGCGCTTCTTCGCGCCGCTAAAAATCTCCTCGCGAATCACCCTGTCGTTCTCTGGCACTCCCGCGCCCGGCGCGCCCAGCTTCTGCCACAGCCGAGCCATCCCCTCTTCGGCATTCACCACGTGCTCTATGCACTGCAGCACGTTCCACCGGCCCTCCACTGCGCTCTGCTCGTGCAGTTCGGGAGCCACCGCGTCCAGTGCCGCCAGCACCTGTTCCTGGCTGCTGTGCAGCAAAGCGAGAACCTCGCGCTTCTCCGCCGCCGCCTTCACTTCGCTCATCGCACCACCGCCAGCTGGCTCAGCGCCGGGTGTTTCTCATACGGACACGGCTTCCCATCCAGGTGCGCCTCAAACTCTTTGCGGAACTTGTTCACAAAGCCGATAATCGGCATCGCCGCCGCATCGCCCAGCGGGCAGAACGTCCGCCCCAGCATGTTCTCCGCCAGGTAGCGGATGTTGTCGATGTCCTTTGCCACCCCTCCGCCGGCGTGGAAGCGCTTCAAACTCTTGGAGAGCCAGTCCGTCCCCTCGCGGCAGGGAATGCACCACCCGCAGCTCTCATGCCGGTAAAACTGAATCGTGCGCAGCGCAAACTTCACAATGCACGTCTGGTCGTCGAGCACCACGATCCCGCCCGAGCCCAGGAACGTCCCCGCCTTCATCATCGAATCGAAATCCAGGCTGATGTCGATCTCATCCGGCTTCAGGCATGGCACGGACGAACCGCCCGGCACCACCGCCTTCAGCGCGCGCCCGTTGGCTATGCCGCCGCCCACTTCGTAGATCGCCTTGCGCAGGCTGTACCCCAGCGGCAGTTCATACACGCCTGGCCGCTCCACGTGTCCGCTCAGTGAGAACAATCGCGTGCCGCCGTTGCGATCTACGCCGATCTCTGCGTACTGCTTGCCGCCCATCAGCAAAATGTGCGGAACGCTCGCCAGCGTCTCCGCGTTGTTGATCACCGTCGGTCCGCCCCACAGTCCCACCACCGCAGGAAAGGGAGGACGGATTCTCGGCACGCCGCGCTTGCCCTCCAGCGACTCCATCAGCGCCGACTCTTCGCCTACCTCGTAGGCCCCTGCGCCCCCGTGCCAATAGACGTTCAAATCGTAGCCGGAGCCAAAGATATTCTTCCCGCAGAAGCCCTTTGCATAGGCGTCGGCAATCGCCTTCTGCATAATCTCCAGCAGATAGCGGTACTCGCCGCGAATGTAGATATACACGTCGTGCGAGCCCACCGCGATGGCCGCAATCATCGCGCCCTCAATTACCGAGTGCGGATCGTGCTCAAAGATCAGCCGGTCCTTGCACGTTCCCGGCTCGCTCTCATCGCCGTTGCACAGCACGTACTTCGGCTTTGCGCTCTCCTTGGGGACGAACGACCACTTCATTCCCGTCGGGAAACCCGCGCCGCCGCGCCCGCGAAGGCTGCTTGCCTTCATTTCGTTGATAATGCCGTCCGCGCCCAGCTCCAGCGCCTTCTGCACGGCCTTGTAGCCGTCCAGTTCTAGGTAGCGGTCGATGTTCGCCGCGCCTTGGCCGAATCGCTTGGTGACGACTTTGACCTCATCGGGATGGGAGACCAGGTTTGCCATGATTACTGTTGGGCCGCCTTGAGCCTGTACTCGTCGAGAATCCGGTCGATCTTTTCCGGCGTAAGGTTTTCGTGGAAGTCGTAGTTCACTTGCATCGCCGGAGCCCACGAGCAGGCCCCGATGCACTCAACCTCTTCCACCGAGAAGACTCCGTCCGCGGTCACGCCCTTGTTCACCGCCACGTCCAGCGTCTTGCGCGCGTGCGCCAGCATCTCTTCGCCCCCGCGCAGCAGGCAGCAGATGTTCGTGCACACCTGCACGTTGTAGCGCCCGCCCGGCTTGGTCCGCAGCATGGAGTAGTAACTGATCACGTTGCGAATCTCCAGCGCCGTAATCTCCAGCCGCCGCGAGAGTTCTTCAATCGCATCATCGGTGACGTAGCCAAACTCATCCTGTGTGTACAGCAGGAAGGGAACGAGGAGTGAGCGCTTCACCGGGTAGTGCGTGAGCATGTCGGAGTATCGCGCTTCGAGTTGTTCGCTGAATTTCATGAGCCTCTGGAACCCGATCTCTATCTGGCAGAACTAAAAATTGTGCAGCGACGCCGAAGGAACTCTTACGGCTCAAATACTTCGTGAATCATCCACTCCGCCAATCCCAGAGGGTCGGCGCACTCGGTCGGAATTCCATCCGCCTCAAAGCCATCCGGCGTGTTGTGCAGCGTCCCCTCAAAGGCCCGCTCGCTCACGTTGTTCCACACCCTTACGAAGATCGCGCCCGGCAGCGCCGAGGCAATCGCCGCAACCGTTTTGTATCCGTTCGTCACCTGAACGTCTTCGCCCTTCGGCGTAACCGTCAGCGGAAACCGGAAGCCCGCTGCCGAGGCGTCGTTGAACTCCTTGGCCTTCTGCTGCAGCAGGTCGATCAGGTCCAGCGCGTAATCGCTCTGCCCCTCGCTGCGGTGTCCAATTGTGTTTGCAAACTCTGTTCCCCAGTGTGACAAAGCGTCTCCGATCAGGTTTCTAGCGGTCCACGTCGCCCAGCACAATGTCGATGCTGCCAATCGCAGCCACCACATCCGCCAGCAGGTTGTGTTCGCACATCACGCCAATTGCATTCAGGTTCGCAAAAGAAGGGCTGCGCATGTGTACCCTATAGGGCTTTGCCGTCCCGTCGCTCACCACGTAATAGCCCATCTCGCCTCTCGGCGACTCCACTCCCTGGTAAACCTCGCCCTCGGGAACCGTGAAGCCCTCGGTCACAATCTTGAAGTGATGGATCAGCGACTCCATCTGCGTCTTCATCTTCTCGCGGTCGGGCAGCACAATCTTCGGCGCATCGGCCTTCACCGGACCCTCCGGCAGCTTCGCAATCGCCTGCTTCACCATGCTGATTGACTCGCGCAGCTCGCCCATCCTCACCTGGTAGCGCGCAAACACGTCCCCTGCGGTCTCCACCGGAACCTTGAACTCCAGCTCCTCGTAGCCTCCGTAAGGCATATCGCGCCGCAGGTCCCAGTCAATCCCGCTGCCCCGTGCCGTCGGACCGCTCAGCATCAGCTCCAGCGCATCGTTCTTGGTGATGTAGGCAACGCCCTTTGTGCGCCCCATCCAGATCGGATTATTCGTCAGCAGGTCGGAATACTGGTTGATCCTGTCCGGGAAGTACCCCGCAAAGTTCTTGATGTAGTCCAGGAATCCCAGCGGCAGGTCCATCGAAACCCCGCCCACCCGGAAGTAGGAGGTCATCATCCGCTGTCCCGCCACCATCTCGAACATCTTCAGGATTTCCTCGCGCTCGCGGAAGCAGTAGAGGAAAACCGTCATCGCGCCAATATCCATGGCGTGCGTGCCCAGCCACACCAGGTGCGAGTTGATTCTCGTCAGCTCGTTCAGCATCAGCCGAATCCACTTCGCCCGCGGCGGAATCTCCAGCCCCAGCAGCTTCTCCACCGCCAGAACGTAGGCAAAGTTGTTCGTCATCGGACACAGATAATCAATCCGGTCCGTCATCGGAATCACCTGCTGGTAGAACTTCGCCTCGCAGGTCTTCTC
>CAILAZ010000168.1 GCA_903832295.1 uncultured Acidobacteriota bacterium
AATTGCAAGGAGATCGCGGTGTCACCGGGATCCAATTGCAACGCCTCCCTCAAGTCCTTCTCCGCGCCCGTGGTGTCGTTTCCACCAAGCCGAATTGAAGCCCTTACGCGCAGGAACTCGGCTCGGGCGCGCCCTTCCACATGTAATTTCTGTACGAGCCCTTCTGCCGCTTCAATCTGCTGGATAGCAGATTTCTCATCGCCGCTCTCACGGAGAATCTCCGCTAAGTTCAATCGAAGCTGAATGGGATAGAGTTCTCCTTCGGGGACAGAACCAACGGGCAAGCGCCGGATGGCTTCCTGGTACTCTCGAATCGCCGTCTGGTTGCGCTTCTGGGTTCGTGCCAGCTGCGCCCTTAATGCATGCAGCCGGTAGTAATCTTGATCAAGTTGGGCTGCGCGCGCCAGGAAGGCTTGCGCCCGGTCGATGTGCCCCAACTGTATCTCGACCTGTGCTGCACTTAGTTGCAGCCTGATCTGCTCCGGAGCTAGATCTGCCGCCTTGGCATAGGCTTCTGCCGCCTTCGTAAGGTCTCCGTCAAGTTCGTAGCTGTAGCCCAGGTCGGCCAGCACCTCTGTATTTTGGCCGGGAGCAGCCTTTAGCGCTGCAATTGCCCCTTTGTAATCGTGTTGCTCGCGGTAGAGGTTTGCCATCGTGCGAAAGACAGCCGGGTTCTTCGGATCGCGCCGTTTTGCCTGCTCCAGCATCTGATGAGCTCTCTCTGGTTGCTTAGACTTCAGATATGCGACTGCAAGGATCACCTCGGCTCGAGAAGAGGGATGGACCGCTTCCGCGTGTGAGAGGAATGCAATTCCCTGTTCCTGATCGCCGCTTTGGAGAAACAGTTCACCAGCCAGAAGAAGATCATTTTCCCGCCCCGGAGCGGTCTTCAAGACCTGCAGGAGTAACCGCTTCGCGTCCTCTACGCGTCCCATGCGTTGATAGGTCTGGGCCAGTCCGCTCAGTCCATCCAGGTTATTCTTATCCAGCCTTAATCCTTGCTGGTATGCGTCAGCTGACTTACCGTACTGGCTATTTAGGCGGGAAGCATATCCCAACAGGAACCAGAACTTAGCGTTTTGTGGCGCAGCCTTCACTGCGCGTTCGGATGACGCGACTGCGGCGGCATAATTGCCGCGCTTCAGGTCATTCTCGGCGGAGCGTGCGCTTCGACCGATCTCGATACTCGAACCCCACCCAATCGTGTCGCTTGCGGACCGCTCCGTGTCTTTCGAGGATCCGGGCTGTCCGACCTGGACGTCCTGCGCGAGCGCAGGACGTGACAACAACTGCAAACTACACAAACCGACAATCAATAGAGAATTCTTCACTTGGGCGACTCTGGATTTTTGCCGCATTCTGGAGAAGTAGCTGGCTACCTGCTTGGGATGCAGAGATGCATGCAAAGGTGTTCTCCATTTTCGCGTCCTCCGCGTGCACTACGCCGTACTGCCACCTGAATCAGAGACCGCCGGCTCGTGCACTGCGATCGCAGGCGAAAGAAACCATCCAGACCGTTTTGAAAGTGTGCTTCTCACGTTTAGGGGTAAACCTGTGAGCAACTCTGGGAATCACAACAGAAGTATGCCGGAGATGATTCCTTGATTCCCAAGTCCGTGTCCGCTCCAGTTCGTGCAATTCCGCTGCTGGCAATTTTGCTGGTAGCTCTCGCAGTTCATGGTCCCTTGCTGCTGATGCAGTTACCAGCAAACTCCTATGATGCGAACACTCATATTTTTTTCGCCGGGCACTACGCAAATCACTGGTTTTCGCCCTGGAATGAAAAGTGGTTTGGGGGGATGTCCCAGACGACCTACCCACCTCTGACGCACCAATGGATCGCGCTGTTCTCCCACACATTCGGCCTCACTGGCGCGTATATGGTTGTGCAACTGATCGTGATCCTGCTGCTTCCGGTGGGGATGTACCGCTACGCCTTGCTCTGGATTCCAGAACGCGAAGCAAGCTATGCGGCACTGGGAACAGTATTCCTGGGATCGCTCGCGATGCTGGTCTATCAGTCCGGACAGCTTCCTACCACAACCGCCGCAGCTCTCACCCTCAATGCATTGCCTTACTTCTATTCATGGACGCGAGATGGTCGCGGGATGCAACTGCTGAAGGGAGTAGCAATTTCAATGGCCGGAGCGGCGGCGCATCACGTCACGTTTCTGTTCGGAGCAATTCTGTTTGCTCTTCCGGTACTCTGGCTGAGCGTGCTTGACCGTAAACTGAGCGGACGTGGTTCGTCTGTTGTTGGCGTTCTGGTCCGTGCCGTTGTGTTTGGCGCAGCCATTCTTGGCGCCGCAATTCTTGTATTGCTTCCCTACTTCATGTCATTGCGGCAGAATCCGATAAGCCAGTTGCCTATTCCTCACGGATCACGTGACAACTACATTCTCAGCCCCCATAGCGGCATAAACTTCTGGATCATTCCGATGGGCGCTCTGATCCTGGCCATCCCCTATATTTTGTTCCGAGGCTCCGCCGAGCGCCGCCTGCGCCCATTGCTTTTCGGGTGGTATCTAACCACCTTGCTAGGCCTGGGAGGCACGACTCCGGTAGGACGCGTACTGCTGGGACGTGCTTATGAGGTGCTCACGTTTGAACGGTTCACGTTCTGGGCGACCTTGATGGCAATGCCGATTGTTGGACTGCTGGCGAAAGAACTGGTGGATCGCTGGGGCCGCCGCGGAATCCTGTTGCTCGGTGTATCCGCGGTCTATAGTTGCGCGATGGCCGTAGCGTGGGTGGTATTTAATCCAATCAATAGTGGAGATTTTCGAGTACAGCCGGTCATTGATTTCCTGAACCGGGAAGACCATGCAAAATATCGCTACATTACACTCGGTTTCGGCAATCAGTTCGCCAAGGTATCCACCTATGCGAATGCGGGCAGTCTTGACGGTGATTACAACTCTGCACGTCTCCTTCCCGAGTTGACGGCCTACGGAGCCGGACAACTCTACAACTCCAAGTACTACGGCACTGCCGGCATGGAGTCACTGCGCGCGATTCTGAAGCATGCAGATCAGTACGGACTGCGCTACATATTTGTGCGTGACCGCTATTACGAGCCCCTCCTTGCGTTCGCAGGGTGGCGACAGGCGGAAATCTACGATAACGGAGCCACCTCCCTCTGGACCAAAGACGATGTGCCTCCAGCAAAGCACATTGACTTTGGCAATGTGGTGCCGCCCGCCTGGCAGGGTGTGATGTGGGGGATCGTTCCTGTAAGCGCGAGCCTGCTCGCCCTCATCGTTGTTTTGATTCCGAACCGTCGCAGATCTATAAATACGATCAACTTTCCCGCTTCCCAAGAGACGACTGAAATCTCGCTGAGGGAGGCTCAGTAGCCATGAACAAAATACTTCCCGCAGTGCTCATCGTTCTTGCTGCCGCACTGGTGGCGGCCGCGACAATACGCTCTTCTGCGCTGGCTCCAGCCACCACGCCTGAAGGTGCGGTACAGTCCTTACTCGGCCATGTGAAGAACCACGATGCTCCGGCGGCTTACCGCTACGTGGCGAAACAGAGCAATACCCCGTTTCCCGATTTCTTACGCGATGTTTTCGGGCAAGACAGCAACTTGCGTACTTATTCTTCTTTGCAAGTCTTCAACACCCGGGTGCTTCACGAAGATGATCGTGAGGCATCTGTGCGCGCAAGTTTGCAATGGGCCTCGGCAGTAGGAGCGGTTTACGATACGCGCGACATGAAGGTTGTGCGTGAGGACACAGGATGGAAGGTGATCTGGCCTGTGGCCGTTCAGCCTAAAGTTCCGCCGCAGGTGATTCCCGTCAACTACCTGCGTTGGGACATCGTGACACGCGGAAGCGATGACGACTGGGGTGCGCAGAATGTCGATGCTCCGCGGGTGCGGATCATTTCCATGAATCCGGTTGAGAAAGACGGCAATTTCATTCTCCTTGGCGAGATTGAGAACGAGGACACTGTTCCAGGCTTTGTTTCTGTTCAGGCGACATTGATCGGAAAGGACGGAGAGTCCATAGCTCAAGAGGAGAGCTTTGATAAGATCAGCCATATTCTGCTGCCGAAAGAGGTGTCTCCCTTCCGCATCGACTTTCCAAATATGAGTCGTGATCGTGTTCAAAGCGTGCATCTACAGCCGAACGCAATGCTGGTCGCTGCTTCCGCCGACCCTGTGATTGGAGTTCTGCATCAAGCTCTGCAGAAAGATTCCAGCGGGCACGCCGTGCTTGTTGGCGAACTTTTGAATCAGAGCGGCCAGACTGTGAACATCCCACACGTCCTTGCCACGTTTTACGACAATGCGGGCAAGGTGATCTGGGTTTCGGACGGCTATGTGGACCAATCACTTGCGCCACAAACGCCAGTGGCTTTCAGCATTGGAGTGCGCGACGATCTCGCAGCGCAAGTTCATACTTACAGGGTCACGGTGAACCAATACAGCCGCGACCGAATTCAGTAGGGAGGCTGCTCATGAATTTGATTCGCGCCGCCTTTCTCTTTACTTGCTACTTTTGTTCGACGCTTTGCCTCGCCCAATTGCACGGTCCTGGACGGGTGCCAGCGGGCACAGGAGCCACCCTGCAGGCCGCCGGTTCCGGATCATCGATTCTTTATATCTATGGTCCGGGCGGGGCCGCCAAGCGGACAGTGCAGCGCGGGGCCATCAACTTACCGGGTGAGGAACTCCAAGTAGCGGGCCGTTACATAGCCATCATCGACGGCAACTCGGTATCCTTCTTCGTCACACCGGCGTCGCTCCAGAACATCTCTTTCGTGGCGCGTCCTTCGCGAGTGCCGGCTGCCGCGAAAGGAGCGGTGCAAGGCTCTGCGTTTCTCTTTGATGCTTTCCAGAATCTCTACCTTCCGACCACCAAGGTTAGCTTCCGCCTGGGAACTCAGGGGAGTGCCGGGGAAGATCGGACCGTAAGCAGCAACCAGGGGGTGGCCTGGGTGCAACTGGATTCCGGGCGACGCGGTGGCCCTGCTGACTTCGCGGTTTACTCCGAAGGAGCAAGCGTCCGTCGGATTGTTCAACAGGTTGCAGCCGACCCTTGCGGCATACACATGAAGGCGCTGCCTGCTTCCGATGGGAATATCCTGGTTGAAACCGATCCGATTCTGGACTGCGCCGGTAATGCCGTCCCAGATGGCACCATCGTGACATTCACATCGATCGATGCCTCCGGTCGCAGCACTGTCGATGCGCGTATTAAGCGTGGTTTTGCGAGCGCCGAATTACCATCAGCGCCCGTGGCCACACTTTTAGTGGCCGCAGGCGTTGTGCAAGGAAATGAGATTCACTGGGGAGGAGTTCGATGATTCCCTACGCCTCAAGACTCGTTGCGCTGCTTGTTCTGTTGGGCTGCCTATTTGCTGAGCCTGCGATGAGCGAGCGATCTCCCCAGGTCATGCTGTCGTTCGACGCGACTTCAGCCTCGCCCCGGCGAGTAGAGGAGAGCACTTCCCGCGCAATTCAGCGGGACTATGCCCACGCCTGGCAGTCGATGACCTCGGCTCTGGCAGAAAACCGGGGCGACTTACTTAACCAGGACTTTACCGGCACGGCGCGGCGGCAATTGCGGGATGCAGTTGAGGCGCAGAAGCAGGGCGGCCTGAGCCGTCGAATCATTGACCATGGTCACCGGCTTCGGGTCACATTCTATTCGCTCGACGGATCGGCGCTGGAAGCCGATGACACGGTGGATCTCGAAATACAATACCTTGCTGGCGACAAGCTACTCTCAAGTGAGCGTATTCCTTCGCATTACGTCGTCCTGCTAACGCCATCCGAGAACAGCTGGAAGGTGCGAGTCCTACAGGAATTACCCCAGCCCTGAAGGGAGCGCATTACTGCCTGCGTCCCGAGATTCGCAATGTGAGAATGTCAAAAGTGCCGGGTTGATCTCTGACTTGCTGCCCGGGCGCTCTCTCTTGGCCTAAAATAGAAAATGCTCCGGTGGTAAGCCTCAGCGCATCAAAGTACCATTGGCTTGGTGAACATGAAAATTCTGAACAGCACGCTCGCTCTCGCATCCCTTGCAGTCTCCCTGACTGCATTCGCCCAACAACCTGCGAGCGCCCCCCAGCAGTCGCATCCAGCAGCCGCCCAGTCTGGCGGTTCGCTTCCGCCCGCTGGAAAGCCGGCGAACCGTGCTGATGCGTACTACCACTTCCAGATGGGTCATATGTACGAAGAGATGGTCGCGGTCACCGGTCGCACGGAGTTTGCCTCCAAAGCTGTCGAGGAGTACAAGTCCGCGCTCCAGGCTGACCCGTCGTCTCCGTATCTCGCCTCGGCACTGGCGGAGCTCTACGCCCGAACTGGCAACATTCGCGAGGCAGTAGTCGAAGCTCAGGATGTGATCTCACGCGATCCGGATAATCTGGATGCCCGCCGCCTGCTGGGGCGCATTTATCTGCGATCCATCGGAGACCTGCAGGGCGGAACGCAGAAGGATACCGAGACCATCCTCCAACTCGCCATCGAACAGTACGAGCAGATTGTCCGGTTGGACCCCGCGAGCATTGAGGATCACCTGTTACTGGGCCGCCTCTATCGCCTGAATAGCGAGACAGGCAAGGCGGAATCCGAGTTCCGCACCTCAGTCAAGCTGCAACCCTCATCAGAAGACGCGGTTACAACCTTGGCTCTCCTCTATAACGAGGAAGGCGATTCTGGCCGTGCGCTCGAGATACTCAACTCTGTTCCCCAGGCGGACCGGTCTCCGCGCATCTATTCGGTGCTCGGATATAGCTACGAACAAAAGAAGGATTACAAACACGCCATCGAGTCTTACCGCAAGGCGGTTGATCTCGACAGTGACAATCTCGATGCGGTTCGCGGACTGGCGCAGAATCTGCTGAATGATAACCAGACCGATGCGGCTCTGGAGCAGTATAAAGCGATTGCTGCGGCAGATCCGCAGGACGCGCAGACGCTGCTTCACATCTCAGAGATTTATCGCCGCGACGGGCAGTTTGAGAAGGCATTGGAGACGCTGAACAAAGCCCAGTCCATTGCGCAGGATTCCATGGAGATTGAGTACAACCGCGCAGTGATTCAGGAATCGCTTGGCAAGTACGACGAAGCGTCTAAGCAGGTGGAAGGGCTACTGGAGCGCACTGAAAAGCCAAATGGTGTTTACTCCACTTCGGAGCGGAGCAATCGGGCGATCTTCCTCGAACGTCTGGGCACTCTGTACCGCGACCAGAATAAGACACAGCTAGCTGTCGCCACCTTCCGTAAGATGACCACGCTAGGTGACGATTCCGTCGCCCGCGGTTATCAGCAGATCATCGAGACTTATCGTGATGCCAAGGACTGGCCCGCTGCCACGGAGGCGGCTCGTGAGGCCGTCGCAAAGCTACCCAAGGATCGCAACCTGCAGATGGTTTTAGCCGGGCAAGAGGCAGACAGCGGAGAGGCTGATGCCGCAGTTGCGCGCGTAAAAGCTATGCTCAAGGGGAATCCCGCGGAGGACCGCGAGGTTTGGATCGCCCTTGCCCAGATGAATAGCCGATTGCGGCGCTATCCTGAAGCTGAGAAGGCACTGGCAAAAGCGGTTGAGCTCTCCACCAAGCAGGACGAGAAGGACTATGTAAACTTCATCGCCGGATCTGTTTACGAGCGGCAGAAGAAGTATGACGAAGCGGAGAGCTTTTTCCGCAAGGTGATAACCAGCGATCCGAAGAATGCAACGGCCCTGAATTATCTCGGATATATGTTGGCGGACCGGGGCACCCGCCTGGACGAAGCGCTCAACTTGATCCGTCGGGCGGTGGCGCTTGATCCCCAGAATGGCGCATATCTCGACTCGCTGGGCTGGGTTCACTTCAAGATGGGAAAGTACGATCTGGCAGAAAACGCTTTAAGGAAAGCTGTGGAGCGGATCGATAACGACCCTACGGTTCACGAGCATCTCGGCGACGTTTATCAAAAGACCAACCGGCTTAAGCTCGCCGCAACCCAATGGGAGCGCTCGCTGGAGGAATGGAAGAAGACTATTCCTGCCGAGGTGGAGCCAGCCGACGTCGCGAAGGTGCAAAAGAAACTGGATGGAGCGAAGGTGAAGCTGGCGAAGCAGGAAGAAAGCGCTGCGAAGTAATTGGTATTGCGATGGTGATGAGCGGCTGGTTGATCAGCGGCTCATCGGCCATACCATCGCCTCAATCGCAGGTCAGTGCTAAACTTCCACCATGCTGGCCCCTTACGCAGTCCGCGTCGAGTCTTCACTCGGGCGCCGCTATCCTGAGCCACCTCATCCTTACCGGGATGACTTCCAGCGCGACCGTGACCGGATTATCCATGCCCGCGCCTTTCGCCGCCTGGAGAACAAGACACAGGTTTTTACCCAGCGTCTGTCGGACCACTTCCGTACCCGCCTCACCCACACCATTGAAGTGGCGCAGATTTCACGCACCATCGCCGCTGCTCTCCATCTGAACGAGAGCCTGGTCGAGACTCTCGCCCTGGTTCATGACATTGGGCATCCACCTTTCGGACACTCCGGGGAACGCGCCCTGCATCTTGCCATGCAGGAACATGGTCAGACCTTCGATCACAATCTCCACGCACTCCGCATTGTCGAGCACTTTGAACAACGGTATGCGTCTCATCCCGGATTGAACCTGACCTTCGAAGTGCGGGAAGGTATCATCAAGCACTCGCACGACTACGCGGCAGACGCGTACCCGGAACTCGCCGAATACATTCTCGATCAGCGTCCCCCGCTGGAGGCTCAACTCATCGATCACACCGACGAGATTGCTTACAACACCGCCGACCTCGATGACGGCTACGAGGCTCGCCTGCTCAAGCTTGAGGATATTCGCAGGAATATTCCTATCTTCGACCGCTGTTTCCGGCTAGTGAACAGTGAATTCTCAAACGTGCGCGATAAGCTCAAGTTCAACGAGACCCTCAAGCGCGTGCTGAACCTCCTTGTCACCGATCTGATTGAGAACACCCGCGCCCGCGTAGGTGCCGCGGGAGCAGGCACAGTCGAGGATGTCAGGCGGTATCCTGAACGCCTTGTCGCATTCAGCCCTCTTGCCGACCAGGAACGTGCTCAGGTCAAGCAGTTTCTGTACCACAACCTCTATCACAGCGAATCCCTCCGTCCGCAGAAAGCCGATGGTGAGAAGATCGTCCGCGAGCTATTCACCTACTGGCTCGAGCGTCCCTCCGCGCTTCCAGCAAGCTACCAACGCCAGATGGAGACCGAGAGTCCGGCACGCGTGGTGTGCGATTACATTGCGGGGATGACCGACAACTTCATTCTCGACTTGCATCGAAAGTTGCTCCCAAGGCTAAGCGCAAAATAGCAGAGAGGCTGCTCGCCGCTCCCGACCATGTAATTTTTGCCATCAGCCCCCGATCCTACCTGAGCGCTCTCTGCACCCCGATTCGTATCTTCTGATTGCAATGAAGTTACGCGCCCTCCGAGTTTGGCATCCGAACTGTAATAGAAGAGGTGTCGCATTACTGAATACGCTCGTAATGCACCTGAGAGCGGGTTCTCCCGCCGGAGGAATGGAATGAAGAGAAGTCTCCTGTTTGCCTTGCCATTGGTTGCTACGCTTGCCCTGCCGGTCGTTGCGCAGCAAAGCTCCTCAACTGCAGACCAGCAACCCGCTGCACAGTCGCAGTCGGCCACCGATAGCAATTCACCGATGGCCAATCCCGATAAGCAGCTCGAGCCCCTCCAACCGAATACTCGCGAAGGCTTCTGGGGACACCTGAATCCATTTGCGCGCAAGAAGTATGTCCAGCGCCAACTCTCCCCGATTCGTGATCGCGCCAACGAGCTTGATGAACTCACCGCCAGTAATTCCCGCATGCTGAAGGATGTTGACTCACGCGCAACTGCCGGAATTCAGCGCGCAGACGCGCACGCCTCTCTTGCCGATCAGCACGCCGTGGACGCCGCCAATCGGGCACAGATGGCGAACCAGACAGCGGAGCAAGCCAATTCCCATCTGCAATCCGTATCACAGGTCGTGCAGAATCTCGACCAGTACCAGAGCGCCAATCAGGTTGAAATCCGCTTCCGTCCTGGCGCTGCAACCCTGAGCAAGGATGCAAGAGCTGCGCTCGACCAGCTCGCTGAGACGATGAAAGATCAGAAAGGTTATGTCGTGGAGGTTCAGGGTTTCACGCCCGGTCACGGCGGGGTCTCCATTCAGCAGTCACAGCACCTGGCGGATTCCGTCGTTCGCTATCTCGTCATCAATCACCAGATACCGGTCTATCGCATCTATGAACTGGGACTCGGCAATGCAAAGATCCAGTCGGCAACAGCAACCGACCCCTCCGCTAAGCCCGCTCGCGGCAGCCGCGTTGAGGTAACTCTGCTCAAGAATGGCATTGGAGAGTTGCAGGCAAACCAGCAAACTCCGTCGATGTCTCAACCTCAGTAGAGCCACATTGGCGCGGGCCGTTCAGGCCCGCGCCCGTTCTCCAAGAAACCTCTGGCATTTTGTGCTATCTTTGCCAATGCTGTTTCCCGAGCCCGCCGAATTCTTTTTCACAGCCGGCTATGATTCGCCGGTCGGACACCTCGATCTTGCGATGAGCGAACGCGGGCTTGCGGTGGTGGCCTTTCACGGTCGATGGATTGCACCTCATGGCACCACGGGAGTGCGTTGGATTGAAGAGCCAGATCGCTTTCGCGATGTAGCCCGCCAACTGGACGAGTATTTTTCCGGGAAGCGCCGGACGTTTGATCTACCTCTCGACCTGCGCGGTCCTGATTTTCATGCGCGCTGCTGGCAGGCTCTGTTGCGAATTCCTTACGGCGAAACCTGGTCTTATTCACAAATGGCTATTGAAGTAGGATCGCCGCTTGCATCGCGCGCAGTAGGCCAGGCAAATCACCATAACCCAGTCGCCATCATCGTTCCATGCCACCGCGTCATCGCCTCCAATGGCACTCTCGCCGGATTTGGTGGCGGTCTCCCGGCTAAAGAATTCCTCCTCAATTTGGAGGGAGCGCGTTTCCGCCGCTCTCTTCCCCGCCAGGAACAGCTATTTGGGGAACTCGCCGTCTAGCCCTTGTTTCGAGTGGATCGCGGGATGCTCGTCTCACTTCCGGGCATTATTAACACCAGTGACTTCGAGGCGGTCAATCAACTTACGATTCCAGACATAGCTTTGTGCAAGCCGCTCCGCCTGAAGCCGTTCATCAGTCCCTGAAGCAAGACCGCTTAGGGTGATCGAGCTCTCATCCACGCGAACTGTGATGGCTGACGAGGCTAGCTTGGGGTCTCGTGCCAAAGCCTCGACAATTTCATTCTGCACGCTCGATGCGTCCCGTGTTTCCACCAGCGCCCATTCAGGACGCGCCGGTGTCGCCTTCCGTGGCTGCGGCGTGTTCTCTCTATCGTCCACTATTTCCGGCGCTGGGACGGCAGCCCGGACATTCTTCTCGGCTACGGTTCCCCTCGCCTGCTTGGGTGCGGCTGCGCCACGAGAGGTGTTTCGCTCGACGACCCTTGTGCGGGGTTCCCTCACGCTCCCGTGCCGGGCAACACTGGGCTGCGGGCGAGAAACACGGCTTGTACTCTGCGGTCGCCCGTTCGTGGGCTCGATCACAATCTCCTGCGAAATTGCGCTCCCAGCTAAGAGCGTCGCAACGAAGGCCGGAAGCAGATAATTTCTGAACACCGATCTCCCGCCACCGCCTGAGTTCCTCATCCAGTCTCTCTCCTGACTTGTACGATGCCGAGCACGCAAATCCTGCTGCCCGCGAACGGAGGCTGCATGGATCAACCGCAACCTACGATTCCCCAGTGGATGCTTGAAGCGGGACGCTCCTCCGCCGTAAACTCCAACCATGCATTCCCATGCCGGGCATTCTCACGGTCATGATCATCCGCCCCTCACGGCCGGAATGCTTCGTCTTGCTCTCGGATTCACCCTGGCTTATATTGTCCTGCTGGTGGCAACGGGAATCCGGGCACACAGCTTGGCGCTGCTCTCTGAAGCTGGACACAATGTATCCGACTTCTTCGCCCTCCTTCTCTCCTGGGTTGCCGCTTACTTCAGCGAGCGTCCAGCCACCAGCACCAAGACCTACGGTTGGCGTCGTGCGGGCGTTCTCGCGGCCTTTGTCAACGCTGTCTCCCTTATTGTGATTGCGATCCTCATCCTGTACTCAGCCATTCAGCGTCTCTATCATCCTGAGCCGGTCCTTGCCGGACTCATGATGTGGGTTGCGGCTGCCGGGGTGCTGCTCAATGGGGCCATCACTGTCATGCTGCTCCGCGGACGGCGGGGTGATCTCAACCTCCGCTCCGTGCTTGTTCACGAAATTGGAGATACGCTTTCCACCGCGGCGGTGATCGTTGGTGGTTGGGCAATTCTGGTTACCGGAAGAACCTGGATTGACCCCGCGCTCTCTGTTGCCATCTCCTTCATGATCTTGTGGTCATCGGCCAGCATTGTTCGCGAAAGCTTGAACATTCTCCTGGAGGGCGCGCCCACCGGGATGGAGTTGCAGTTGATCAATGCTGAACTCCGCGCTGTTCCAGGGGTGCTTGACGTGCATGATCTCCACATCTGGAGCATTGGCAGCGACACTCACGCACTCTCCTCGCATATCACTATTGCAGACATTCCGCCCTCGGAGAGCAATGCAATCCTCGACGCACTGCGGCAAATGCTTGCCAGCCACCACCACATTCACCACACCACAATTCAGTTTGAAAGCGCGGATTGCGACATGGCGCATGGTTGCATTCTGCCGGTGCCACATGAGCATCCGCATCCCACAAAAGACGAAAAGTATCCGGAGAACTGAACGATGATATTTCGTACTCTAGCAATTGCCGTCGCCGCTCTGTTCCTCATTTCCTCTGGATGCAAGTCCGAAACCGGTCTTCCTCCAAGTCCCAGTTCACTCATCAACGGCGCTCGCGACCGGTTGGTTCCATTTCGCTTTACGCTTGCCACAGATCCTGCCCGTGCAAACTACAACTCGCCGATTCTGCTTAAGGTCCACGTGATCGACGCGTCGAATCAACCTGCGGACGGAGTAAACGTCAAGGCAGATATTTCGATGAGCGGCATGGACCACGGCGCGCAGCATATCAATCTAAGCGGGCGAGGCAATGGCGATTACGAGGGACAGGTGAGTCTGGAAATGGCAGGCAGTTGGGATGTGGACCTGACAGCCACCTGCGACGACAAGTCTCACCAACAAAAGCTCAGCATAGAAGTTGGTGGATAGCGCTTCACCTCGAACACAAGCGAAAGCCCACACCTGTTGAGATGTGGGCTTTCAAACTGATCAAACACATCTACTTCCGGGCTAGCACAGGCTCCTGGCGCTGGAAGAGTTCGGGATGGATATACGTTCCCCTCTCCTTCCCTTTGTCCTCTTCCACCTGCACGCGGTGAGCTTCCGCGTAAGCATCGTGGCGAATACCCGTAACCTGCCATGACACCTTTGCGCCCGGCTTGCCACCCGCGATTGTGAAACGATTGTTGCCGATTTCCTGTGCGATATACACAGGCATGAAACGCCCAATGGAAGTCAACTGGTAGCGGAAGTCCTGGTTCAATGCCTCGAAGTAATCCGGCAGTTCGACCACAGCCTCGCCCTTCTTGTTCAGCACTACAACGCCGTTATAAACATTCATCATGTCAGGCGATTCCACAAAGGAGTGCGAGAGATACCTATTCGCCGGATCCAGTGGATGATCGATCCGGAAGGTCCCCGATGACTTGAAGATCGCACCGCTTACGTTGAGATTTCCCGTGACCGTAAGCCCGTTGTTGGCGTTCACCGAGCCGTTCAACTGAGTAGCCCCGTTAACGATAAATCCGTTCATCGCTGTCGCCTGGCCCGAGAAGGTCGAGCTTCCCTGGACGACGATACCGCTGTTTGCGCTTATCTGGCTGCCGTTTACAACTAAACCATTCTGCGCGGTTGCTGATCCTCCCAGAGACGTGTTGCCGCTCACATACAGCCCGCCATTTGCATATACTGGCGAACTTGCGCTGACGCTGCCGCTGGTGGTCACGTTGGCATTTCCGTCCACCCGGAAATTAGGGCTTCCGGCACCACCGTACACGTTTGCCTGGATCATGGAGCCACTCGTCGGGGCTGTGCCGAAGTTGAGCTGAAGGCCAATCGCTCCTGGGCTCTGAAGTTCGCCCTGAAAAGCCATAACCTGTCCCGTTGTTTCAGCGCCTTGGGCGTGAATGATACGAGTCTGGCTGCAACTGCTTGCCCCTTGCACGCAGGTTGGCGCCGAACTCGCAGTGGAAGTAGCCTCGATCACCGTAGCTCCGGCGTTGGCAGTCTCGGCGATGATTGCCTTCGGCCAATTCCCGTTGCCGTTGCCGCCCGTGGAGCCAGTAAGGCCGTTGATTGCCACGATGGAAGCAACGGAAGAAGTAGTCGTATAGCCGAAAACACCAACGCCGGATGAACCGGTGGCGAAACCGGACACGCCGGCCGTGATTCCCGTCCCGGACGCCGAGCCAATGATGGCGGAAGGAACCGCATTGAAATCAGGTGGACCATTCTGCGGAAGAGCCGGACCGTTTGAGGTATCCGTCACGTTCAATATCGCGGCCGGAGCCGTCGCCGCGCCAGTCCAATACACAGGAAGATTGAGGACGCCGCCACCGCTCACTGTCTGACAGCTGACCGTGCCATCCGCCAGCACCTGTGCAATCGCATTGCCCGACGGGCATAGTCCGCTCACCCGTCTCTGTAGATACGTGCTGTCCGTATTCAGTGTCAGCAGGTTGTTTGCAATGCTTCCCGTCAGTCCTGATCCCAGCGTGGTTGCCAGTGCGCCCGCCTGCTGGCAGCTC
>CAILAZ010000169.1 GCA_903832295.1 uncultured Acidobacteriota bacterium
ACAGATCGCGAGTCACGGGATGAAGGCGTATGCAGTGCGGGCAGCGCTGGGCGTGGAATGATGGCAGCGGGCGCGCGAGGGCGGCGGACGGCGAATCGCTGTAAGATGATCCTTCAACAGAACTCTGGTTCCGGGGAGTGCAGATGCTGAATCTTTATGCCGTGGTGCTCACGGTGATTGTGGCCGCGCTGCTGACCGTCAGCATCTGGCAGATGCGCAAGGTTCACACCAAGGCGGATTACCTGGTGGCGGGGCGCTCGCTGCCGGCGTATGTGCTGGTGTTTACGCTGCTGAGTTCGTGGATCGGCGCGGGGTCGCTGTTTGCAGGGGCGGAGAACGCATTCCGCAACGGCTTTGCGGCCCTTTGGCAGCCGGCGGGCGGGTGGCTGGGGCTGCTGATTATCTACTTTGTTGCGCCACGGGCGAGGAAGTTCGCGCAGTTCACCATTCCGGATTTGCTGGAGGCGCGCTACAACACGGCGGCGCGCATCCTGGGGACGATTGCGATTCTGTTTGCCTACACGGCGATTACGAGCTACCAGTTCCGCGCGGGCGGCGACATCATGCACCTGATCTTCCCGGCGGTGGCCAAGACGCAGGGGACGCTGATCATCGCGGCGTTCGTGATTGTGTTCACGGCGCTGGCGGGGATGGCCTCGGTGGCGTACATGGACGTGGTGATCGGGATGCTGATCTCGGTGATCGGGTTTATCGCGCTGCCAGTGCTGTTCGGGAAGGTGGGTGGATGGAGCGGACTGCACCAGGCACTTCCGGCGACCCACTTCACCTTGTTCGGCGAGTGGGGGCTGGCGAAGGGATCGGTGGTGCGCGACCACCGCGAGGCGCTGATTAAAGCGCTGGAATATTTCTTCCCGACGTTTCTGCTGATGATCGGCAACCAGTCGATGTACCAGAAGTTCTTCTCGGCGAAGACGGAGAAGGATGCGAGCACGGCGGTGGTGGGGTGGGTTGTGGGCACGGTGGTGCTGGAGACGCTGATTGTGTCGCTGGCGGTGATCGGCTCGGCGCTGTTTGCGCTGTCGCTGGTTCCGGCTCCGGACTTTGCGCCTCGGGAGATTATTCCGTTTACGGCGCGGCACTTCCTGAATCCGCTGGTGGGGGCGCTGCTGATGGGCGCGGTGTTTGCCAAGGTGATTTCGACGGCGAACAACTACCTGTTCTCTCCGGCGACGAACCTGATTAACGATGTGTACACGCGGTTTATCCGGCCGGATGCGAGCCAGAAGAATGTGCTGCTGGTATCTCGCTTCCTGGTGGTGGGGCTGGGGCTGTGGGCGCTGGTGCAGGCGATCAAGCTGACCTCTGTGCTGGCGAAGGCGATGTATGCGTACACGATTTACTCGGCGGCAATTACGCCGGTGGTGATGGCAGCGTTCTTCTGGCGGCGGGCGACCCGCGAAGGCGCGGTGGCTTGCCTGCTCTCGGGGACGGTGATCACGGTGGCGTGGGACATGGTGAAGACGCATCTGCCAAAAGTGATTGGCGAGCGCGATGCGATCTTCCCGGCGCTGATTGTGAGCGTGGTGGCGCTAGTGGCGGTGAGCCTGATGACTCCGAAGCCAAGCAGGGAACAGATTGCGACGTTTTACGAGTAGGAGAAGATTCAGTTCGCAGGATTGAAGACGAATGTGCAGCTCACTGACGAGGCATGATCACTCGCAAGATCGAGTCTGCTTGCCTTCGGCATTCGCTCCTGGTGCTCTAGCCACTTGTGCTCTGCTGTGCTTCAATATCTTCCATGTCAAAACCTGTTGCCTACATCGCGGATCACCTGCGCCACGTGCTGATCAACGGGGCGAGCGCTCCCCACACGGCGGAAGTGCAGAGATTCTTCAAGGATGAGATTCAGTCCCGTGGATGGTACACAGGAGAGCTGCGCAAACTGGCGCGACGGTTTACGAAGGTGATTCGCAAGGAAGAAGGATTGGATTACCTGGTGGAGGTTGCGGACAATCTGTTCCACGGCAATATGCTGGAAGAGAAGGTGCTGGCGGTGCTGCTGCTGGAGCCGTGCGTGGGAGATTTCCAGGAGAAGCACTTCAAGCTGTTCGAGGAGTGGCTGGGGCGGGTGAGCACCTGGGCGGACCACGACGCGCTGGTGCAATACCTGATTGGACACATGATGGTTGCCGATCCGCGAAGGCTGCGCAGGGTTTTTGCCTGGGCCAAGTCGGCTGACCGCTGGCACCGGAGAGCGGCAGCGGTAGCGCTGCTGCGAGGAACAAACAAAGGACTGTTCTGGGATGAGGTGCAGCGCGTTACCGGCGTGCTGCTGGAAGATGAAGACGATATGGTGCGCAAGGGGCTGGGTTGGCTGCTGCGGGAGACGGCACGCTACGACGCGAAACGCACCCTCCCTTTGCTGATGTCGATTCGGAGGCAGGCGCCGCGGCTGGTGCTGCGGACGGCGTGCGAGAGGCTTTCCGGGGAGCAGCGGACGCGGGTGCTGGCTCGCGCAACTGTCTAGCGAGGGGAGCAGCCTCCGCGAACCAGAATGTCATGCAATCCCTGGCGGGCCTCGGCATTGCCCTTCGCGGCTGCGGAGCGCAGTAGAACCTGCGCCTGATCGCAACTGCGCACCACGCCATTTCCCTGTTCATACATTTTTGCAAGCGCCACCTGGGCGAGGGGATTTCCCTTGCCTACGGCGCGCCAGAGCCAGGCGGCGCGTGCCTCGGCGTCACTGGCGTTGGCGGCGCGTGCCATCTCTTCGGTGCCTGGAAGATGCGGCTGCGGCGCGGGGCGGGATGGGGCAGGCTGCCGCGGCTGGATGCGCGCGGGTTCGGCAGGGGAGCCCATGGAGGAAGGCCTTCTGGCTGGGGGAGAAGACGACGGGGGGTCGGGGGCGTTGCCTGAAGCGCGACGAGGAGTGTTGTCCGCCTGCTGCACGGGGAGATTGTGGTCAGCGTTGGGGCTTCCCTGGACAGATGCGGGGGCTCCGGGGCTGGGTGCGGCCGGAGTGAGCCCGAGGTCTCGGCTGGTATTGTCGGCGGCCACGGCGGGAGGATTTTTGGGAGCGTCCTTGGGCTGCTGGGCGACGCGCATGGAGCCATTCTGAATGTAGGCGAGTCCGTAGTCGCGGATGGAGCGCCACTGGACCACCGCGAGGATGGCGGCTGCCAGCATGATGGCAAGGGCCAGATTACGGCGGGTGTGCGAGGGCGGCTCAGATTCTTCGTCGGCGTACTGCGACGGGCGGTCGTCCGTAAGCCCGAGGAACGACGGGCCGCTGATGCCGGTGCGGGTGCTGTGCTCTGCCGGAGGCTGGCTGCAGGGACCGGACGGATCATTGTCCCAGCGGAGGAAGTCTGCGCGCTGATCGAACTGGGCCTGCTGGCGCGCGCGGGCTTCGAAATGGGTTTCGACACCATGCTTCTGATAGTCGTGCAACTCGGATTCCCGTTCGAGATGATCGTGGGCGAGTTCGACGAGATTGGATGGAGGACGAACGCGGCGGTCAGAGCCGTTGCCGGCGAGCAGTGGAATGTGATTGTCGAAGTCGATGACTTCGGGCGGCAGATCGGCGCTGGGAGCCTCAGGGGTGGCGGTGGAGGAGGAGAGGCGTGGGAAATCTTCCGGGAGAAGTTGCAGAGCGGCTCCGCACTGCCCGCAAAAGCGATTGTCCGCGGGATTCTGTTCGCCGCAGGTTTTGCATCTCAGGGCCATCGGAACTCCGTCTGTTGCAGGCTTGGATGCGGCTGCGGGGCCTCCTGCTGTCAGTCCGAAAGACGCACCGCCCGGCCCGGAGTTGCGGGACGGGCGGAGACTTGTGCCGGAGAGATTGCCAGGTTAGTTTGCGCCGATGGCTTTTTGCCGCTGCTGATTTTTTGCGACCCAGACGGCGATGCGCCAGCCGAGCAGGGCAGTGAGGACGGCGAGATAGAGGAGCGGTTCCTGCTTGTCACGCTTGACCAGCCAGTAAAAGTGGATGGCTCCGGCAGCGGCGGCGAGGTAAACAAGGCGGTGAAGGCGAATCCAGTTCTTGCCGAGCTTGCGAATGGCTTTCTTCGTGGAGGTGAGGGCCAGAGGCAAAAGCAGCAGCCAGGCAAGGGTTCCCATGAAGATGAAGGGGCGCTTGGCCACGTCATGGGCCATGGCAGGGATGCTGAAGCTCTGGTCAAGCCAGAGATAGGTGAGCAGGTGCAGGGTTCCGTAGAAGAAGGCAAAGAGGCCGACGAGGCGACGGTACTGAATGAGCCATAACATGCCTGTCCACTTGCGCACGGGCGTGATGGCGAGCCCGACGAGAAGCAGAATAAGCGTGGTGGAGCCGGTCTGGTGGGTAATGCGCTCAACAGGATTTGCACCGAGCGTTCCGGCGACAGATCCAAAAATCAATTTCGCTAGCGGTAAAAGGCAGGCAATCCAGAGAATCGGCTTGAAAACGTGGTTTCGAGTCATCCTGTCCATTGTAACGTTTAGGGCGACGAGATTTGCGGGCTTGGCGGAGCAGATTTCCGCTGTGGGTAAGAATTCACAATCGAAACGATATTCGCTTTCGAGTCAGGCGGGTAGGAGGCTTTTCCACAGTGCACTGTTTTTAGGCAATTGACCGGACCGGGCGGGCGTTCTAGTCTCGCATCTGCCAGCCCAGGTCCGGAGGTTTCCGGAGCGGGGTGTGGGAGATTTGCCAGCCAGTTTTCTCCAGTTTGAGAAGAATGCAGGGAAAGTCTTTGAGTGCTGTTATTTGGCCGGGAATGCTGATTTGGGATGGATTCAGCCAGACCGGAAAAATCCGCGGCAAGGGGTCGTTTGGCCGCTGAATTTAAATTAAAATACAATATGTTGCGGTATGGTCTTGACTGGCACAACATAAAGAGCTATTTTTCGCATCCCAGCGTTTGTTTGGTAGCAGTCGATCTTTAGGTTTGCAGTCCTTGAGGTTCAGTCCAAAGGTTCAGTCTCTTTCGTTTTCAGGCCGGGGATTTTTGCCGGACGGGAAAGCGTCGAGGCCAACAGGCCTTCGTCATTGCGAATGATGTTGTGCCGGAAGTTCTCTCTAAGCTCGTTCCGGGGCGCTCGTCCACGAAGTGGCAAGTCAGCTTACGGAGTTCACCACCCGCCATGGCGGAGGCAGGCGAGCTGGTTTGAAACCGGCTCGCCGGGGACCCCTGTTCCCATTTCCGCATGAGCAGCCACAAAGACGTGATGGGAGCGTTCTCATCACGGCGCAGCGTTCGTAGTAAGCAAGGAGCAACACGATGGCCGAAGTCACCGAAAACACCTCCACCGCCAACCTGGCATCCGCGTCCTCCCCCGACGCCGCCGGTGGGCGCACGGCCCCCGCGCAGAAAGCAAAGCGCCAGGCACCTGGCCTGGTCTTTACGCGCCACTTTACCCAGGCGGGCGTGTCTCCCTATGACAAGCTGACCTGGGAGCGCCGCACCGCAGCCATTACCGACACCAAGGGCAACGTTATCTTCGAGCAGAAGGATGTGGAAGTTCCGCAGGACTGGTCGATGACGGCGACCAACATTGTTGCCAGCAAGTACCTGCACGGACAGATCGGGACAGAACAGCGGGAGACGGGAGTCCGCCAACTGGTTTCGCGCGTGGCGGAGACGATCCGCGACTGGGGCTTCCATGCGGGGTACTTCCGCAGCCAGGCGGATGCCGACACCTTCCATGACGAGCTGGCGTACCTGCTGTTGAACCAGTATGCGGCGTTCAATTCTCCGGTGTGGTTCAACGTGGGTTGCGACCGGATTGAGCCGAACTCCGACGCGCAGAACTGGCACTGGAGCCCTGAGTCGGCACGCATTGAATTCAGCGTAACCGGATACACCTATCCGCAGTGCTCGGCGTGCTTCATCAACAGCGTACAGGACTCACTGGACTCGATTCTGACGCTGGCCAAGACCGAGGGCATGCTGTTCAAGTGGGGCTCGGGGACGGGGACGAATTTGTCTCCGCTGCGCGGATCTTCGGAAGTTCTCTCGGGCGGCGGGCAGGCGAGCGGACCGCTGAGCTTTATGAAGGGCTTTGATGCCTTCGCGGGCGTCATCAAGTCCGGCGGCAAGACGCGGCGCGCGGCAAAGATGGTCATTCTCAATATCGACCATCCGGATATCGAGATGTTCATCGAGTGCAAGCAGAAGGAAGAGGCCAAGGCATTTACGCTGGCGGCGGCGGGCTATGACGCGAGCGGGCCGGACAGCGAGGCCTACAGCTCGATCTTCTTCCAGAATGCGAACAATTCGGTGCGAGTGACCGATGAGTTCATGCAGGCGGTGGTGGATGACAAGGAGTTTGTGACCCGCAGCGTGCGCGAGCGCAACCCGGTGCAGAGCTTCAAGGCTCGGACGCTGCTGAACAAGATTGCCAAGGCAACATGGGAGTGCGGCGATCCGGGAATGCAGTACGACACGACGATCAACCGCTGGCACACGTCAAAGAACTCGGCGCGCATCAACGCGTCCAACCCGTGCTCGGAATACATGTTCCTGGACGACTCGGCGTGCAACCTGTCATCGCTGAACCTGATGAAGTTTGCGCGGGCCGGCGTGTTTGACGTGGAAGGGTACAAGCACGCGGTCGAGGTGATGATTACGGCGCAGGAAATCCTGGTGGACCGCTCGGGCTATCCGACGGAGGCGATTGCGCGCAACTCGCACGACTACCGCCCGCTGGGACTGGGTTATGCCAACCTGGGCGCGCTGCTGCTGGCGAGCGGTTTGCCGTATGACTCCGATGCAGGGCGTGATTACGCGGCCTGCCTGACGGCGATCATGTGCGGACAGGCTTACCTGCAATCTTCGCGGATTGCGGAACAGTGCCCGGCGCTGCACTCGGCAACGGAGCCTACGGCGCGGGTGGAGCACACCGACGGCGCCTGCCCGGGATACTTCATCAACCGCGAACCGTTCCTGGACGTGATTCGCATGCACCGGGCGGCGGTGGCAAAGATCAGCCGGGCGAATGTTCCGGCGTCGCTGCTGGAAGCTTCGCAGAAGGCGTGGGATGATGCGCTGAGCCACGGCGAGAAGTTTGGGTACCGCAACGCGCAGGTGACAGTGCTGGCACCGACCGGGACCATCGGCTTCATGATGGACTGCGACACGACGGGGGTGGAGCCAGACCTAGCGCTGGTGAAGTTCAAGAAGCTGGTTGGCGGCGGCAACATGAAGATCGTCAACAACACGGTTCCGGAAGCTCTGTTTAAGCTTGGCTACTCTGCGAGACAGGCTGATGAGATCGTGGAGTATATCGACAAGAACGCGACGATTGAGGGCGCCCCGGGATTGAAGCCCGAGCACCTAGCGGTGTTCGATTGCGCATTCAAGCCGGCCAAGGGTTCGCGCAGCATTCACCCGATGGGACACCTGAAGATGATGGCGGCGGTGCAGCCGTTTATCTCAGGCGCGATCAGCAAAACGATCAACATGCCGAACGAGGCGACGGTGGACGACATTGCCGATGCCTACCTGGAAGCCTGGAAGCAGGGCATCAAGGCGGTGGCGATTTATCGGGACGGCTCCAAGCAGAACCAGGTGCTGACGACCAAGCAGGACGATGCGAAGAAATCCGCAACAGCACCGGTAGTGGAAGAGGCCGAGGACCTGGAAGGTCCGCCGCGTGCACGCCGTCACAAACTGCCCGACGAACGCTTCTCGATCACGCAGAAGTTCAAGGTGGGATCGCATGAAGGCTACCTGACGGTAGGTTTGTACAAGAATGGCATGCCGGGCGAGTTGTTCATCACCATGGCGAAGGAAGGCTCAACGGTCAGCGGACTGATGGACAGTTTTGCGTGCGCGGTTTCGATTGCGCTGCAACATGGCGTGCCGCTGCGGTTGCTGGTCAACAAGTTCGCGCACACCCGCTTTGAACCCAGCGGCTGGACGCAGAATCCGGAAATCGGCTACGCAAATTCGATCATGGACTACATCTTCCGATGGCTGGATCTGCGCTTCCTCTCCGGAGAGCAGCAGAACCTGTTTGAGGATCTTCGTCCGCGTTCGCACGCACATCCGGCGGTTCCGGCAGCGCCAGCGGTTTCGCAGGGGTCGCTGTATGAATCGACGGCGCCGACGGGAAGCAACATCGTCTCAGGCCACGCCTCCGATGCATTGGCGGAAGTGGTGAACCTTGGCGATGCCCCAAGCTGCTCGCTTTGCGGCGCCATCATGACTCGCAACGGATCGTGCTACCGCTGCCAGTCTTGCGGCTCGACGAGCGGATGCAGCTAGGCAAGAAGAACGCTGGCAGTGATTATGGAAAGAAAGGGCGATGCCAAATGCGGCCGCCCTTTTTTTTGTGGTGACCAGCGTCGATCGATCCCGGGGGAACTTGCAGAAAGACGCATGGGTCTCCGAATCCTGTGCCTGGTGCAAAGGTAAAGGGCAGCCGCTGGGCTACCCTTCGTGAACTGCCAAACCCTGAAATTAGAGAATGGTCACGTTCTCTGCCTGCAAGCCCTTCGGCCCCTTGACCACGCTAAACTGCACAGCCTGACCCTCCGGCAGGCTCTTAAAACCACTCGCCTGGATCGCCGAGAAGTGCACGAAAACATCTTCGCCAGTCTGGCGGGTGATGAAACCAAATCCCTTTGCGTCGTTAAACCACTTCACTGTTCCTTGTTCCATGATGATGCGTATTCCTTTGTGAATTGAAATCTGGCTGAATGAGTCGGAGGGAATTGTGTGCAGAAACGTATTCCGAAGGCGCTTGGTTGTTCGCTCTCAGGACGCTCTACCGCTGCGTCCTTCCAAATCAGATGCTGCTGCAAGCGTAGCATCTTGTGCGATGGGTGTACAGGAGCGAGCGCACAAGCTTGAAATTCACTTCGTTGTCTGCAACTTACGCCCGAGCATCTTCTCCGGTCATTGGGGACGAACCGCGGAGTCCGCCTATTCGTCATCCTCGTCAGCTTCCTCTTCATCGCTGACTTTCGACAGCCTTAGAGGCTCGACGCCGGCCACTTCAAAATCACTGTCGCATTCCACACACGATAGGAGTTCGCCTTCTTCGAGTTCTTCTTCTTCGACATCGATCTCACTTTTGCATTTAGGGCACACCACCATGATCGTCTCCGCTTCCCCTGGTTGAAGTACACGCACGCTGTCTAGCATCCATACTCGATGCTCCCCCGCCTATCGTCAAGCGTCCATGCCAAGAAGCTGATGATTTCGTCATGGCCGCCCGCCAGCTCTCATCCTCATACTGCTTAGAACTCTCATTCACCATACGCGCACTCAGACAAGACATCTCTGCCCGCGGCGGCGATGTTTCCGCGAAGTCGCCCTGCACGGCAAAAACAGCTCCAGCCGGATCTCTCCGGCCAGAGCTGCTTTGCATCCATCAACAGAATGCGTCGCTAAATCCGGTTTCTACTATCGCCTCCAGTCGCGATGGTCGCCATCCGGGTGGTGT
This sequence comes from uncultured Acidobacteriota bacterium, assembly GCA_903832295.1. Classification (GTDB taxonomy): domain Bacteria; phylum Acidobacteriota; class Terriglobia; order Terriglobales; family Acidobacteriaceae; genus TOLSYN. Next base: position 9,394 of record CAILAZ010000169.1, read on the forward strand.
TCATCATGATGGTTGCCGTCGCGATGAGCGCGGTCGTGCTTCCAGTCGTTGCGCGCGCCGTATGCATGATCATAGTGCCTGTACCCGCGCTGGTCGCGCTGATAGCGGTAGCCATTTTCGTAGTAATACCCTTCATGGAAGCCGCTCGTAAACATCACGACCGGCGCGCCGATCTGAACTCCCACGTGGACCTGAGCCGTGGCTTTTGGCGGCATGGACATGCCAGCCGCGATTGCCAGACCACATACTGCGAACAACACTTTCTTCAGCATACTTAGAACCTCCGGTACCGTTTCCAATTGCGGAAAACCTAATTGTTTCCTGACTCCATGAACCTAACAGTCCCGCACCAGACTGTATGGTCAATTAAGCTCACATCGGCTGCGTGTGTTTTCAGTGCTACCGGCAGGCATCAGGGTCCGAGGCGTGCATGGCCCCTGCGCTCTTTGAACCCTCTCGCGGTTGCGCACAGCCGATTCAGCTCAGTGTTAGACTCACCTCGTGCAGGTCGCAGCATTTGGGGAAGTGCCTTGAAGATCAGTTGCAGAGCGGTTGTTGCCTTTTGCTCTCTTTATCGCCGCGCCGCAGCCAGCAGCAGTTCACGAATGGACCTGGCTTTCTGGCTCGAATCTGGTGAACCAGCCTGGTTCCTACGGCACGCAAGGAACGTTTGCATCGTCCAACCTTCCGCCGGCCCGTTCCGGCGCTGCGACCTGGCGCGATGCTTCCGGCGCACTATGGCTTTTCGGCGGCCATGGGTATGACTCCGTCGGGGGGGGGCTACCTGAATGACTTGTGGATGTACCAGCCGTAAGCGCTAGAGTCTTTCTCGCGGATCAGCGTGTTGGACAGAGCAGGAAGCGGCGAAAGGAGGGCGCGTGCGATGAATTTTCTACTGAGAACCGACAGCTACAAGTTCACACACTGGAAGCAGTATCCCCCGGGCACAATGCGGATCTACTCCTACCTGGAGTCGCGTGGCGGAATGTTTCCCAACACCGTATTTTTCGGTCTGCAATACTATCTGAGAGCTTATTTGCAGGGCGCGCGATTCACGCTGGGAGACGTGGACGAGGCTGATGAGTTCTGCCGCCAGCACTTCGGCAGCCCGCTGTTCAACCGTGAGGGCTGGACGCGCATGTATGAGAAATATGCCGGGAGACTTCCGGTTCGCATCAAAGCCGTTCCCGAGGGAACGGTGGTGCAGACGCATAACGTGCTGGTTACGATCGAGAACACAGATCCCGAATTTCCCTGGCTCCCGAATTATCTCGAGACACTTCTGCTCAAGGTCTGGTATCCGACCACGGTCGCAACTCTCTCCCGCGAAATCAAGAAGATCATCAAGGGGTTTCTGGAACGCACCGGGGACCCGGCCCTGCTGCCATTCAAGTTGCACGATTTCGGCTACCGGGGAGTCAGTTCAGAGGAAACCGCAGGTCTTGGTGGGGCGGCGCACCTGCTCAACTTCCTGGGCACGGACACGGTTGCCGGCATCGTTCTGCTGCGCGACTACTATCACGCGAAGTCCATGCCCGGATTCTCCATACCTGCCTCAGAGCACTCGACGATTACCGCCTGGGGCAAGGACCATGAAGCGGACGCTTACCGCAATATGCTCACAGCATATCCAACCGGCCTGGTGGCTTGTGTCTCTGACAGCTACAACATCTACAACGCCTGCGAAAACCTGTGGGGAGAACTGCTGAAGCCAGACGTGGTCCACCGGCAGGGCACGCTCGTCATTCGTCCCGACTCCGGCGATCCCATCCAGGTTCTCTCTCGGGTCTTCGAAATCCTGGGATCGAAGTTCGGCTATGAGACCAACCCCAAGGGCTATCGGGTTTTGCCGGCGTGCGTGCGCGTGATTCAAGGCGACGGCGTAAACATGTTCACCATCCAGAACATGCTCTTCCATCTCGCCAAGTTCCAGGGCTGGAGCGCGGATAACATTGCATTCGGAATGGGCGGAGCCCTGCTTCAGCAACTCAATCGCGATACGCAGAAATTTGCTTTCAAGTGCTCCGCGGCTGAAATCAACGGCCAGTGGTCGCCTGTGTACAAGGATCCGGTCACCGATCCGGGAAAGAACTCAAAGCGCGGCAAACTGCTTCTCGCGGAGATTGTTCCAGGCCAGTTTCGTACGGTTGAGAACCTGCAAGGAGATGCTCAAACCAGCGAGGATCGGCTGGAGATTGTCTTCGAGAACGGCGAGGTTATCAAGGAATACGAGCTGGACTCGATTCGGCAGCGCGCCGAGATATTCGGCACCGAGGAGCCCCGAACCACTTCTTACTGAGGACGAGCCCCAAGATCACGGGGCCTTCGAACAGCCAGCAGGTTCATCTTACCTTGTCGACCTCACGGTAAGCTGACGGGTGGCCGACAAGCTGCACTCCGAACCCCAAACGATGGGATCGAGAAGTTAATCGCTACAATCCGCGCAGACGCGAACGAGCTGCTCGCGTTTGACACTGCCTTGACTGTGCAGTGTATAGTGGCGCAACTTCCCTTGGAGGCAGTTCGTGCTGAGCAATCGTTTTTCTAGACCACTTTTCACACTTTTACTGCTCCTCGCTGCGGCGGCTTTTGCATCGGATGCGCCGCGCCGCTCGGCGCTCGACGTCTCCGGCAACGACGCCATTCCTACGGGCAACGAGTGGATTTCGCTGCCGACCATCCGTGCAAGCGACGGCGCGCTGGTGAACTTCAACGTGCTCGCCATGCGGGATCGCGGATTGCTGCAGGTTGCCGGCGAAGGCGGTACTCCGGTCCTGCAGCCGTACTTCACAGTCGGCGGCCAGCCAGTGGCGGTGAGCGGCTTGAACTGGGAGCTGCTCGAGTACTGGATTCCCACGGCGCACTTTACGGCCGAAGGCAGGGACTTCACGATGACCTACTGCGCGCCGCCGGGCTCGCGCGCGGCGTTTCTGCGGCTGACGGCGACCAATCGCACCACGGCTCCCGTGGCCGCGGTGCTCGGTTTGCGTGCCAGCTGGGGAGCCCTGCAGCGGGTGACGTATCTTCCGGTGACGCTCCGTGGTGAACGCACGGCCAGCGCTTCGCCGTGGGTCGATCCGTCGGAGGTCTTCAGCTTTATCACGGATGACACGAAGTTCGCCTGGTCGCTGATCTATCCGGGTGCAGTGGCGCGCGCGGATGGGCCGCCGACTTCACTTTCGCCTTCGCTCGATGTGCAAAAGAGCGTGCAACTGCAGCCGGGCGAAAGCGCCGAAGCAATCTTTGTGCTGGGCGCGGGGCTGGAGGAGTTCAGCGCGCCGCACAATGCCAAGTCTCTGCGCGAGGAACTGGACCGCTATGGTTCCGACGCAATCATTGCGCGTGCCGCGGCATGGTGCCGGAAGCGTACCCGCACTACCGGACAGGCTGATCTTGATCAGCTGATGAACCGCAATTTCCTGTTTACCGCCAACTACGCGTGGGGACGCGCCTTGGACACCGAGCAGTGGGTGGGCGTCACCTCACGCAGCCCGCGCTACTACGTCTCCGCCGCCTACTGGGACCGCGATGCGATGCTGTGGAGTTTCCCGGGGCTGCTGGATGCTGATCCTGAACTGGCACGGCATGCGCTGGAGTATGCCCTGACGGTGCAGTTACGCAACACGGGCACGCACAGCCGCTTCATCGATGGCGTGGTTCTGGAGGACGGATTCCAACTGGACGAGAGCGTGGCTCCCATCATTGCGACCGGCGAATACCTGAAGCGCACCGGCGACGTGGACTTCGTGCGGGCGCACCGCGAGGGATTGATCGAGCTGCGCGACCAGTTGCTGGGGCGCTACGATGCCCCAGTGGGACTGTACTCGTCGCTGCAGGACTCGCAGGACGAATACCAGAAGCTGCCCTTCCTTACCTATGACAACGTGCTGGCCTGGAAAGCACTGAGCAGCCTGGGTGAGATCTTCGGAAAGCTGGGAGATCAAGCCGCGGCGGCGCAGGTGCAGAAGCGCGCAGGGGAATTGCATGCCGCGATCCTGAAGCATTGCGTTTTTGACTCCGCCCCCGGTGCCGGGGGCAGCATCTTTGCCTCCGCCACGGATGGCAAAACCGCGGCATTCACGGACATCCCTCCGGGCTCGCTGATGCGACTGCCATCCCTGGGCTTTATCTCTGAGGAAGACCCACTTTTTGCCCGCACGTATGAGTGGCTGCACTCAAGCAATTACAAATACTCGTTCCACGACCGTACCTTTGGGCTGCCGGGGAGTTACCGGTTACCGATTACGACCTCATGGTCGGTTGCCGATCACCTCCAGCTTGCGCGCGGACGTGAGCAGGCGCTGAGGATACTGAAAGCGACGCGCTGGGACGGCGGCATCATCACGGAGGGGATGGATCCGGCGACGGCTCACATGGACGCCCCCGGTGGAGCTTTCGCGACCGCTGCGGGATACGTTTCGCACGCAATCTGCCGGATTTACTGCCGGCCTCTGCCGGAATAGGACCGCTGCCGGAGGCTTTTGCGGCGCATGTCCAAAAACATTCTTATCCAGGATTGACAAGAGGAGCTCCCGATTGCTATAACTCTCAATCGTGTTATTAGGCAATCGATTGCGTAGATCAAGCAATCGATTGCCTAAGGTCAAACACTCTCGGAGGTTCCGCAGAACCAAGAGCCCCGGGACAAGTCACAGAGCTAATCTTTGAGGAGGAAGAGCATGACTTACGGGGAGCGCAATGCAACAGGGCTTTCCTGGTTTTTAACTGCAATGCTCGCACTGACGTGTGTTCTCGTCTTGTGCCCGCTTGCTCAAGCGCAGTACCGCACGTCCATTCAGGGCGTGGTCACCGACGCCTCTGGCGCGGTTGTTCCCGGTGCTACGCTGACACTTATCAACCCGGCAACCAACGAAAAGGTTGTCCGTACCAGCAGCGCGGCCGGCGTATTTAACTTCAACGCCCTGCCCGCGGCAGCCACCTTCAATCTCGAGGTCGCGGCTAAGGGCTTCCAGAAGAAAGTAATCGATCATCTTGAACTGATGCCTGACCAGTCCAACGGTCTCAACATTCAGCTCGCCGTCGGTGGCGAGTCGCAGACGGTGACCGTAGATGCCTCGGCTGAGCCATTGCTGGCAACTTCGAATGCCAATGTTGTCGGTGTCATCTCTGAGCAGGAAGTGCAGAAGATGCCATCATTTGGCCGCGATGTCTTCCAGCTCGTGCAGCTTGCGCCAGGCGTATTCGGCGACGGATCTCAGGGTGTTGGGGGCGGCAACAACATCCCCGGCACACAGGGCCCTGGCGGCACTGGCGGCAACAATGGAATCTTCCAGACCGAGAACGGTCCGCAGGTTCTTGCCCATGGCGGCCAGTATGAGAACAACAGTTACACCATCGACGGTATCAGCACCACCTCGGCCGTCTGGGGCGGCACCACCATCATCACGCCCTCGGAAGACTCCGTTGCTGCCGTCACGACGGTTGCCAACGCCTACGATGCTGAATATGGCCGCTTCAGCGGCGCGCACGTGGATGTGACCTCCAAAACAGGTACCAACCAAGTGCACGGCAGCTTCTTCTTCACCCGTCACAGCGCAGGCCTGAACTCCTTCCAGCAGGACAACGGCTCAGGCAACACGAAGCTTCGCGACACCAACCAGTTCAGCCAGCTTGGCGGTTCGGTTGGCGGCCCTATTTGGAAGAACAAGATCTTCGGCTTCTTCGCCATTGAGACAGTGCAGAATCCCGCAGGGTCCCCGGTGAACAATCTCCAGTGGTTCGACACTGCTGACCTCGCTGGGCTGGCCAATCCCGCCAGCATTGCATACAAGTACCTGAGTTTCCCGGGAAATGCAGTGCACACTACCGGCATTGACCAGGCCGGCAACGACTGCACTCACGCCGGACTGCACGAGGGTGTGGACTGCAAAACGATCGCCGGCAAGGGCATCAACATTGGCTCTCCGCTGACCATCGGGCTCGGCAAGCAGGACCCCACTTACGTGAAGAACACCGCGCTGGGCGTGGGCAACGGCCTTGGCAATGTTGCCGACGTCGCTTACTACAACACGCAGAGCATGCAGAGCACCACGAAGTACCAGTACAACGGGCGCGTGGATGCGAATCTGGGCAGCAAGGATGCAATCGGTTTCGCCATCTACTGGGTTCCGCAGAAGACGGATACCACCGGCACCCGCGGCTATGACGAATTCCACCACAAGCAGATCAACGAAGCCTACACGGCGATCTGGAACCATACCTTCTCGCCCAACCTTCTCAACGAACTGCGCGCCAATGTGGCCGGCTGGAACTGGAACGAAATAGCCGACAATCCTCAGTCGCCGCTGGGCATGCCCGTTGACAATATTGACTCGCTCTTCGGCTTCCAGGTCCAGTCCTTTGGTCCCAATGTCGGCAGCTACCTGAAGCAGTGGACTTATGGCTTCCGTGACCTGGCCACCATGATTCACAACCGGCACACCTTGAAGTATGGCGCTGAGTACAACAGGCTGTACTATCTCTCTGCCTGCTACGGCTGCGGTCTGCCAAGCTACAACTTCTATAACGTCTGGGACTTCCTCAATGACGCTCCGCATAACGAGAGCGTTGCTGTTGACCCAGCGACGGGAAAGCCCTCTATCGTGCGCCAGGACGACCTGACCAATATCTGGGGTCTTTTCGTTCAGGACGACTGGAAGGTGAAGCGCAACCTGACGGTCAACCTCGGCGTGCGCTGGAGCTATTTCGGGCCAGTGTATGACAAGCATGCACGCTCCTTCGTTGCCGTCCCGGGAGCCGGATCGGCTTTCTTCTCGGGCATGACGATCAAGAAGGGTGCCGACGCATGGGCTTCGCAGAAGGGTAACTTTGGTCCTCAGGTCGGCTTCTCCTGGAGCCCGGAGACGTTTAAGGACAAGCTGGTGGTTCGCGGCGGGTACGGCCTGAACTTCAACCAGGACGAGTTCGCCATCACGCAGAACACACTGAGCAACAATGGATTCAGCTACTGGCCGGACCTCAGCTCGCCGGATCCAGCACACATCAACCCGAAAATCCTCTATGCGCTTTCTTCGGATGTGCATAACATCACTGGATTCCCGGCGAACACGAACACCACCACCACCTACGGCACCAACGGCCTTCCGACCGGTGGAGCGCAGGCAGGCGTGGCCCTCGTTCAGCCGAACTGGCCGACGATGCGGACGCACCACTTCTCGCTGGATGCCCAGTACGACCTGGGACACCAGATCGTCGCTTCGTTGGGCTACCAGGGCAGCATCACTCACAACTCCTACTTCCATATGGAACCGCTCGGCTACGTTGCGGCGAAGGGCTACGCCCAGAACCCGAACATCGGCAGCTGCTGCGACTACTGGACACATATGGGTCATGCCAACTACAACGCGATGCTGGCCGAAGTAAAGCACCAGTTCTCGCACCAGTTCATGGCCGACGTGCAGTACTCCTGGTCGAAGAGCATGGACACCAGTTCGGCGCCGTACAGTGAGCAGTACTATCTGACGAACCTGAACTGGAACTACGGCCGCTCGGATTACAACGTGGCTTCTGCCTTCAAGATGTACGGCAACTGGTCACCGGTCTTCTTCAAAGGCAACAATGCCTGGATCGAGAAGCTCGCCGGTGGATGGTCGATAAGCGGCATCTTCAATGCGCACACTGGCTTCCCATGGAATCCCGTGTGGGGCCTCTCGTCAAGCATGTACGATTCCAACGCTTGGTACTCTCAGGCACTCCCCGGCAAGTACCTGGGCGGTGCAGGGCGTTCCACGACCAACAGCGCTTACCGCAATGGAACCAACTTCCCCAACGGCGGCGCGGCGTACTTCTCTGCTCCGGTCGTCAATGCTGGCGTTCCAGACAAGCCTGGTGTGGGTCGCAACTCCTGGACGCTGCCCGGCTACAAGGACGTCGATATGACGATCATCAAGGCCTTCGGCTTGCCGAAAGCCCCGGTGCTCGGCGAGGCTTCAAAGCTTGAGTTCCGTCTGGACATTTACAACCTGTTCAACAACGTGAACCTCAACCCCGGCAGCATCCAAACCGACGTTCACGGCTCCCGATTTGGTCAGGAGACCAGCGCTTTGGGCGCTCGTGTCATGACCCTGGGTGCGCGCTTTAACTTCTAACCTCCCCTAACCTGCCGCTGGCTCGCTCCTGAGCCGGCGGCAGCCTCCATGTTCCTCCGCCTGGTGGGGAATGGCCGGACGTCGGTTGTTCCCCACTTTTCGATCTCACAACGGCGGTCAGTCAAGACGAAGGGCAAGCGGATCGTGACTCAGCTGATCACAACCCGGGGCAAGCTGGTTGTGATTTGCACACTGCTGCTGCTCTGTTGCGCTGTGCCCGCCTTGGCCGACCGGTATTCGCAGCAGGTGTTCTTTGAGAACAGCCTCTCGCCGGTGAGTTACTTTTACAGCTCCGGCACGGTTAGCTATCCCAGCCGGCTGAAGCTGGTGGATGGCAAGCTGCCAGTGGAAAGCCTTGAGTTTGTCAGCGCCCCTAATGCGCTCGAACTCGAATGGCAGTCGCAGAACCATGGCGCGTGGGATGCCGAAATTCGGCTTTACAACTGGCGCAACAGGGTCATCGATTTCCGCGGCGATAGCCTGTACCTGTGGCTTTACGCCAAGGAAGGCCTCGCCGCCAGAGCACTACCGAACATTACGCTCACCGATCTTGATGGTGGGTTTACCGCCAAACTCCCTCTCGACCGTTACGCTGCAGGTTTGCCGAAAGGGAAGTGGACGCGGCTTCGCATTCCAATCGCAGAGTTCAAGAGCTTATCCCGGCGCGCATTTCAGCCCCGCCGACTGGGCAGCATCATCCTCAGCCAGGGAGAGGCCGACGGGGCGTCGCACAGGCTTTACATCGACGACATTCGCGTGGAGAACACAGCGGCCGCAGAGCGCGCTCCGGCAGCGCCCACAGCCGTGCAAGCCACAGGCTACGAACGCCACGTGGATATCCGCTGGAAAGCCGCGGCGGACCCGGGGGTTTCGCAGTATGTGATCTATCGTGCGCTCCCCGGCGGCGACTTCCGCCCGATCGGGGTGCAGAGGCCGGGCGTGAACCGCTACTCGGACTACTTGGGCGATGAGCACATCACGGCGCGTTACAGGGTTTCCGCTCGATCCTCTTCTCTGCGTGAATCCAAGCCGAGTGGGGAGATCGTGGCATCAACGCATCCGATGACCGACGACGGGCTGCTCACCATGGTGCAGGAGGCATCGTTTCGATACTACTGGGAGGCGAACGAGCCGAACTCCGGCATGGCGCGCGAGTCGGTTCCCGGCGACGATGACGTGATCGCTCTCGGCGCCAGCGGCTTTGGCATCATGGCCATGGTGGTGGGAGCCGAGCGTGGTTTCGCGCCGCGCGAGCAGGTAGTCAACCGCATGCTGCAGATCGCCGCGTTCCTGAAGCACGCGGAGCGCATCCACGGCGCATGGCCGCACTTCCTCAGCGGACGCACAGGACATGTGCTGCCGGTCTTCGGCATCTACGAAGACGGCGCCGACCTGGTGGAAACCTCTTTCCTGATGCAAGGGTTGCTGACCGCGCGTGAATACTTCTCAGGCCCGGGCAAGAAAGAAACGCGGCTGCGCAAGGAGATCACCGAGCTTTGGGAGGGCGTCGAGTGGGACTGGTTCCGCGTGCCGCAGACGCAGGATGCGCTCTACTGGCACTGGTCGAGGAACTGGGGCTTCCACATCGCCAACCGACTGGAGGGATGGAATGAAGTGATGATCACCTACATGCTGGCCATCGCCTCGCCGACCCATCCGGTGCCACCCTCGCTGTATGACACAGGTTACACAGCAACCCACGGCGAACATAAGTATGCCGATAAGAAGACTTACTATGGCATCCTGCTCGATATGAATTACTCGCCGGGCTCACCCGGACCGTTGTTCTTCACCCACTACTCCTATATGGGATATGACCCGCGCGGCTGGCGTGACCGCTTTGCGAATTACTTTGTAAACAACCGCAATGAGGCGCTGATCAGCCAAGCCTACAGCACGGAAAATCCCCGCCACTGGAAGGGATACGGTGCAGACAGCTGGGGTTTGACGGCCGTGGATGGACCGGACGGCTATCATGAGTACAAGCCGCTTACCGAGGACGACGGGACGCTGGCGCCGACCGGTGCGATTAGTTCCTATCCTTATACGCCGGGGCCGTCCATGGCTGCGCTCAAGCACTTTTACCGCGACCTTGGAGCGCAAGTGTGGGACGTTTACGGCTTCCGCGACTCGTTCAATCAGCAGACAGATTGGCAGTCAGGAATTTACATGGGGTTGAACCAGGCGCCCCAGGCAGTGATGGTTGAGAATGGTCGCACGGGTTTGATCTGGCGGAATTTTATGAAGAATGGCGAGATCGCACGGATGCAGCGCGCCATTGGATTGCAGCCGGACGATGCGGGGCGCCAGTAACAAGGCATTGATTATTTGTTTCACTGCAGTCGCAGAGATAAACAGAGGAGAATTCAAGGTGCTTCGTTCTACAGGTTGTTCACACGAGCGTTCGTTGGGCGCGATGCGAGTCGCTGTCTTGGGGATCATTGCCATTGCCTTGTGCAATGCGGCCGTGGCGCAAAGAGCCATGGCGAGCGAAGCAGGAGTGCGGCCTTCCAATGCCCAGCTTGCCTCGCCAGCCATCGAGCGTCGGGTGAACGTTCTGTTGAGAAAAATGACGCTGGAGGAGAAGCTCGGCCAACTGGTGCAGTACAACGACGTCGGGTTGCAGAACGAGGCTTCCCCGGTGGAACTCGATGGCCAGCCCATCGCAGCGTTCAATCCCACGGCTGCAGCCAGGGTCGATGCCATGCAACTGGCGCGCAGCGGTCGGCTGGGCTCCATGCTCAACACGGTCGGGGCTGCGCACACGAACAGCTTCCAGCACGCCGCAGTGGAGAACAGTCGGCTGCACATTCCGCTGCTCTTCGGTGCTGACATCATCCACGGCTACCGTACCATCTATCCGCAGCCGATTGGACTGGCGGCAAGCTTCGATCCAGCACTGGTGGAAAAACTCGCGCACATCTCCGCCAAGGAGGCGGTGACCGGCGGCATACGCTGGTTCTACTCGCCGATGATCGACATCTCGCGCGATCCGCGCTGGGGACGCAGCACCGAGGGTGCGGGGGAAGATCCTTACCTGGGCGCGGCGATGGCACGCGCTTATATTCGCGGTTATCAGCAGCACGATCTCAGCAAGCCGGATAGCGTCGCTGCCTGCATCAAACATTTTGCGGCCTATGGCGCCGCCGAAGCCGGTCGCGAATACAACACCACGGACATGTCCGAGAGCAGGCTGCGGCAGATCTATTTGCCGCCCTACCGCGCGGCCATCGCCGAGGGTGCGGCTACGGCGATGAGCGCCTTCAACTCACTCAATGGCGTGCCCGCCAGCGCCAACCCGTTTCTGCTTGACCAGGTACTGCGCCACGAGTGGGGCTTCAATGGCTTCGTGGTAAGCGACTATACCTCGATCATGGAATTGCGCAACCACGGAGTCGCATTAGATGCCGCGACTGCAGCGCGCAAGGCAATAACGGCCGGCGTGGATGTGGACATGATGTCGCATTACTACGACGCGGAGTTGCCGGCGCTGATCAAGTCCGGCAAGGTGCCGATTGCAGTGGTGGATGAAGCTGTGCGGCGCGTGCTGCGCGTCAAATTTGCCCTCGGACTCTTCGAGCATCCCTATGCGGAGGGGACTGAGGTCACCAGTGCGGTAGCCGAGCATCGCCCGCTCGTGCGCCAGGCTGCCGAGGAGTCGCTGGTACTTCTGCAAAACAGACCTGCGGCCGACGGTACTCCCTTGCTGCCTCTGCCAAAGTCCATCAGGCATCTAGCCCTGATCGGTCCCCTGGCAGACGACAGCGCGGAGATGGTTGGTTCGTGGGGAGGTGCAAGTCGGGATAAGGAAGTCGTCACCTTGAAGGACGCACTCGAGGCACGGGCGCAGAACAGTGGATTTAGCCTCCGCTATGCCAAGGGCACGGAAACGCGGGGCAGTTCCGAGGACGGTTTTGGCGAGGCGCTCAAGGCCGCCGGGGAAGCCGATGTCATTGTCCTTGCTCTTGGTGAGTCCGGCGAGATGAGCGGTGAGGCGGGCTCCCGCTCGCGGCTTGATCTGCCGGGCAACCAGCAGAAACTGCTGGAGGCCGTCTCCGCCACTGGGAAACCCATAGTCTTGCTGATCTTTTCCGGCCGCCCCCTGGTGCTGACCTGGGCGGCGCAACATGTGCCCGTGCTGTTGGAGGCCTGGTTCCCTGGCACCGAGGCAGGCTCGGCTATCACCAGGGTACTCTTCGGTGACGCAGTGCCCAGCGGTAAGCTGCCCATGAGCTTCCCGCGCGAGGTTGGACAGGAGCCGCTCTACTACGCTCAGCTGCCCACCAGTCGCCCCACCGGCAATGTTGATCTCACGCATCCGCCGAGCGATGGCGACTCGCGCTATATCTCGCGCTACATTGATGTGCCCAACGACGCGCTCTTTCCCTTTGGCTATGGCCTCAGTTACACCACATTTGCTTATTCGGAGGTGGAACTTTCCCGCCGCACTCTGCCTATGGCGGAGGCCACTCACAAAGGCACTCCCTTAGTGACGGCAACCGCGGCGGTGAAGAACACAGGAAGCGTGGCGGCCACAGAGATTGTCCAGTGTTACGTGCGCAACATCGGGGCCAGCCTGGAGCAGCCGGTGCGCAGCTTGCAGGGATTTGCGCGGGTCACACTGCAACCGGGCGAGTCAAAGCAGGTCAGCTTCCCGCTGAGCTTTGCAGAGCTTGCATTCTGGGACAATAAGGGCCGCGAGGTGATTGAGCCTACCAACTACACCGTCTGGATTGGCGGCAGCTCGTTGGCCAAAGAATACGCCAAGTTCGACATTACGCAGTAGAGGATCAATCTCTCCGGTGCCTGCCCGGTTGCGGCATCGGCGCGGTGGAGTTCCGCACCACCAGTTCTGGCTCCACCAAGACCATCTCCCCGGCGCTGCCCGAGGACTTGCCGTGGATACGTGCCAGCAGGTGCTCGACTGCCAGCGTCGCCATGATCTGCAACGGCTGGCGTATGGTAGTCAGTCCTGGATTCTGGAACGCTGCACTGGGAATGTCATCAAAGCCGATGATCGAGACATCCTCAGGCACGCGCAGCCCGGCCTCGCGGAGGGCGCGAATCGCGCCGATGGCAGAGATGTCATTGAAAGAGAAGATGGCGGTGAAGGGAACTCCCGCACGCAGCAGGCGTTGCGTAGCCGCGTAGCCGGTGGCGCTGGTCGAACTCTCGCCCTCTAGCTGCGCTACCAGATGAGGATCGATTTCCAGTCGCATCTGCTGGGCGGTCTCCCGGATGGCGCTCCAGCGGGTCTCCGTGTCAGAGCTGAAATCTTGCCCCTTGATGAAGGCGATCTTGCGATGTCCGAGCCTGTAGAAGTGCTGTAGAGCAAGCGAGGCGGCGAGATGGTGGTTGAGGACGATATTGGTCAGCCCGGCCATGCTGCTGTGCCCGGAGATGGTGACCACCGGAATCCCCAGCGATTCGCGCCAGGGAGTATCCACGGCGATGATGCCCTCCACCGCGCGCGCCAGCAGCAGTCGAGGATACTCACTCAGTAAATCTTCGCGGTGCAGATGGCTGACCACGAAGAAGAAGTAACCGTTGCTCACGAGCGCTGTCTCGATGCCATTCAGCACCGTGGAGGAGTAACCTTCGCCGAGCTCAGGAACGATCACACCGATGGTGTAGCTGTTCTGCTTGCGCAGCGACTTGGCCACCATGTTGGGCCGGTAGTTGAGCTGCTCCGCGGCGCTGAAGATGCGCTCCTGCGTGTTGGCCGGAATGGACCGTGCGCTCGGGGTTCGATTGATAACCCGCGAGACGGTGGAGGGCGAGAGTCCCAGGTAAGCGGCAAGCTCAGCCAGGTTGACTCGGCGCACCGGCAGCGTCGGATGCACGAATGTTGCTTCCGGGGCTCCCTTGGCTTTTCGCATAGAAGAGAAGTATATCCTGCAACTTACCTTAGGAGTTAGGCTGAAAGCCTGCCAGTTTCATCGCGGCCCTGGTCTCCGGGTTCGCCATGAAAGTACTCCACACGAAGCTGGTCCGGTAGTTCTCCGCCATCAGCATGAGAATGCCCTGATCGATGCCAAGTACTGTTGGGTTATACCAGTTCCTCAACGGATTGAAGGCATCGGTAAAGCCATAGCGTCCCCATGCGTTTGCATAACTGCCGCGCAGGTTACGCAGTACTGCGATGCAATCGGTCGGAAGAAACACCACGGAACCTCCGGCGGCGCAGGGGACAACGCTGCCATCAATAGGGCCAGTGGCCGGAGGGCCGCCCCAGGCCACGTATCCATTGGCGGAGTCCGAGGCCGAAATGCCCCACAGGTTTTGCGAGTAATCCGAAAACTGGCTGGCCAGAGAAAGGCAGAAGAGCTTGTGAGCCTGCGTGGCCTTCACCGAGTTTTGAAAGTAATCGGCATAAGCGTCATGCTGGCTGCGGAAATCAAACCAGGCGTGCGAATACTGATGGGTGAACAGTGGGTCGCCGGCGGAGATATAAGTGATGCCCTGGTAGGTGTAACTTGGCCGCGTCCAGGCTTGCCAGCTCGAGGCGGGGAGAGGATACGTCGGGGAGCCGATGCCGAGCAAGTAGATCATCATCAGCTCGCAGTAGTGGTCCCAGCGGCTGGCAATGAAGCCTGATTCCGGCGTCCATCCCATGGAAAGCGCTTGTCCCACGTTGAGCATCCAGGGCCAGTTGACCGCCTCGTAGAGCTGGGTGGCTGCGGCGACGATAGCCGCATTGGACGAGAAGTGCTGGCGCGCCGTCAGGACGCCGCACATCAGAATTGAGCTGTCGATGGAGGAGAGCTCGCACTGGTTGATCCGTGCGCCCGTGCTCCAGTCTTGAAAGTGATAGAAGAAGCCCTGGTATCCTGCGGCCTTGGTCTGTAGCGACTGCAAAGTCAGCAGCACGCGCTGCTGAATGCTGGCCGAGTCGGAATAGCCACGCGAGTCGCCGATGCACAAGGCGGTCAGGCCGAAGCCGGTGGCTGCGATACTGCTGAGCGTCGAGTTGTCGCTGCCGGTGACGCTGGCTGCATCCTTTACAAAGCCCGTACTGGGGTGCGCCTGCTCCCAGAAGAAGCTGAAGGCCGCCCGCTCGATGTCGTCGAGGAGTTGGTCGTCGGTTCCGGTATAGCCCGTGCCTGTGCTTCCGCTGCTCCCGCTCGAGGGGGAGGACGAGCAGGAAGGTACGGCGGTGAATGCCATGAAGGGCAGAGCCAGCAGTATCCGCCCGGCCTGCTGCAGGAACCGACGGCGCGGGCTGGAAGTGAACGTTTCGAAGTGATTGAAAGTCGGCATAGCTCTCCGACGGAGAGCTTAGCAAACTGCCGGATGTTTACGCAATCGATTTCCTTCGGCGAATTTCGCACAGTTGCTGTAGTCCGAGTGCTGTGGCACACTCAACTCTCCGCCGTTGAGTGCCCCGGAAGGAGCTATGAAGAAGACGCTGGTTGCCCTTCTTGCGGCTTACGTTCTGCTCGGCATGGCCACCACCATGTTGGGCCCCATGCTGCCGCTGCTGCAGGCGCAATGGAGGCTCACGGATCGCCAACTTGGGCTGCTGTTTGTGGCGCAGTTCTGTGGCGGCTTCGTGGGCGCAATGCTCTCTGGTGAGATTACCCGCCGGCGCTCGGCGGAGTTCACCGGACGCTTCGGGTTCCTGCTCATCGCCGCCGGATTTGCCATTCTGCCCTGGCCGCTGCCTGCAACGCTGATTCTCGGCATCGCCACCTACGGCATTGGGATTGGGCTTGCGCTGCCCTCCATTACTCTGACCGTCTGCGCCATTTATCGAGACCAGCCGGCACGCGCCCTGAACCTGCTGAACTTTTTCTGGGCTCTGGGAGCCATCGCCGCCCCAGCACTGGTGCTGAAGCTCGTCAGTGGTGATCCGCAGCGCTTGCGCATCACCCTGTTGACGGCTGCGCTGCTGGAGCTTCCGTTTATCCTGCGGCTCCCCGCCGCCGCGCAGGACGTTGAGCCGTCCGGCTGGGCGACCATTGCCGGAGGAGGGGCCACCGCCCGCCGCGATCTGACAATGATCCTGACCTTCGCGCTGCTGATCTTCGCCTATGTGGGGGTGGAGAATGGCGCAGCCGGCTGGATGCCGACACTGGCGCAGCGCTCTCACGGCTTTACGCCCGGGATGACCGCAGGCCTGCAGGCGCTCTTTTGGAGTGCGTACCTGCTTAGCCGCCTGCTAACCGCAGCGCTGATCCGTGCCGGAGATGAGATGCGAGTGCTCGTCCTCACCCTGTTGGCCGCAACCCTGGGCAGCGTGCTGCTGCTGGCTGGCCGCGGCGAAGCGCGGTTGTTTTGCGCGGCGGGGCTGATGGGCGCAGGATTGGCGCCCATCTTTCCTACAGCAGTCTCATTGCTGACTGCGAAGATCTCTGCCGAGTGGCGACCCCGGCTGGGATGGGTCTATGCCGCCGGGGGCTTGGGCGGGGCCGCCGTCCCGTACACCATCGGAGCGCTCTCCAACTACAACGGCGACCTGCGCACGGCGATGAGTCTGCTGCTGCTGGGCGAGTTCGCAATCTTCCTGACGCTCGGCTTGATAAAACGACAACATCAAAGGAGCGCATAGTGAGCGGCGCAGGGTCCGTCGGTGCCGGCCGACGATCCGCGCATTACTAAGCGTGGCAGGCCCGCTGCAGAGTGACGGGCCTGCGTCCATTCGATCACTGAATAGAGACCGCGACGGGCAGGGACGCCTGGTCGGTGGCCGCAGGCGACGTCCCGCTTCCTCCGCAGCTTATTAGCCCGAACAGGAACACCATTGCGAGCAAGACCGCGAGACTAAGCCTCTTTTGTTTCAGTCGTCTGCCCCTGCCTGCCATGGCCAGGGAGAGGCCCAACGGCGGCAGCAGGGAAGCCCAGAAGATCGGGGCTTGCCGAAGCATGGCCAGCGCTGAGCCGTAGCGGACGACGATGGTGACCTGGTACTCTCCCGCTGCGGTTGTGTTGCTCGTGGTGATGGTCAGTTTGTTGGTGCTCGAATCGAACGAACAATTGGCACCGCTCGGGAGATTGAGGCAGCTTACGGTTACTGTGCCGAGCGGTTTCCCCAGCGGAGGCTTAATGGTGAGCACGGTCGATGTAGCTCCTCCGCGCGGCACCTGCAAGGCCGTGATGCTGGCCGAGACTGAAGCCCCGCTGGCGGGATCGACCATGAGGTAGAACGGGGCGGAGTCCTTTGCTCCCGGAGTACTCACCGTGATGCTCTGCTTACCCGCCGAAACCAGGTAACTTGCGTCCACCACGGCATTGAGCGACGCCTTGTCGACAAAGACAGTGGGCAGGGCGTAATTGTTCCACCACACGACGGAATTTGCGGTGAAATTCGTTCCTGTCACCTGAAGCAGCAGGTTGCCTGTGCCTGCGGTGACCACCGCCGGGTTCAAACTTGCAATGGCGGTGCCTACCCCCGCCGACGCGGTGAAGGGCGTGACTGTCAACGTGCCATTCACGAGAGAGGCCGCGGTATAGTTCGGATTTTTACTCGTTTGGAAATAGTAGTTCCCGCTGCAAACAATGGGATATGTCCCTACCGAGAGTGTTTTGCCAATCAAGTTGTCGCCGCATTCGATTGCACAGCCGCCCGATAGCGAACATGCAATCACAGAGTCGAGCGTGTCATTCCCGATGAGCCCGGTGACCGTGTAGTAGCTTGCTGGCCGCGGCCAGCCCACCGGGATAGTGTAGCTGTCAGCGATGATGGATATGGGACTCGGCTGGATAGTCACCACCGCCGTGCCGCCGACGAGTATGTGATTGGCTGGCGCCTTGGCCGTGCCGACCGCACAGGTAATCGTGGGCGAAGGCGTGGCGGCCACTTTCTCCCCCTGCGCGAAGGAGGTCCTCGAGCCTAGATCTAGTGCTCGATGTGGAACCAGGAGTGGGTGATGGCTTCCCCGAGAATCAGGAGAAGAGTGGCAATAGAGGTTGCCAGTTGCAACCACTCCTCGCGCCGATGTCGCGAGGTCGAAGGCAGGAGTCGCCACTGCGCCGCCGGATTGTTGCGAATGCGTCTCTCGTTCCAGAGCAGGAGAAGGTTTATTGCAGCCATGAGGCCGGCAACTGCCAGGACCGGAATGCGAAGCGAGTCGCGGTGAAATCCCCGCGCTGGCCCCACGGCTCCGGCCGCTAGAAGCGAAGTCATGCCCAGCACTACACGTACACCGCTCAGCGCTACGGCTGCAACGCAGATGGCCTGCATGGCAGCAAGCGCCAGAGAAGCAATCCCCACCAGAACGCCGCGCGGTGATTTCACTCGCACTCTCCAGCCACGATTGTATTCCGGAAAGTCATTCACCCTTTCCCAGTTCGTCCATCGATTGTTGTAGGCGGCTATGCAGGCGCTCCCCAAAGCCCACCGGAACCTCGAAGGTTCGGGCATCACCCACCAGCACCAGAAGGTTGCGCGTCGAATCCAGCACGGCGGAGCAGTAGCGGCAGTGTGCGAGGTGGCGTTCGATCTCCTGGCGTAGTTCGGGAGTTACCGTGCCATCAATGTAGCTGGAAACTTGATCCCACACGTGTTTGCACTGCATGCTCTTCATCGCCCACCTGCCTTCCTGCTCAGCCATCCCCACAGCCCCTGCTGCCGCGGGGCCAACCGGGGCGCCAACAGCTTCTGCATTTGCATTCGCGCCCGGTGCAGCCGCACCTTTACAAGCGCCGCGCTACAGCCGGATGCTTCGGCTGCCTCCGCGATCGAGAGGCCGCGCACGTCACGCAGCACCAGCATCTCGCGATGTTCAGGCGTCAGTTGGGCCATTGCTTGCTGTAGCTGCTGGCGCAGCTCCTGGCGCTCCAGTTCCTCACTGGGAATGTAACGCCAGTCGGCCAGCACCGACGGCGTGTAGTCGCCTTCTTCCTCGCCGTCGCTGAGAAAGTCCAGCTGCTCGACGGCGTGTTTCCGGAGCCTCCCGCGCGCCTCATTCATCGTGATAGACATTAGCCAGGTGCTGAACTTGCTCTCTCCGCGGAAGGTGGCGAGGGCCTTGAAGGCCTTGATCACCGCCTCCTGCACCGCGTCCTCTGCGTCCTCCTGCTGCTGGAGCATGGCGTAGGCGGCAAGATAAAGGCCGCGCTCGTAAGGGCGGATCAATTCGTGGAAGAGCTCGCGCTCACCACTGATAATGCGGGCAATGATCAAGGCCTCACTGGCAGAATTCTCCGCTGCCGTGCCCGCCGCTTGTCCGCCCAACGGATCCGCCATCACCAGGCTCTCTCCTGCTCTTTCCCCGGAACTCTTATCTGTTGCAGACGCTCGGGAGGGGTGAAAAGTTACAACGAAAATGAGAATTGTTGCGCTTGCCGGAATCGAAAATGAATTTCAATATTTGCTGTAACCTTTTCTTCCACCTCGCGTCCTATGGCCGTAACCGTAAGTTCTGAATCGGTGCCAGAGCATTGGCCACTTGAAAACGAAACACTCAACCGAATCCACTTTCGAGAAAAGGACGCGAATACCATGAAGATCCACACTGTGAAGTCCCTCCTGTTGACCGCTGCAATGACCGGCCTGATGGCCGGCACTACCACCACCCTCCAGGCCTCCACCGCCACCAATGGCGGAGTCAGCAGCCAGAGCCGCGCCCTCGGCGTCAGCGCGAGCTACGATGGCCCGTCCACCGAGAAGCACGCATGCAAGGGCCAGAACAGCTGCAAGGGTAAGGGAGGCTGCAAGACGGGCGACAATGGCTGCGCCGCCAAGAACAGCTGCAAGGGCAAGGGCGGCTGCGCTACCGACGGCTCCAAGCCGAAGTTTGCCTGAGTTTCGCACAGGAGGGCCGCAGAGGCCCTCCTGCAAACTTTCGCCATCGCGAGGTCGCCATGCCAGCAAACAGATTCAACGGTCACACGGAATACGGAATCGGGATCGGGCTGCGAATCCCGCACTACCAGCACATCCTGGAGAAGAAGCCGGTGGTGGACTGGTTTGAGATCATCAGCGAGAACTACATGATCGACGGCGGACGGCCGTTAGCGATTCTCGACAATATTCTGGAGCAGTACAACGTGGTGCAGCACGGCGTCTCGCTCTACCTGGGTTCGGCGCAGCCGCTCAACCCGGAGCATATGCGGCGGCTGAAGCAGTTGACGCGGCGCACGGGAACACCCTGGCTAACCGACCACCTAGCCTGGGGCAGCGTCGATGGCCGCTATACCCACGACCTGCTGCCCATGCCCTACACGTGGGAGGCCGCAGGACGCGCGGCGGAGAACATTCGTCACGCGCAGGATTTTCTCGAACTCCCGCTGGCAATTGAAAACGTCAGCAGCTACGCTGAGTTTCACGACTCAGAGATGACGGAGTGGGAATTTCTCAGCGAAGTGGTCGAACGCGCCGACTGCGGCATTCTGCTGGACGTGAACAACATTTACGTCAGCAGCATCAACCATCAGTTCGATCCCCGCGAGTATTTGGACTTCATTCCCGCAGATCGCGTGGCACAGATTCACATCGCCGGGCACTCGCGCTACGAGCGCTTCATTCTAGACACGCACGATCATCCGGTGATTGACCCGGTGTGGGAGCTTTACGAGCGCGCTCTCGGGCGCACCGGCCCCACGGCGACCCTCCTGGAGTGGGACGACCGCATTCCGCCCTTCGATGAAGTTCACCGTGAAGCGCTCAAGGCACGCCGCTACCTGGACGCGGTGGTTGCCGCATCAGCCGCCGGGGCGAACGTGGCGGAGGTGATGGCGTGAGCACGCAGCTGATTGACTTCCAACGCACCATCGCCTCGGCACTGATGCGTCCCCTCACCCGCCAGGATAATCTGCGCCGCGGCGCCGACGCGGCCATCGCCCTGGTGAAGCCCAACGCGCAGCTTAGCAGCGCGGAGCGGCTGGAGATCTACGCCCGCAGTTACTGGTCGCGCCTGCTGGATGCCTTCGGCGAAGACTTTCCGGGCCTGCGCGCCGTGCTCGGCAGAGAGATGTTTGAGCGCTTGCGCCGCCAGTACCTGGGCGAGTGCCCGTCGGTGAGCTTCACCCTGCGTGACCTTGGACGCCGCCTGCCGAAGTGGCTCGCCGCGCATCCGGAGTTCGGCGGCGCGCTTGCCGAAGAGATGGCGCGGTTGGAGTGGGCGGAGATTGAGAGCTTCGACGCCGCCGATCTCACTCCGCTGACGGTACAGCAGGTGACTTCACTCGTACCGGAGAGCACGCTGTGGCTGCAGCCGCATCTGCAACTGGTGCAAGCCGGCAGCGAGGTGGATAGGCTGCTGCTTCAGGTGCGGACGCAGATTAAAGCAGGGCGCAGGCCGAGATGCTTCCGCCGGCAAAGGCTGGCCGCCGCGCAATCCGCCCAGCCGATCTACCTCGCCGTTCATCGTCCGGAATTGATGGTGCACTACAAGCGGCTGGACCGCGAGATGTTCGAGCTGCTTGCTGCGTTGAGCGCGGGGATGAACCTGGGCGATGCGATTGAGGCAGCATACGCTGGGAGCGCGCTGGACAGCACGCAGGCTTCGCAACACATTCAACAGAGCTTTGCGCTCTTTGCCGCACTGGGTTGGCTTGCCCATCCAGTGCCAAAAGAAAGGCCGTAACGTGAACTCGATCCTCCGCGCTCTCCGCCGCCCTTACGAGATCTTCGCCACCGTCGCCTCCGGCGCTCGCTCACCATTTCTTCTGCTGGTGCGCCTCTACTGGGGCTGGCAGTTCGCACAAACGGGCTGGGGAAAGCTGCACCATCTCGGACAGGTCTCCAACTTCTTCGCCTCGCTTGGCCTGCCCGCACCCGGCGCAACGGCCATCTTCGTCGGCTGCGTGGAACTGTTCGGCGGAGTGCTGCTGATCGCCGGACTTGGCTCGCGCCTGACGGGGCTCGTGCTGACCGGCAACATGCTGGTGGCCTACCTCACCGCCGACCATGAGGCCCTGTTCTCCGTCTTTAGCAACCCAGCCAAGTTCTACGGCGCCGATCCGTACACGTTCCTCTTCGCGGCCGTCCTCGTTCTCCTCTTTGGCCCGGGGTGGATCGCCCTCGATACATTTATCGCTCCCCGGTGTCGGGAATAGTGCCTGACAAAGCAGTTGGAAGAGGAGGCAGTCGAGGCAATCCGTTCGTCCCTCCCGGAGGTGCACTCGGCAAGAGCGGCGTTAAATGATCTACTGCTGCGCCTTCGGGGAGGATGCAGCTAGAAAAGGTGCGACAAGGAAAATAGATGCCTACCCCATCCGAACTTCAGTTTCCAGGAAGGGACGTGTCTGGCAAGTTCATTGACTATTCTCTCCCCCTCTTGCAGGCACCAACCGGATGATTCCCTGATCGCCGTTCGCCTTCGCAACGTCGAGTGGCGTCTTGCCATCGTTTGCTTTCGCGTTAACCTCTGCTCTGTGGGCTAACAACAGTGCTGCCATTCTTTGTCGTGATAGCCAACGGCCTCGTGCAACGGACTCAGCCAGCTGCGGTCTTGCCATAAAATTGCTTACTCCCCATATGCCGCGAACGCCTGCGATCCGATCCCTCACGACCTGGCTGCTGACCAGCTTTAATCTGCCGATGGAGAAGTCGGTACGGGCCCCCTTTATCGCCGCTTCTGCCGGCCCTCAACGAGTCGGTCTCCGCCCGGCAGCGCGTGTTCAGGGGATGTATTCATAAATCTGACTTAGTGGCCGAGACTGCTAATGCCTCGAGGTCGATGGCCCGAGGAAAGAGGATATTGTTTTCCAGGTGAATATGCTGGTGAAGGTCCTGCTCAAACTCTTTCAGACCGTCATAGAACGCATGATAAGTTGGGCATGCATCCGCGGGCGTAACGAAATTGTGGCTAAGGAGACGGATCTCCGCCAAGAGTGTTCCTGCAGCATCATGTTCCTGGGTCATCATCGCGATTGGATTGGCAACTGTCCCAAAGCATCCATGCGAAGGTTCTGTACCAGCGGTTTGGGCACGCTCCAATTGGACGATATAAGGAAATAAGATCGCCTCTTCTTTGGATAGGTGCTGGCTGAGCTCCTCGTCTAGTTTAGCCAGCTTCCTCTGAATTACCGGCAGCTCTGCTTTCGTCGAACCGTGGCGGCTCACTACCTTCAGTGCCAGCTCCGCCAATCGCGGCAGTTCTTTCTTTACATACGCATGATGAGTCGCGACGATGTGACCGCTGAGGCTCTCCAGAGACGCTCGTGACCAATCCTTGCCCTGAGGAGCAGCGGTCTTCGCAGCAGCTTCAAGCGCCGCAATCACTGTGTCTACTTCCAGCTTTCCCGAGACGCATGCATCTTCTAGAGGCTTGCGACCACCGCAGCAGTAATCGATCCCATAATGTTCAAACACTCGTATCGAGGACGGCTGTTCCAGTGCAATTTCGCGAACGGTCTTTGTAGTGGCGGTCATGGCAATCTCCTTGAAACACAACTTATATGACCACCTCCTACCACTACAGCGACTTTGGTCACTCAAACCCATATTGCTGGATCATCAGGGCAAACCTGAAGTAAACCTTTGCTGCTGAGACTTAAGTCATAGAGCGCAGGCTCCAGCTCTAGTTTCCTGATATAGTCTAGCCGCCACGGTGATTGTGAGTCCGGCGGTACAGAGGAACTCATAATGCAATCGCAACCTTCTCCTAAGCTTCAACTCGCCCTCGGCACGGGAGCCTTCGCATTCTGCTTCGCAGTGTTTGGCTCTCTCTCGGCAATGATGCCCATCCTGAGCAAGCAAATGCATCTCACGCCGGTGCAGAAGAGCATTGCCGTAGCGTTGCCGGTCTTGCTCGGCAGT
>CAILAZ010000170.1 GCA_903832295.1 uncultured Acidobacteriota bacterium
GAGCTGCCAGCAGGCGGGCGCACTGGCAACCACGCTGGGATCAGGACTGACGGGAAGCATTGCAAACAACCTGCTGACACTGAATACGGACAGCACGTATCTACAGAGACGGGTGAGCGGACTATGCCCGTCGGGCAATGCAATTGCACAGGTGCTGGCGGATGGCACGGTGGCGTGCCAGACGGTGGCAGGCGGGGGAACGCTGAACCTGCCGGTGTATTGGACAGGGACAGTGCTGAATCCTCCGGCGGGTGTGTTGAACGTTACGGACACCACCAACGGGCCGGCCTCTCCGCAGAATGGGCCGCCGGACTTCAGCACGGTTCCCTCGGCGATTGTGGGGACGGCGACGGGGACGGGGATCACGGCGGGCGTGCGCGGGCAAGCTGCAGGAGCCGACGGCGTGGGCGTATTTGCCTACACCACAACGTCGAGCAATCCGACGCTGGTTGTGTGGAACGGATTGACGGGCGCGGATGGAAAGACTGTCAGTTATCCGCAGGCGATGCTTGCGGCGATGGCGAATGCGGGCGGCACGGTGATCAGTGCCCAGGCAATGGCGAGCGCGGCTCCGATATGCCCGCAGGGGGCGAACAGTTGCTCGCAGACGACGGGCGTGAGCTCTGAGGTGGGTGCGGCGACGGGGCAGGCGGTGGCCTTCCAGGGAAACCTGAACAGCCCGTCGGCGACGGGACTGCAATTGAACTTTGGAAACGCGCTGACGACCGGCAGCGTCCTCAATGCCAGCTACGGCAACACCTCCTTCTTCCAGGTGGATGGTGGAGGCAGCATCCGGAGCAACGGCGGGGCGACGTTTGGCGGGCAGGTGGTTGCGAATGGCGGCCTGTCAGTAAGCGGGAATACATACTTCGGCACGTTGAACGTGAACAACGGGTTGGGCGTGAATGGCTCGACGGTGCTGAACGGGACGGTGAACCTCAATAACGGACTGGCAGTGATTGGACAGACCAGCCTGCTGGGCAGCCTGAATGTGAACAACAACATCGTTGCGCAGCAGGGCTTCTCCGTAACCAACGGCGCGAATATGTTTAACATTGACGCGGGCGGAAACACGAACACCCAGGGTTCGATTACGGCAACCGGAAACATTATGACCAACGCCAATGCGATTGTCGGGCTGGGGCTGACGACGAACGGTGGTGGCGGCGTGATGATCAACAACGGCGCCTTGACGGTTACCAGCGGAGGTGCAAACAACTTCATCGCCGGAAACCTGAACGTTGGCGGCAATCTTGCGAAGGCTGGTGGTTCGTTCAAGATCGACCATCCGCTAGACCCGGCGAACAAGTATCTGTCGCACTCGTTCGTGGAGTCTCCGGACATGATGAACATTTACAACGGAGTAGTTACGCTGGATAAGCGCGGCGAAGCCTGGGTGCAGATGCCCGACTACTTTGAGGCGCTGAACGCGGACTTCCGCTATCAACTCACGGCAATTGGGAGTCCTGGGCCGAAGCTTTACATTGCCCAGAAGGTGAGCGGCAACCGGTTTAAGATCGCCGGGGGCAAACACGGGATGGAAGTTTCCTGGCAGGTAACGGGAGTTCGCCATGACGCGTGGGCCAATGAGCATCGCATTCCGGTGGAAGAAGTGAAGCAGGGCGAGGAGCGCGGGACGTATCTGCATCCCGAGCTGTTTAACAAAGAACAGTACGTGGCGGAAAAGAAATAGGACGTAAGGCTGATGCGAGGCTCGCACCGCTTCCGGCGGCGCGAGCCTCGCGGATTTGTCAGTAAATCAGAAGTGCCACACCACATCAGAAGCGAAGATCAGCTGACTCTTCTTCATGCCCGGAGCCAGGACGGCGCCCCACTGCGGCGCGTCGTAGGCGGGGTAGTCGAAGTTGCGCTCGTAGCGGATCTCCGGGCGGAAGGTGACGGTTCCGCCGAGCCAGTGATTCCAGGCGACGGCGTTCTCCATGTATCTGCCCTTGGTTCCGGAGCGCTGGGCCTTGAGGTCATTGAGAAACTCATTGCGGATGATGAGGGCGTCGTGGCTCTTCTTTCCGAAGCTGCGGTTGATGTAGTTGACGATGGCGTATTCCGGGGCGAAGCAGGTGGGCTGGGTGGGACGGCACCATGCGCCGTTGGCATTGGCTTCCGGCGCGGGGGCGGGGACGGTAACGCCGCCGAGCGCGGAGGGATTGACGTTAGGAACGGCCTTCTCGTATTGATACCAGGCCTCGGTTGCGGTGTGCCACTTGGCATTGATCTTGTGATACCAGGTGAGGTAGTAGGCCTGGAGATTATTGTAGGCATACTTGCCGTCGTTGATGGAATTGGCGCAGGTGTAGACGTTGTCTGAGCCGCCGTGCCAGGTGTAGCCGACGCAGGTGTTGAGGGTGAGCTTGCGGTCGATTTTGTTCCAGGGGGCGACGTCGCATCCGGGTGAGACTCCGGCCTGCACGAGCCAGTGGTCGCTGAGCTTGATGGTGGCGTTGGCGCCGACCTGGGTGTAGCAGTCAAAGGTGTAGAGCAGGGAGTGGCTGAAGGTGTAGTTGTTGGGGGCGAGCTGGGCCTCGATGTCAGGCAGGGAGATGTAGCGGCCGATGCGGAGGTTCATGCCCTGGGCGACGTGGGGGAACCAGAGGTCGGTGTAGAACATGACGGGATCGTAGCCGTAGGTGTATCCGGGACCGCACTTGCCGGTGCCCCTGAGGCAGTTGGTCTGCTGGCCGAGAAGCTGGTTGCTGAAGATTCCCTTGGATGTGGTGAAGCGGTAGTCGGTGCCGTACAGATTGGTGAAGCGGAATCCCCAGTCGAAGTGATCGCGCTGGACTTCGTCGGGAAAGCGCTCGATGTAGAGGGCGGCCTGGTCCATGGTGGGGGTGTTGGGGGTGATGTAGTAGGCGGCGGGAGCGTTGGCGAAGTGACTCTTGTTGGAGGTGCTGAGGTTCATGCCGGGCTCAATCCAGCCATAGATCTGGATGCCGGACTTCTTCCAGAAATCTCCGTTGGAGCCTGTCTGGAGAGCCTGGGTGAAGGGATAGGGGCTCTGGATGGGGGCGCCGATGGTGGGTGAGCCTCCATAGGGCCAGTAGGCAAAGGGATATGGCGGAGAGCTGACCGGAGGGGGATATCCGGCGCTGGGCGGGGTGGGCGCGTTGGGGTCGGGGTCGCGCCAGTCCTCGGCGTAGGCCCTGGTGAATCGGTGCAGAAACGAGGATGGTGCGGGAGCGGCGGGTTGCGCCGCGGCGGAAGTGTCGTTGTGTCCCATCTCAGGGGAAGCCTGCGCCAGCAGGTGGACTCCCATTATGAACATGGCCAGCATCGCAAAGAGTGTTCTCACGTCTCCTCCATGGCGAGGATGAGGCACCGGTGGGGCATTCATCTCTCACTACTGAATTAGAGGCGGGAGGGTCTAAAGGCTAACTGAAACGTTCATAAAGGTTTTCTAAACGTGCACAGGCCGGCAGCGAGTGCCGGCCCGGGAAGAGCTGGGAGGGTCAGAGGCGGACACGCCCGAGAGGATCAATTCCCGCAGGGCGTGTTTGCGGGGCGAAGAGCTCGAGCACTTCAAGGAATACGAGCACGTTGGGGATGCGGTCCGAGCGGACCTTGATGGCGGCCATCCACTTTCCTGCGCGCCTAATAAGGAGATTGCTGCCGGCGAGCTCGGCCTTTTCAATTTCGGGGATGGGAAGGACGATCCGGGTCTTGAAGGCTACCTCGGTGCTGGAAAGAGTGAGGGGGCCGAATTCGACGCGCTCTCCGCGGCCGACACGCATGCGGGCATCGGCGATCATGGGCGGGAGCACCTGGCCGAGAATGAGGCCAATGGCATCCTTTGCCTGGGCGAAGCTGGAGGTGACCTTGATGGGTTTGCCGGTGCCTCCAATGACGCGCAGGGAGAGGGTGACCTGCTTGGGTTTGAAGATGGCGGAGATGGCGTAGCCGAGGAGCCCGAAGTGTGCGCCGAGGTTGACGGGGCTGACGAGGTAGCGGGTCTCGGTGACCTCCTGCCAGAGGATCTGGCGATCGCCGAAAACGGAGTGGTAGTGCAAGCCGATGCTGTCGAGGGTGAGGCGGGTTTGAGATTGTGCCCAGCAGATAGCGGCGCAGACGAGCACTTCCAGTGCGGCAATACCGAGGATGAGCGGAATCCGCGGCTCGATGAGGTAGTAGGTCCAGATGAAGAGAGGTGCGCTGGCGAGTGAGGCCATGGCAAGGGCAACCCGGAGGGAGTAGTTCGGGCGGAACGTACGCTCTTCCAGCACGGCACTGGCGGCAGTGGTCATGAAGTCCTCAGAACAAAGTGAATGGAAGTCGAAGACAGTATAGTCCGGCGAGGGACGCTCCCGTAGCATGCTACTATTCCGGCCATGAACCGGCTGAGATTTCTCCTCACAGTGGTTGTTCTCTTCCTGCTGGCTTGCTGCGGGCTGTTTGCGCAGACAGGCGAGCCCGTTACGGTGCTGCGCGCTGCACATCTGCTGGACGTGGAGCATGGGACGCTGATTACTCCGGGCGAGGTGCTGGTGCGCGGCAAGCGAATTGCGGAGGCGGGAACGAAGGTGAGCCGTCCGGCGGGGGCGGCGGTGATTGACCTGGGCGCGGCGACGCTGATGCCGGGGCTGATCGACGCGCACGTGCACCTGTTCCTGCACCCGGGGGCGGAGGACCTGCAGACGGTGGTGGAAGCGGTGCCGGAGCGCACGATTGTGGCGACGATTGCGGCGCGGCAGGACCTGATGGCTGGGTTCACGGCAGAGCGCGACATGGGGACGGAGGGCGCGGGCTCGGCCGACACGGCGGTGCGGAATGCGATTGACGCAGGACTGATCCCCGGGCCGCGGCTGCGCATCAGTGGCAACGCGGTGGACATTCTGGGCGGGCATGAGGACGCGATCCACTTCAATCCGGCGGCGCACGTGCCCTCCAATGCGACGTATGCGAACACGGTGGACGAACTGGTGGCGGTGATCCGGCAGCAGCTCAAGGAGGGGGCGGACTTCATCAAGATCTATGAGACCGGCCCGGACAGGTTGGCGAATGGCGCGTTCTCGACGCCCTACCAGTACACGCGGGCGCAGCTGGAGGCAGCGGTGGCCGAGGCGGCGCGGGTGGGGGCACGGGTGGCGGTGCACGCGACGGGAGAACCCGGGACGCTGTTTGCGGCGCAGGCGGGAGTGGCCTCGGTGGACCACGCGGACCAGTTGAGCGCGGAGACGATGAAGTTGATGCGCGAGCGGCAGATTTACGCGGTGCCGACGTTTGCCATCTCGGAGTATTTTGCGGAGCACGCCGAGTCCGCGGCGCAGGGTGAGAGGCGGCGGGAGATGCTGGCCTATCACGCGGCGGAGTTCCGCAGGCAGTTGGCAGCAGGCGTGCCGATGGCAGTGGGGTCCGATGTGGGGCCGTTTCCACATGGGACGCAGGCGCGGGAGTATGAGCTGATGGTGCAGTATGGGATGCCTGCGGCAGAGGTTCTGCGCGCAGGGCTGATCAACGGAGCGCGGCTGCTGGGCTGGGGGGATTCGATTGGGCAGATCAAGGCGGGGTTCCTGGCGGATGTGATTGCGGTGGAAGGGAATCCGCTGGAGGATATTTCCGCGTTGAAGCGGGTGAGCTTTGTGATGAAGGATGGAGTGGTGCACAGGAAATAGCGCCCCGGCTGGAGAAAACCTCCTTCGGGGCGTTTTTCTTTTGGCCCAGCGCATAGTGCCCTGTGGAAATCTCAAATCTCCGTTGCGAAGTACAACAGTGTAGAGAAATACAGCAGTGCCGTTCCATGCCATCCTAAGTCTCTGATTCCACGTGCTCCATCCGTACTTTTCCCCCTGCATCCCCTGTTGCACTTCACAACACATCGCTGGTTGAGGATTTCCGCAGCTTGTAGCGTGAATCAGCTAACTACCGCTTTTCTATC
>CAILAZ010000171.1 GCA_903832295.1 uncultured Acidobacteriota bacterium
ACATCGCCAACGTCAAAGAACCTGGCCACGATCCGCAGCACCTGCTTCGTGTCCTCACGCACGAACATAATGTACGGTTCAGAGTAGCCATCGTCGTCGAGGTCCAGCCAGCAATGCTGCTGCAATATCGAATACGGACGCAGGCCATTCGCCGCTTGCTCTGCCAGCCCTGCGGCTTCGTCGCTTGCGGCTTTCAGCAGGTTCATCCCCCGGCCGATATTCAGCCCAGGAGGTGCGTCGTCATACATTTCCAAGAACAGCCCACGGCGCACGTTCTCTTCGATTTTGTTCTCGAACATGTCCATGCGGAGGGTTGCCCGCTGCGCCATGTCAATGTCCTTGCAGTGATAGTCCACCACAAAGTCCATCAGCGGGGCGTACTGCGACCGATTGACCCCTTCCACACCGTCATAGAACGTATGCTTGATAGCACAGCCTAGGATCGCCGCGGACAGCTTCGCCGTCTCATCATTGTCCACCCAGCGGTGATCCTGCTCCAGCAATTGATAGCTCGTAAACGTGCTAATCCGTTCCGCCCGCGCAGCCTTCTTCCCGTCCGGGTCCGCGCCCCAGGGTTCCACCTTCGCCAACTGCCGGCCCCCGGTCAACACCGAAATCCGTGCCAGGAACTGCAACGCCGCAATCGTCACCAACGGGAATTTGACATTGCTGGCGCCAGTCCACGGAAACGTTTTTGTTTCCACAACCTGCAGCGCCAGCTTAATCGCCCGCTCGTTCCGCTCTGCCCATTCCCCACGGGTATTCAGATCCGCATTGTACCCATCCACTGCCTGCGTGCCGTACCACGTCAGCTCCTCCTCCGACAGCTTCTCCGCCACATTAGCCGACCGGACGATATCCTGCAGCTTGAGCTTTGTCTTTTCGCCAGTGTAACTCATTTCAATACCCTGTTACGGCATTGCGGCCGCTGTTTACCGATTGCGCTGCCCGGGCCTGCTCCCGAAACGACAGCTCTTCTTCATCCAAAAAGTCATCCTGCTCAAGCAGCGGCATCATGTCAAGGCCGCGGGCTAGAATTGCTGAGCTATCGAATTGATCGTCCAACCGAGCATCAGAGAACCCGGTGAAGCGGAGGCATTCAGACTCATACCCCGGATACCAGTCTGCTTCCTTATCAAACAACACCGCTCCGGCCTTCATGCGCTTTTGCAGGCTCCGACCGCGAATCCCTTTATCCTTCACTGATGAAATCGCAATGCAGTTCAGGAAGATATTCCTGGCCCGCATTTCTTGA
The DNA here is from genome assembly GCA_903832295.1 of uncultured Acidobacteriota bacterium. Taxonomy (GTDB): domain Bacteria; phylum Acidobacteriota; class Terriglobia; order Terriglobales; family Acidobacteriaceae; genus TOLSYN. The sequence goes on from CAILAZ010000171.1 coordinate 1,256, forward strand.
TTTATCATCGGCTCAATCGCTTTCCATATGACCCCATCCTCAACGAAAAAAGCGAAGGGTTCGTAGAACTCCTGAACGTCAAACATCTGCTCAAGCAGTTCAGTCGTATCCCAACGGTCAACTCTCTGACCAAAGATGTGTAGCTTGTTCTCGGCAGTCTGGCCTCCGATTGTAAGGGAGGAACGGTTGGCCCGATCTGCTTTCGAGACAGCGAAATCCACACCAACAGCCACTCGCTTTTCGAGCTCAAAGTCAGCGTCCTGCATAGCGAGGAACCATTCTTTCCTGAGGTAAGCCTCTGTGTTGTCGAATGGATCATTCAGGTATTCCTGGGAGTAGCCGTTGGCGTCGAAGTCCTCGATGTAGCGTTGTCGGATGCTGCGGAGGATGTCTTCGGTGAATTGCTGTGGCCAGAGGATGTCGCTGAAATCGTCGAAGGATTTGTGGGCACGGTAGAACTGCACATGCCATTCTTTGTTCTTGCGAAGTCTGGCCAGCAGGGAATCCTCGTGAAGAATCGTGCCGTGTACGCGAATCTTCCCGCCGCGTCTGAGAGCAGGAATAGCTGCGCGGTTAAACCAGCGGCGAAACTTATCCCGGCGCTCTTTGTTCTCAACCTGCTCATCATCCTCTAAATCGTCGCAGATGATAAGGCCAGGACGCATGCCACGCCACTTGCGACCCCGGAGTTTCTGGCCAGCGCCGCGAGCAAGTATGCGGAACTGCTCGCCGTCTTTGAACTCCACGATGATTTCAGTCTTTGACTGAGTTTCAAAACGGGAGATCTGGAAGTCGCGGATGAGGTCTTCATTTTCAGTTAACTCTCTGGTGATGTCACCTAAGTGTTCGATGGCCAATTCTTCGTTGGTGGAGATGAGGATGACGTAGGCTTCGCTGCGGAACAAGACGCTGGCAAGTCCGTAGACGTGGGTAAGGGCGGAGGACTTGGCATGTCCGCGCGGGGCAATGACGCATGCCTTCTCAACGTCACTGGCATATACCTTCCACCCGTCTCGGTGGAACTGCGGAGTGGGTTTGGCCTCATCAAAGCCCTTTTGCATGTACATGAGGCAGAACGCCTCGATCAGATCGGAGGAGAGCTTGGCCATCAGACTTCGCCGTTGGGGGTGATGTCTTCAGCGTCGATGGTCTCTGCCCGGCGCTTGTTGTCCAGGGCTTCGAGGAGGCGTTCTTCGAGGGACTTGGTGGGCGGGGTGATCTGAGGGGTGGTGGGTTGCTCGACACCCTTGACGCCCATGCCGAGGGCTTTGACTGCGGTTTCAGCGGCTTTGAGGACGAGGAAGTCTGTGACGTCGGATTTTTCCATTTTGTCCATGAGGACATTGCTGGTGCGGATGCTCAGTGCCTTAAACCGCTCCTGCATCGTGGCAGTGAGGGAAGGGTCGAGGACCAAGTGGCGGCGGGGGGCGAGGACTTCTTGAAATGCGTCGCTGGCCAGCACAGAAGCCATCCACGACCCCGGACGGCCGAAGGCTCCGCAGAGTTCAGCATGGGTCCATTCGGGATGGGCGATCATCAAGTCAACCATTGCCTGATGGGAGTAGCCCTGGCGCAGGCCAAAGGAAGGTCCGGGAACCACCAGCGGAGAATCGGAGACTGCCGCCTTCGGGGAGACACCGACAGCGCTTTGAGTTGCAGTCTTAACCTGTTCCGCCGGCTTGTGAGATTCCCGGACCAAATCAGCTAATTGATCGGCGAGGGGGTTATGCACGGGGGGTCACTGCTTGGAGGCCCGCCGTGGCGAATTCCAGTGCGTCCATGGCGTATTGGGCGCTGGGCTCGGCGTCGAGCTTCTGTTCGATGATGTTCATGGCCCGGATGCCGACGCCGCGCAGCCGTTCGTTCAAGCTGCGGGCGATGATGGGGTCGATGAGAGCGGATTTGCGCTGAGCGAGCCGGGCTTGGAAGGAGTCGCTGGCGAGGATGCGGGAGACCCAGGCTTGGGAGTAGTCGAAGACCTCCGCCAGTTCAGAAGAAGTGACGGTGGGGTCCTGGAGGATGAGGTCAATCATGGCCTCGTGGGAGTAGCTGACCCGTTTCAATTGCACCTGCGACATGGCGGCTCCTGTTGGCTAATAAGATGTCGCCACTGGGGAGGACCAACTGGCGGGTAGCAGGCTGGTGGCCCGCCGTCTAGCGACGGGGCTGCTCTAACAGTGGCGACGGGGGGAATATGCCGCCGCGCGAGCTGCAGCGCAATCCGGAAGCTGGAAGAATCGCCGGCGGAGACGGCGCGCCACCCACTGGCAACCGCTCAGCTATTAACAATTCGTTAGTCCTACCATATTGTTATAACTTATAACTGCGGAAAAGCCGGAAAACGCTAGGGAAGGGGTGCTGTATTCAGGCGTGTGCGCGGGCGCGCGTGGGGGCGGGCGGGCGGCTGCGTGCGTGTGGGCGTGCGCCCGCGCGAGGAGTAGTCATAGCTTGGGGGTTGCAGCGGCGGTCGGGTAGTTAGTAGCTAGTAGTTACTTGTTACTTGTTATAACAGAGCGGGACGGCGGAATGGCGGACTGTTACTTACTAAAGCTGCGCGGGGTGGTGGTAGGGGACTGGTGGCCCGCCGCCGATGGCGGGGTTTCTTGCGCACATTACTCGGCTGTAATACGGGTGAATAACTCAACCTCATTACTCCCTCACATTACTCAGCTGTAATGCGCGCGAATAACCCATTCCGTGCGCGAATAACCCCAGAAAATTTTTAAAAAAATAAATTTCAGCGGCTCGCGGTCAATTAGTCATACCACATTGCGGACGCTGCGGGAGGAGATAGTGGAAAATTAAAAAAATTTAGGAGGGTGCATGGAAGCAATTTTTTCCTGCGCCGATTTTTCCCCCACCCCCGGTCGGATCGCGCCTCGGCCTGGGCCGGACCCCATGCCGCCATCCCCGGGCCGACGTTGGAGAGACTAGCGGACGGAGACGCAGGCGGCGTGTGGGGTGTCTGCTCGTGAACGTGGGCGGCGTGTGGTGGGACTATGCGATGCGGTGAGCGGTGCCATGCGAGCCCCATGCTCATGCCTCCCCGCTACTCTCATCCGCATAGCCTCCCATACTATATGAGGCGGGGCAACCATGTGAGACGCACATATGAGTGTCAATTCCGGTGAGACGCATATGTGAGTGTCAATTGAGACGCACATGTGAGTGTCATGCCATGCTATGCAATCACCGTGCC
>CAILAZ010000172.1 GCA_903832295.1 uncultured Acidobacteriota bacterium
GCCGTCGACAACGGCACCAATTATCCCACCTACGGCGGAATCACCCGCTCAGACATTTCCAGCCAAGCCAACACGGGCATCAATGCGTATTACGCGGCGCCGTCGGCTTTCAACCTGTCAGTCATCCAGACCGCCTTTGGCGCAAGCTGGTTCGGGCAGGAGAAGCCGGACATGCTGCCAACCACGCAGCCGGTGTGGGATGCGTTCTGGAGCAAGCTCCAGCCGCAGCAACGGTTCAACGATGAGACTTCTGACGTTCACGTTGGATTCAAGTCGTTCAACTGGAACGGTGCGCAAGTGGTGGTCGATCAGTATCTTTCGACGCTAGGCGGCCAGTACACGATGTTTGGGTTGAACACCAACTACCTGTACCTCTACGTCTCCGACGTGCCGAAGTACCAGTTCGGGTTTACCGGCTGGAAAGAGGCACAAAATACGGATGACGTTGCCGGTCAGTATATGTTCGGTGGGAACATGGTCGACGCAGCTCCGCGACTCATGTTCAGAGAGGTATTCTCGAAGCTGTAGTCCAGCGAGAGAGAGGACACGACAATGGCATTTTTGAATCCGTCAAATCAGCTTATCCAGATTGACACAGGGAATGTACTCACATACCTGTGGAATCCGACCGCATCGCCGATCCAGCCGTATGCGAACATTGGAGAAATCCAAGTTCTCGGTCAGCGATACGTGGGGCAGAGCAACGTCACCACCGCCAATCCTGCCGGCGCACCTGCGATCTACGTCTTGGCGCAGATCCTTTCGACTTCGGCAATGACGTTGGCGAACTGGCAAACTCCTGCCGCGCCGGCTCCGGTGTACTGGACTGATGAAACTTTCACCACAGTCACCGCCGTCTACTCCGAGGCCTACAACAGCCTCGGCAATCAGATGGTTGCTGGCTACCTGATGGCGAACTACACATCTCTGCCGAAGGCGACACTCGCGCAGTTGCTTGGCGGGTACGTATTTGTGCAGGTTGCTGGTCTCTTGAAGGCGGCTTGGGGTCCGACGACCACGCCGGGTTCGGGGTACAACATCACTGGGTCGACCGGCAACTTCACATCGACTGGTTCGGCATCGGCTCCAGCAACTCGTCCACTCGGCGTCCAGTTGAACACGGCCACGGCCGCGGGCCTCTGCGACATCCTGGTCGAAGCAGACATTTTCTAACCGGAGGGCAGCATGAGTTACTTAATCACGAAATTGCCCGACGGCGATGTAAGCCTGGGAAATCAGAATGGCGAGTACGTTTCGCTTTCTGATTCCATCTCAGACTACGCCACTGGCGGGTATCCCATCATCGACGGGGAGCAGTACAACGCCAATGGCGCCCTGACGATCAACTGTGACCTGTGGCGGGTTCTGACGGCTCTTCCAGTTGGCGGCCAGAGCGGGTATCAGCCTGTCTGGAATCCGACGACAAAGAAGCTTCAGATGTTCAGTTCGGCGGGTACGGAAGTTTCGGCCAACACCGATCTTTCGCCGTACACGTTCTACCTGTTGCTGGTTGGGTACTAAGGCCCTTCGCGGGGCATTCAACCGAGGGGGTGGCTCAGGCTGCCCCCTTTGTTTTGAAAGGGCGTAATGGGATACGACAGCGAGGACGCCTACAGTTCTGCGGACACCTCTTCAAGCGATTCGTCGACTCGGAAGAAGTCGA
>CAILAZ010000173.1 GCA_903832295.1 uncultured Acidobacteriota bacterium
GCCAGCGTCTCCTCGACGATCCGCCACCTCTCCAGCGCGCTGCGCTTCCTGCGCTTGCCGGCGACCGGCACCGCCGCACTCAAAGCATCCATCCCCCGCCTCCCGGACCTCGTTCGTCCACAAGCCGAGAATGCCTACTCATCAGCCGCAAGTCCACACGGTGCTCACCGGAGCCTTACTTTCCAAGGCGCCCTGAGAAACCATTTTCGTCTGTTATCGGGGGTGCAACGGGGCCCCGAGTTCGTCGCGGGGGGACACATCTTTTGGCCAGTCTCTGGGCGGACATTAGGGATACAGGATTGGGGTTTTCGGCCCCTTTTGAGAACCTACGTTCCATCGGGCCTTGAGTGAGCAAGCAATTTCTGCAAACGTATCGCGACTGCGCTTAGATGGGCTACCTTGATTTCTGATTTCCAATTTCCAAATTGGAAATCTCGGATTACAAGGGCTCTATGCAAGGGCAGGACATAGCGCTTCTTCTCAAACTCGCCATCCAGAACGAGCCGAACGTTCCGTCGAAAGAACTGGCTGCGAGCCTCTTCATCTCTCCTTCGGAGGTCTCCAAGGCGTTGAAACGCTGCGTGGATTCCGGGTTACTTTACATCTCTTCCGCAGAAAAACGAGTAAATCAGACTGCGCTATTAGAATTCCTGGGGCATGGGCTAAGGTACGTTTTTCCTCCCGCCAGGGGCTCTCTCGTACGGGGCGTGCCCACGGCTGCCTCAGCAGAACCTTTGAAGTCGCGCCTTCTGGAAAGCGGAGAGCCGCCGACGGTCTGGCCTTATGCGGAGGGAAAGATCCGCGGCATCGCAATCATGCCTCTCTATAAAGCAGCTCCGAAAGCTGCGCTTCGCGATCCCAAGTTCTATGCTGTGCTCTCGCTCGCAGACGTCCTTCGCAGCGGCAGGACGCGCGAGCGGAACTTGGCGATCGAACTGCTCGAAAAGGAGATTCATGGCTGATCCCAACTTGCCGCTGCTCCAAGACGCAGTGCGCAAACTTGCTCCTTTTCTCAATGAGATTGTTTTTGTCGGCGGCGTTACGTTGGGTCTGCTGATCACCGATGAGGCATCTGCGCCTATCCGCAGTACGACCGATGTGGATGTGATCGCCGAGATTATCACGTACACCGAGTACATTGCTTTCTCCGAGCGTCTGCGCGAAGCTCATTTTACGGAAGATCAGGAACTCACCTGCCGGTGGCACAGCGGCGCACTGATGCTGGATGTGCTGGCCTTGAGCAAAGAGGTTGACTTTGCCGGAAGGACCATCGATTCGCGTCATTTCTGCACCCTTCTTTCTGGCAACCAAGATGGAGGCCTTTCGTGGCCGGGGCAAGATGGATTTTCAGGCGAGTCATGATCTGGAAGACTTTGTCGCCTGACCTGCCCCCATTTTCCGCACGGTGATATTACAACTTATCCGACCGCCGTCGTAGCGGTGGGAAAGTGGGAAACGCCCGAAGCGTTTTCCAAGCGGGCGCAGCCCGCGTCTTTTCCACGGCTACCTGCCGCTGCCGCAAACTCCGCCGGGGTTTGATAGCCCAGAGAACTGTGCGGCCGCTGCTCGTTGTACTCCTTCCGCCATGCAAAGATCTTCCTTCGCGCATCGAACAGATTCTCAAACCAGCTCACCCTCAGGCACTCCTCACGCAGCTTGCCGTTGAAGCTTTCGCATCTACCGTTCTGCATCGGCTTGCCCGGCTGGATGTGTACCAGTTCGATCCGCTGCTCCAGGCACCAGGCCAGGAAGTGGCGGCTCGTCAGCTCCGGGCCGTTGTCGCAACGGATCGACTGCGGACGGCCGCGCAGCACCATGATCTCCTCCAGCACCCGAGTCACGCGCCGGCTGGCAAAGCTGGTGTCAGCCTCCAGCGCCAGGCACTCCCGCGTGTAGGCGTCCACCACGCTCAGCACGCGGATCGAGCGGCCCGCGGCCAGCGCATCATGCACAAAGTCCAGAGCCCACTCCTGGTTCGCCGCCGTGTGCTGACGCAAGGGCGACTTCATTCGCACGCAGTGCTTGCGCTTCTTGCGACGCAGGCACAGCCCCGCCTCGCGATACACCCGGTGGACCCGTTTATGGTTTACCTGCTCGCCCGTGCGTTGCAGCAGAACGTGCAGCCGCCGATAGCCGTAGCGCGGCTTCTCACGCGCCAGCTCGACCAACCGCCCGCGCAGAGCCGCATTCGAGTCCTTTGCCTGATAGCGATAACTGCTGACCGCAACCGATAGCAGCCCGCAGACCCGGCGCTCGCTGACCACGTACTGCTCCCGTAGCCAGCTTGCATCCGTCCTTCGGTCTACGAGCGCAATCCGTTTTTTACGATCACCGCTTTCAGCATCTCTTTATCCAGACTGAGGTCGGCCACCAGCTTGCGCAGCCGCGTGTTCTCGTCGCGCAACTGCTTGGCTTCCTGCGCCTCGCTGGCGTCCATGCCGCCGTACTTTGCCTTCCAGGCATAGATCGTGTGCTTGCTCACGCCCAGCTCGCGGGCTACATCCTCTGCCCGGCGCCCGGCTTCGACCTGCTTCAACGCACCAACCATCTGCGCTTCCGTGTGCTTCCCCTCGACATCGCTCCGCCCTTTCCTGAGTACGAAATCATACTCGGTTGTGTGCGGTTTTCGGGGAGCAGGTCAGCTTCGCATAAAGTCCCCGCCTCGCGTTCGCGTTGGATTGCGGTCCATTCGGATTCAATCTCTGACTGCCCGAGGGGTGGCTCTGCCCGGATTGGTGAAAGCGCCGGAGTCCGAAAGGCATTGTGTCAGCTTAGCCGCGAGCAGGAGCGACTGCAAGGACCACAGTAACGGCAACAGCCCCCACCCAACGAAAAACGCGTTGGGTGGGTCACCTGTCCACGGTAGCAGAGCTGCCTACCAGGCCGGGTCCATCCCATCAGGTCAGGCCGAGATGACACTCCTGCTCTCCACGATGGATTTCTCCGACAATAAACTTTCGGGCCATATCACATTCAAGAAAGCTGAAGACCGTATTATGTCCCCTCAACGTGCAGCTTTGGCATAGCAGCCCACTCGGCTTTGAAGGCAGCGTGCCAGTTGCGCAAGATCCCGTAATAGTCGTCCGCCGGGAGGTATACATCCCGGAGGCTCGGCGAGTCATGATACATACCCGATGGGCAGCGAAACGCAATCAGTCGCACCAGGTCTCCAACATCAAATTGGAGAACATAGCTACTGTCGTCGAAAGCCTCGTCTCCGTCAGGAGCCCAGACAATCCTTCTGGAACGTATCGTGTCAGCAAATTCCCTATACTCAAGAGTGAAATAGCGGGGCAAAGGTTCGTCAGAATACATCGCCGAGCGGAAGGCGTTGGCGATTTCCGTCGAGTTTTCGCTTTGGAACGGCGCGACATGTGTTCCTCGTTCCGCAATTCGTCTTTCGACTTCATCAAAGGAACAAGCTAGTAAGGTGCTGTCAGAGGCAATTTGGCCGTATACAAGTCCTCCGATATGTAAGGCAAAATAGCCTAGGGCAAGCAGGCTTCGACGATCGTATGCTTCGGTAATACTCGATTCAATTGCAAAAAGCGACGGTTGTCCAATCGTCATTTCAGCGCCCTTCTAATCTCAGGGGGGATATTCTGTTCTTGAATCGGGTTAGGGCGGGTGGCCCACTCAACGTTCCTTTCGTTGAGTGGGGCCGTTGTTGCTGCTGTTGGCTTCGCATAAAGTCCCCGCCTCGCGTTCGCGTTGGATTGCGGTCCATTCGGATTCAATCTCTAACTGTTCGAGGGTGGCTCTGCCCGGATTGGTGAAAGCGCCGGAGTCCCCAAGGCATTGTGCCAGCTTAGCCGCGAGCAGGAGCGACTGCAAGGACAACAGCAACGGAAACAGGTGGCCCACCCAACGAAAAACGCGTTGGGTGGGCCACGCGCCATACCGCTTATGCGAGTAGGTGAAAGAAGTTCATTGAAGCGCAGCAGGAGTATTTAGCAGATGCATCCAGAGTAGATAGGTAAGGCGGATTAGCTGGAGAGCCCCACGCGGGCTGTTGGCGGGCGGGCGTGGGGCGGAAAAGGGTGAGGGTCAGGCGGCTTTGCCGAAGCCGGTGGCGGTTTCGGTGGTGAGAGGCGCGGCTTCGGTTTGCTCGAATTCGGGCGAGAGCACTTTCATCTTGTTCCAGTCGTACGGAAACTCCTTGCCGCAATCGAGGCAGACCACGTAGGTTCCCGTGACGCGGGAAGCGTGGGAATGGTTGTGATTCGCCTTTTTTGCAGTAATGGGGAAACTGTAGTTCCTGTGCCAACAGCCGAAGAGCAAGTCGAAGACATCGACAAACATCGATCTACCTCCCAAAATCCCGGTACGGACCCAGATGCCACAAAATTGAGGCATCTGCTACTTAGATTCGAAGCAGGGCAGAAAGGTTCGACATGGGTTGCAACTGAATGTTTCGTGGAATGTATCAGTTAGGTACGTGGGGGCAAGTATTTACACGGCGGGATGAAAATTCGATGCAGGGAAGAGGCACGTTGGTGTGCATGGAGCAGCCCTGGGTGCGGCGGAGGGCGAGGGAGGGCGGAGGCGACAGGGGTGGGACGGGGATTTCCTCAAAGAGGGGAGGGCGTGTAGCGGTACAATCGCCTTAGCCATGTCATCTGATTTCGTCCATCTGCATCTCCATACCGATTACTCCATGCTGGACGGCGCGTGCGATACGAAGCTGCTGTGCAAGCGCGCCAAGGAACTGGATATGCCGGCCGTCGCCATGACGGATCACGGCAATATTTTCGGCGCAGTTCACTTCTTCAACGACGCGAAGGAAGCGGGGGTGAAGCCGATTCTGGGCTGCGAGCTCTACGTGTGCAAGAAGGAAGACCACAGGGCGGAGCCGCAGGGAGACAGCTACAACCATCTGATCGTGCTGGCGGAGAACGAGGCAGGGTATAAGAACCTGACGAAGATCTGCTCAGAAGCTTCTCTGCACGGGTTCTATTACAAGCCGAGGGTGAGCAAGCGTTACCTGGCAGAGCACGCGGAGGGATTGGTAGCGCTCTCTGCCTGCCTGAAGGGCGAAGTGGCAGAGCGGCTGATGGAAGGCAAGTACGAGGCGGCGCGGACGGCGGCAAAGACGCTGGAGGACATATTCGGGCGGGGAAACTTCTTTCTGGAGATACAGGATCAGGGGCTGGAAGAAGAGAAGCGGATCAGCAAGGATCTGTTCAGGCTGGAGCAGGAGCTGGAGATTCCGATGGTGGCGACCAACGATTGCCACTACATCTGCGAGGACGACTGCGTGGCGCAGGATGCAATGGTTTGCATCCAGACAGGGAAGTCGATTGCAGATCCGAACCGGATGAAGTTTTCGACGAACCAGTTTTTTGTGAAGAGCGCGGAGGAGATGGGAAGGGTTTTCAAGGGGTACGAGCAGGTGCTGCGGCGGACGGTGGGGATTGCGGAGCGCTGCAACCTGCAACTGGACAAGATCAAGAATCCGTGGCCGAAGTTTGACGTGCCGGAAGGCGAGACGATTGACAGCTACTTTGAGCGGATTGCGCGCGAGGGGTTTGCGAAGCGGATGAACCTGCTGCGTGCTCTGAAGGAGCAGGGCAAGCTGAAGCACGGGTTTGGGGATTACGAGGACAGGCTGAACCGCGAGATCAACATGATCACGCAGATGAAGTTTCCGGGATATTTCCTGATTGTGTGGGACTTCATACGGTATGCGAGGAGCGAGGGGATTCCGGTGGGTCCGGGGCGCGGGTCGGCGGCAGGTTCGCTGGTGGGATACGCGATGGGGATCACGGATGTGGACCCGATCCAGAACGAGCTGCTGTTTGAGCGCTTTCTGAATCCGGAGCGCGTGTCCATGCCGGATATCGACGTGGACTTCTGCATGAACCGGCGGGGCGAGGTGATCAATTATGTGACCGGGAAGTATGGGCGGGAGCAGGTGGCACAGATCATCACGTTTGGGACGCTGGCGGCGAAGGCGGCGATCAAGGACACGGGGCGGGTGCTGGACATGCCGTACAACGAGGTGGACCGGATTGCGAAGATGATTCCGGGGACGCCGGGGATGACGATCGACAAGGCGATGGCCGACGTGACGGCGTTCAACGACGCGTACACGAACGATCCGGCGATACGGAATTTGGTGGATACGGCGAAGAAGCTGGAGGGGATGGTTCGGAACTCCGGCGTACACGCGAGCGCGGTGGTGATTGCGCCGGTGCCTCTGGATGAACTGGTGCCGCTGTACAAGACGAAGAACGACGAAATTGTGACTGCGTACGACATGAAGGCCGTGGAGAAGATGGGCCTTCTGAAGATGGACTTCCTGGGACTGACAACGCTGACGATCATCGACGACTGTTTGAAGTTGATCAAGATGACGCGGGGCGAGACGGTTGAGATGGAAACGCTTCCGATGGAAGACGAGGAGACGTTTGTGAAGGTCTTCCACAAGGGACAGACCTCGGGAGTATTCCAGTTTGAATCCGACGGCATGCAGGACGTGCTGCGGCGCTATCAGCCGACGACGGTGGATGATTTAACGGCGTTGAACGCGCTGTACAGACCGGGACCGATCCAGGGCGGAATGATCGACGATTTCATCGAACGGAAGTGGGGGCGGAAGAAAGTCGATTACATGCTGCCGGAGCTGGAGCGCCTGTTGAAAGAGACGCTGGGCGTGATTGTGTACCAGGAACAGGTGATGCAGATTGCCAACGTGATTGCAGGGTATTCGCTGGGAGAAGCGGATTTGCTGCGGCGGGCGATGGGAAAGAAGATTGCGTCGGAGATGGACAGCCAGCGCGAACGATTTATGCAGGGCGCGGCGGAGCGGAAATTTGCGAAAGAGAAGGCCGGACATATTTTCGACCTGATGGCGCAGTTTGCGGGATATGGATTCAACAAGTCGCACTCGGCGGCGTATGCCATGGTGGCGTACCAGACGGCCTACCTGAAGACGCACTACCCGGTGGAATTCATGGCGGCGCTGTTGACCTCAGTGACGGGCAAGACCGAGGACGTGGTGAAGTACATTGGGGAATCTCGCGAGATGGGGATTGAGGTGCTTGCGCCGGACGTGCATGAGTCGGCGAAGGACTTTACGCCGATTTTTTCGCCGGAGGGAAGCAAGATAAGGTTTGGGCTCTCGGCGGTGAAGAACGTGGGCGGGAATGCGATTGGCTCGATTGTGGAAGCGCGACAGGAGCGGCGGTTCAAGGGAATTTACGACTTCTGCGAGCGAGTGGATTTGCGGCTGCTGAACAAAAGGGTACTGGAGTCGCTGATCAAGAGCGGGGCGATGGATTCTCTGGGCGGACGCTCACGGCTGATGGAGGCGCTGGACAAGGCGATGGAACAGGCCCAGAAGGCGGCCCGGGACCGCGAAGCGGGTCAGCACGGACTGTTCGGCGTGTTCGAGGATGCGAGCCCGGTGGCGGGAGCGGCGGAGCGGTTGCCGAATGTTCCGGAGTGGGAGGAATCAGAGCGGCTGGCGAACGAGAAAGAGATTCTGGGATTCTGGATTACCGGGCATCCGCTGGAGAAGTACCAGGACAAGATTGAGGACCTGCATGCGATCAAGACGAGCGACGTGCTGGCAATGAAGCGCTCGACGAACAAGGGCGAGGATATCTTCGTGGCCGGGCTGATTACCGGGGTGCGGGTGGCGAAGACGCGCAAGGGCGACATGATGGCCGGGCTGGTGCTGGAAGATATGCACGGACGGGTGGAGGCGGCCGTGTTTCCGGAGGCCTACAAGCGGCTGAGCGAGAAGGTGAAGCTGGAGGTGGCAGTGCTGGTGAAGGCGGCGGTGCGGGTGGAAGAGGACGCGGCGCCGAAGCTGTTCATCAACGAGATTACGGCGCTGGATGATGCGAAGGCGAAGACGCCGAAGTCGGTGCGGGTGACGATTCAGCTGCCGGACGCGATGCCGGAGACGGTGGACGCGCTGCATGGGCTGTTCACGAGGTCGAAGGGCGAGGCGCGGGTACTGTTTGACCTGGTGAGGCCGGGTGAGTACGTAGTGGTGATGGAAGCGGAAGGCTATAATGTATTGGCGGACCGGGCCTTTATGAGAAGCGTGCGGGAGCTGTGCGGCCCGGATTCTGTGACGGTTATCGACTAACGACGATCGGAAAGAAACGAATGGAAGCTGGAACGAAGGCAGACCAGGAACTGGAAAAAGTAGAACGCCAGATTGCGCAGCTTGAGTCGGCGGCGGGCAGCAATCAGGAGGCGCAGAAACAGCTCCGGGCATTGCATGACCGGGTGGACGGGTTGCGCAAGCAGGTGAACGCGAACTTCGACGCCTGGAAGCGGACAGAGCTTGCAAGGCACGCGCAAAGACCGTACATGCTGGATTACGTCCAGCATATGTTTACGGATTTCTCAGAGATTCACGGCGACCGGGCTTTTGGCGACGACGCGGCGATGATCTGCGGGATGGCGCGCTTCCACGACGAACCGGTGCTGGTGGTGGGAACGCAAAAAGGGCGGGACACGAAGCAGAAGATCTACCGGAACTTTGGGATGCCGAATCCGGAGGGATACCGGAAGGCGATGCGGGCGATGGAGATCGCGGAAAAGTTCGGGCGTCCGATATTTACATTCATCGATACGCCGGGAGCGTACCCGGGGCTGGGCGCGGAAGAGCGCGGACAGGGTGAGGCGATTGCGCATAATCTGCGTGAGATGTCGCGGCTGCGGGTTCCGATTGTGGTGACGGTGACGGGCGAAGGCGGCTCGGGTGGAGCACTGGCGATTGCGGTTGGGGACAGGGTTTTCATGCTGGAGAACAGCGTCTATTCGGTGATTTCGCCGGAGGGCTGCGCGTCCATTATGTGGCGGGACGCGAGCAAGCGCGACCTAGATCGGAAGAGCCACGTCTGAACTCCAGTCACC
>CAILAZ010000174.1 GCA_903832295.1 uncultured Acidobacteriota bacterium
GTACGTGGGGAATTACACCCGCCACTTGTATGATTTTTATGATCTGAATGCACCGGTGCCGGGACCGGGAACTTCGAACCTGAATCGTCCTTACTTTGCAACATTCGGTTACACACAGGACATTACGGGGTTTGGGAACGACCTCAACTCGAGTTATAACAGCCTGCAACTCAGCGCGGAGAAACGCGTGTCCAGCGGCTATTCCTTCACCGCGCAATATACATGGTCCAAGGTTTTGAATTACGGCGATAACTCGCGCGAGTTTGGGCCTTACGATCTGAAAACGCAGCGTGGCCCGGCGGGTTTTGACCGCACCCATGCGTTCTCACTGGGGCACCTCTTTGAGATTCCGGTGGGACCTGGGAAGCGCTTTATGCCTAACATGAATCCAGTGGCTCGACTCGCCCTCGCGGGGTGGCAGTCCACTGGAGTAACAACGGCATACAGCGGACGCCCCTTCACGGTGATCTACGGCGATAACACCTCCCTCAACTCAACTTATTCACTGAAGGCATTTCAGATCGCAGATCCTAAATCGGGGGTACCGCACGGACTTGGATTCAATAAGAACGCGTTTGTACCACTGACCACGGTCCAGAGCGATCCGACTTACTTCTACCGAGAGGGCAACACGGGAAGAAACTCGCTGCGTGGTCCGGGATTTGTGCAGGCCGACTGGGCTCTTGGAAAGAACTTCTACATCACAGAGCACCAGTTGATCAATTTCTCATGGCAGAACTTCAATGTGTTCAACCACGTGAACCGCGGGCTTCCGGTGAACGACCTGACGAGCAGCAGTGTCGGTACATTCACTAGCCTCGAGTCATTTGCAGTACCCCGCACCATGCAGTTCAGCTTGAAGTACAGCTTCTAGGCTTTAGAGAAGATACGGCAGCAAACGCCCCGCGGAGAACCTCCGTGGGGCGTTCTGGCTGTGGTTAGCGGCTCGAAGTGACCGCAACTGCCGCAGAGCGGCTCACGTTCTCCATATGAAATGGGGAATGTTCTCTCACAAGTTCTACCAGCCTTGCGAGAGCAGGCAGGCGATCATCGCCGCGGTAGGCAAACAGGAGATCGAGCTGTGGGGATGGCTCGAGGTCCAACCGACGTGTGACTACTCCCTTGGGGGCAATCTCCTCGACGTAGGCGGCGAAGAAACTGAATCCCAGCCCTGATGCAACTGCGTTCATCGACGTCAGTAGATTCTCAGTACAAAAGCCTCGCTGGAATCTGACTCCGGCACGGCGCTCGATTTCCTCGGCCATATTGTGTACAGCGGGGGCCACCTCCGCAGAGATGGAAACCAGCTTCATTTTGGCGAGTTCCGAGACAGGCACGCGTTCGAACTGCGCAAGCGGACTGTCTTGAGGCAGGACCACGACGACATCTTCACGCATGTAAATTTCGGACTGGATCTCGCAGCTATCGATGGGCCCACGAAGAAAACCGGCCGTGATATCCCGCCGTAAAAGAGCGCGGATCTGCTCGGGAGCAGTCATGGTTCTGAGCAGGAGTTGGATGCCTGGGTGGTAACGGAGCAGGACTGGAAGGATATGCGAGAAAATTTTTCCCTCTGGTCCTGGGACCATGCCAAGCGCGATCGTCCACTCCTCGTTGCGCGCAACGGCACGTGCTTCCACCAGCGCATTTTCAACGGAGGTAAGGACGGACTTGGCAGAGGGGAGCAGAGCTCGCCCGGCTTCGGTGAGTTGCAGCCGGTGCTTGTCGCGAAGGAAAAGAGGAGCGCCAACTATGCCCTCAAGCTGGCGAATCTGCTGGCTCAAGGAGGGCTGCGAGGTATGCAGCTGCTCCGCCGCGCGAGTTACGTTCAACTCCTCAGCGACTGCCACGAAGTAGCGAAACAATCGCAGTTCCATACATGTCCCTTCGGGAAACTTCACCCAATGGCATGTTGATTTTAGCACAGCCAGACATTCGGCCTGGCTGATGCGAGCCGTGACTTACGAGACACAATGCTGCCGCCCAGCTTCGCGGATTGACGAAGCGTAGGCGGCAGCAGAGAGCTAGACCAGATGAGTCAGGTAGTAAACGCCGATTACGACAAACACGGCGGTCGTTTTGATGCAAGTAATAGTGAAGATATCCTTGTAGGACTGCTTGTGGGTGAGGCCGGTGACCGCAAGCAGCGTGATCACGGCGCCATTGTGTGGAAGCGTGTCCATGCCGCCGCTGGCCATGGAGGCAACCCGATGCAGAACCTCCATCGGGATATGCGCTGCGTTTGCGGCCGCGATGAACTGGTCCGACATGGCTGCGAGTGCAATGCTCATGCCGCCAGAAGCAGAACCGGTGATACCGGCAAGGACGTTGACGCTTACTGCTTCCTTGATAAGAGGATTCGGCACGTGCCCCAAGGCGTTGCGGACGAGGAGGAAGCCCGGGAGAGCCGCGATGACAGAACCGAACCCATACTCTGATGCGGTGTTGAGAGACGCGAGCAATGCTCCACCAATCGCGGCCTTGGTGCCTTCAGAGAACTTCGCATGGACGGTCTTCCATCCGAAGATGACAACGGTGAGAATTCCGAGAACGAGAGCAGCTTCTACTGACCAGATACCAACCATTTTGGCAACCGGAAGAACCAACGGCTTGGCGGTGTCGGTCAATTGGACGGTGACGTTCTCGCCATAGAATCTCGGGATCAACCGTGTAATCACCATGTTCATGATGCCTACGACGAACAGAGGCAGAATTGCGATCACCGGGTTGGTCATTTGCGTCAGTTCGATCGGTTCGGGTTCATTGATGTGGCCCGTTCCGTATCCTTCGCCCGCAGCGGCAGCCGACCTGCGGCGCCACTCCAAATACGTCATGCCGACGGCGAGGATGAAAACCGCACCGATGCATCCCAGGATAGGAGCAGCCATACTCGTGGTTTTGAAGAAAGTGGTCGGAATGATGTTCTGAATCTGAGGAGTTCCTGGCAGAGAATCCATTGTGAAGGTGAACGCGCCCATAGCAATGGTGGCGGGAATCAGCCGTTTTGGAATGTTGAGTTCGCGGAAGAGTTCGACTGCAAACGGGTAAACGGCGAAGACCACGACGAAAAGGGACACGCCGCCGTAGGTCAGCAGTGCGCAGACGGCAACGATCGACAGCATGGCACGCGATGCGCCAAGCAACTTTACCACCGAGTGAACAATCGACTTCGCGAATCCTGAGATCTCAATCAGCTTACCGAAAATCGCTCCCAGCATGAATACGGGGAAGTAGTTCTTGACGAATACGACCATGTTCTCCATGAACAGGCCGCTGTAAACGGGAAAGACTGATGCGGGGCTGGTGAGCAATACTGCCAACAGTGCCGCGATGGGGGCGAAGAGAATGACACTGAATCCTCTGTACGCAACATACATAAGAAAGCAGAGTGCCGCGATGCAAATGACAAAACTCATGAGTTTCTCCTAAAACCTGACAACCCCTGCAAAATAGGAATTCGATTCGTAACGATGGAGCGTGTGATCTGGCCGGATAGTGCCTAGAGACAAAGAACCGGGCGGCAGTATCGGGTATTCGTTCGCAAAAGCGCTACGCATCCCGAATTCCACCGCCCGGTGCCGCGTCGTGCTTCGCAGCATCCCTCCCCGGTTCAGGGGAGGAGAAAGGGGGCGGACCATCCACTAAATCTTGGTGAGCCAGCCTGGGAGTTTCACTTCGGCGATTCCATCCATGACGACGTCGCCAGTTTGTTTCTTGATGACGACGTTGATCTTGGCTACGGCCTTGGGAAGAATCTCCACGATCGTGGCAACCAGGGTGACTGTGTCTCCGATGAATACGGGGGCGCGAAAGTTCACGACCTGGCTGAGGTACACGGTTCCGATTCCCGGCATATCGGTGGCGAGCACCTTGGAAATCATGCCGAATAAGATGCCGCCATGGGCGATGCGCTGGCCGAACTTGGTCTTCCTGGCGAAGTCGTCATCGACGTGGATCGGGTTGTGGTCGCCGGTAAGATCTGCAAAACCATGGACGAGCTTGTCGTCCACAAGCTGGGTATAAGTGCATTCCTGGCCTACCGCATAAGTTGGGATTGCTGTAGTGGACATTTTCATTTCTCCTTTTCAACTTCGCGAAACTGTTCGTAACTGTGAATCGCTTTGCTAACTGCAGCGAAAGGTGACACCGAACGACGCGCCCGGAAAATTCCAGCTGGTGACTCCTTTGCCGGAACACATCACGCGGCAAGTGCCGCATTCGAGGCAGCCCACATATTCGAAATTGACCTCGTCATTCTTGAGCCTGTAGCAGCGCGCCGGGCAGACGATAAGACATTCTCGCGCCGAGCACTTTGCGCAGATTACCTTATCCACGATGATGTGCGGGTTGCCTTCATCCACGCTGAACTTATCGAGCGCCAGCAGTTCTTCCGGTCCAAGTTTCTTGATCGTCATAGGCTTCGATACGCCTTCCATCCGTCGGCAATCATCTGGCCGAAGGTTGCGTGCTTCTTCACCGCTCTGAGCAGGCCTTTCACCATCGGGGTGGGAGTTTTGCCATCGACGGTGAACATGAACTGCATCGCATCATTCGCAAGCTTGGGATAACCGCCGAAGATGCGGGAGATTTCAAAGATGCCGTGGAAATTCTGATACGCGCGCTGATTTGCAACGAGTAGCAGTTCCTCGAGCTGTTTCATATATAACGCACCCATTTCCGCCGTACTCGGAGAGGCGATGATTGCTCGCGCAGCGGCGAGGCCGCTGACGATTGCAAGATCCATGCCGCGAATAATGAGGCCGGTATTGATGCCGAACTGCGCCGCATCGCCGACAACCAGGAAGCCCTCGCGATGCAACTGCTTGGGAATTCCTTGGTAGCCGATCTCGGGAACGAGGTGGGCGCCGTACTCGACGCTGGTTCCGCCTTCGATCAACGCTTGAATCGCCGGATGCATCTTGAAGTCCTGGAAGATGTCCTGTATGTGGCGCTGCTGCTTTGCCGCCTGCTCCGGATTGAAGACGATTCCCAGCGAGATGCTGCCCTTGTTGGTGTAAAGGAATGCTCCGCCGGAGATGCCCTCGGTGCAGCCGATGGCGACCCGCGCTGCGCCCTCTTCGGCGGTAACTCCGAAGCGCGCGTTGATAAGATTGTCCGGCAGTTCGATGGTTTCTTTGACACCGACGCCGACTGCGTGTGATTTGACATCCGGGAAGAGCCCGGCTTTCTGGCCGAGCAGCGAGTTGACTCCATCGGCGGCAACCACAACGTCGGCGCGCATTTCCTCGCCCCCGGTGAGGATACCGACGATTTTTCCGTTCTCCTCGATGAGTCCATCCACGAGAATGCCGCTTGCCACCATGCCGCCCTGCGCTTCCACCTCTGCGGCAAACCACTCATCAAGCACCGCCCGAATGACGGAGTAGGACTGGGGGATATTCTCGCCAAAGTCCGGATTGAAATAATCAATCGTTGTGGCGCCACGTTCGTTCAGGAGCATGACTTGTTCGCGGACAATCTTGCGCTGCAGGGGAGCGCGCTTATAAAGATCGGGCTCCAGCAGTTCGAGCGCGTAGGTGTAGAGCCTGCCACCGGAGACATTCTTGCTGCCTGCGGTGTTTCCGCGTTCGACCAACAGTACGTTCTTGCCCGCTTTTGCAAGTGTGTAGGCGCAGGCGGAACCTGCCAGTCCCGCACCTACCACGATTGCATCAAACTTATCGTCGGCCATTGTGTCCTCGTTACTTTCTCAACGCGGCGGTCAGGAGCGGCAGAACTTCATACATGTCTCCCACAATGCCGTAATCCGCAGCTTCGAAGATGGGTGCGCGTTCATCGGTATTGATGGCGACGATCACTTTCGATTCGCGGCAGCCAACCATGTGCTGCACCTGGCCGGACAAGCCAGCCGCTACGTACAGCTCGGGCTTGACGGTCTGTCCGCTGATTCCGATGTAGCGCTCGATTGGGAGCCAGTGTTCGTCTTCGGCGATGCCGCGGGTGCAGGCGAGTTCCGCCTTGAGTACGCCTGCAAGATCTTCCGCAAGCTTCAGGTCTTCCTTCCTGCGGAATCCCCTTCCGACCGCAACTAGTTTGGTGGCTGCCGTAATGTCCACACCCTTGTCGCCGGTGGGAATGACTTCGCTAATGGTTATGCGCGAATCCGCTTCGGCCGACTGCGTTTCCACGACGCCTGCTGCCGGGGCGGGCGCAGGGGCAAGGAAGGTGCGTGCACGGATGGTGGCGACTGCGGGAAGCGCGACCTCTTCTTCGCAGACGGCAAGTCCGGCATAGAGCACGCGGGTTGCAAGCAATTTTCCGTTTGCAATCTTCAGCGCCTTGGCGTCAGTGGTCATTCCAGCGTTCAGCTTCGCGGCTACATAGGCAGCAACGTGCTTTCCGCGCAAGGTTCCGCCGACCAGCAGAATGCTGCCCTCTGCTTTGCTGATTTGCGAATAGATGGCTTCGGCGAAGCCCTCGGCCCAAGTGCCGCCCGTGAGCACAACAACTTTGTCCGCGCCCAGTTTCGCCAGTTCTTCTGCGTCAGACTCGCTCAGCGTGATGGCCGTGATGGGTTGAGCCAGCGAGGCTTTCAGTTCCAGCGCGGGCGTGAGCAACTGCTTGGCCAGCGCACTGTCTTCCGAGAAAATGAAAATTCCTGCCATGTTGTTCGCGCTCCTAGCACAGGCCTTCTGAGGCCAGGCTTGCGGTCAGCTTGGCTACGTTCTCAGCCGCACTGGATTCCTTATAGACCACGTTCCTGCGCTGCATCACAAAGCCCTTGACCGACTGGCGCAGTGCTTTCGGTTGCAGGTCTTCCGGCTTCAGTCCGAGATCGGCAATCTTGATCTCTTCATTCGGCTTCTTGGCTGCACCCAGCACCTGCTTCAACGTGGGAATTCTCGGCTTATTGATTTCGCTCAGAACGCTGATCACGACAGGGCCACTGACGGTAGCGGTTTCCTGGCAATCCTCGAGCTTGCGGGTAGCGGTTACTGTGCTGCCTTCCACGGTCAACTTCTGTACGAAACTCAGACAGGGAAGGCCGAGGAGTGCAGCAAGACGTGGAGCAGTCTGCTGGTTGAACAGATCAGAACTGCCCTCGCCGCAGAGAATAAGGTCGTAGGGACCGAGCTTACGAATGGCGGCGGCCAGGACGTTTGCGGTGACGGCTGCGTCTGCGTTTTCCGCGGACGGGTCAGCGATCCAATGAGCCTTCTCGGCTCCGCGCGAGAGCACGTCCTTGAGAGAGAGTTTTACGGCGGCAGTGCCGTAGCTTAGAACTTCTACGGCACCTCCCTCTTTCTCGACAATCAGGGCAGCTTCTTCGACCGCATTGCGGTCGAAGTCGCTGATTTTGCCCTTGGCCCGGCTGGAGTCCAGGCTGAGATCCTCAGGCTTGATCTTGATGTCCTGCTCGTCGAGAGTCCACTTGTAACAAACCAGACACTTCGGCATTGCTGTAGCTCCTGCTGTGTTAGGCGATGCTCGCCGCGATGAGTTTTTCCGGGAAGTCCCCGGGGGCATCCAGAAGGTTGGTGCCTGCGATGTCGCGGAACATGCGCGGTAGCGGCATGAACTCGCTGTAACCGAAGCCGCCTTCGACCTGGCAGGTATCGATCAGCATCTTGGAGCCGAGACGAACCAGGAAGGACTTCACCATGGCGGCTTCGACTTCAAAGGGCTTGCCTTCTTCAATAAGGAGAGCAGCATTACGCACGCCGAGGCGGGCCAGGTGGCAATCGCTTGCGACCTCGGCCAACAGCGTCTGGATGGCCTGGAGCGTTGCGACAGGCTTGCCAAACTGAACGCGCTGCTTTGCATAAGCGGCAGCGTGCTGCACTGCTGCCTGGCCAATGCCAACCGTCTGAGCAGCTTCCGCAACCGAGGCGATGGAGAGAAGCTTGGTGACGATGACTGTGCCTTCACTGGCTGCGCCGAGCAGAGCCGACTCAGGGATAACGACGTTTTCAAAGGTGATATCCGCAACCGGACAGCCCTTGAGTCCCATCGTTTCCGCCTTCGCGCCAACCTTCATGCCAGCAGTCTCTGCCTTCACGAGGAATGCGGTAAGCGCCTTTGCGCCCAGAGCGGGATCAGTGGTGGCGAACACAACATATACGCCAGCTTCCCCGGCATTCCGCACAAACGCCTTCTTGCCGTTCAGGATGTACCCGCCATCCTGCTTGAGTGCGACCAGCGCGTTGGCTCCAACCCCAGGAGTCGGGCCATGCTCGTACACGGCCGTCGCGCCCAGAATCTCGCCCTTTGCCATGCCAGGAAGATATTGCTTCTTCTGCTCGTCTGTTCCCCACTGCTGAATTGCGTACGCAGCTACAGTGTGGTTGTTTACGATGGAGGCCACGGCGGGTGCGAAGCGAGAAAGGGTTTCCACCACTTCCGCGTAGCTCACAAAGCCGGCTTCGGCTCCGCCGAACGTACCGGAAAGCAGCAATCCGAGAAAGTCGTGGGCGGCAAGAGCCTTTACTGCTGCCTTGGGGAAGTTCCCGGTGTGATCGAGTTCAACGGCGATCGGCTCCAAGTATTCTTTCGCAAAATCGCGAGCGCTCTGTCCGATCAGTTGCTGTTCTTCAGTCAATTCGAAATTCATTTACTTACCTGCTTTCTGTGCAGCGGCCATAGCCGGAGCAGGGGTCAACACCGCACGCGAAATCACAAGCCTCTGGATCTGGTTGGTGCCTTCGTAAATCTGCATGATCTTGGAGTCGCGCATGAACTTGCCGAGTTCCGAGGCGTATCCCGCGGAGCCCATCAGCGTAACGGCCTGAGAAGTCACCTGCATGGCGACGTCGGAGCAGAAGGTCTTGCTGATCGCCGATTCCTTAGAATAGGGAACGCCAGCGTCACGCAGGCGCATGGCATTGTGCAGGCTGAGCCTCGCCGCATCCACCTGGATCTGCATGTCGGCTAGTTTGAATGACAATGTCTGGCCGGGATAGTTCTTTCCCGTAAAGCGGGCCTGCACCATCTTGACGCACTCATCGAGGGCGCGCTGTGCGAGTCCCACGCTGAGGGCTGCGATGGCAGGACGCGCCATGTCGAGCGTCTTCATGGCAATCTTCATGCCCTCGCCTTCCTTCCCGAGAAGGTTGGCGGCAGGAACGTGAACGTCCTTCAGAAAAAGTTCCACGGTGCTGGAGCTGCGGATACCAAGTTTGTGGTCGGCCTGGCCAATCGTGAAGCCGGGCAATCCGCGCTCCACGATGAAGGCACTGATGCCCTTCATTCCCGCGGCCGGATCGGTCAGTGCGTAGATCACGAATTCGCTGGCAAAGCCACCGTTGGTGATCCAGCACTTTGTGCCATTCAGAATGTACTCATCGCCAGTTTTGACGGCAGTGGTTTTACCGGCTCCGGCATCGGAACCGGCACCGGGCTCAGTGAGTCCAAAGGCACCGATTTCAGCGTTGATCATCGGCGTAAAGTAGCGACGCTTCTGATCGTCATTGCCTGCGACCATGACAGAGTCCATGCTCAGGATGCTGGCAGCGAGCGTAGTGCCCATGCCCGCGCAACCGTATCCCCACTCTTCGAGGACGAGGGCCTGTGTCAGGGCATCGTAGTCAAGGCCGCCGTACTCCTTGGGAACGGCCATGGCGAAGATCTTGCTCTCCCTGGATGCTTCGAGCAGGAACGGGTGAAATTCTCCGGTCTTGTCGTATGTGACCGCGTTCGGAATGATGTACTTGGCAACGAATTCCTTTGCCGCTTGTTTAATTGCCTGTTGTTCAGGACTAAGAATGCTCATGATCTCCGACCTTTCGTCAAAACTTCATCACGCGGTGGTGAGTTCAGCCACGGCAGCAGCGGCCTTGGTTCCATTGGATTCGAGTATTTTGCGCAGTCCTCCCCATTTCGGGCGGAAAATGCCTTCGGGCATCAATTTCAGGTTCGGTGAAATGCGTGGAACGAAGTTCATCTGGGCCAGGATGTCTGTTTCGAGGCTGATTCCAGGCGCGATTTCTGTCAGGGTGACAACGCCATCCTGGAGTTCGAATACGGCGCGTTCGGTGACAAACAGGACTGGCTGCTTGGTCTCCGTTGCGTACTTTCCGCTGAAGGTGACCTGTTCGACATCCTTCACGTACTTCTTGCCTTTGCCTTCCTGCTTGATGATCAGCTTGCCGTCTTCTACGGCAATCTTGAGACCACCCGCAGTGAAGGTACCGCAGTAAACAACCTTCTTCGCGTTCTGCGTGATGTTGATAAAGCCGCCGCATCCAACGCAACGTCCCTTGAATTTGCTGACGTTCACGTCGCCGTTCGGAGCCACTTCAGCAGCGCCGAGGAATGCCTGATCCAAACCGCCGCCATCGTACCAATCGAACTGCGCCTGCTGCTCAACAAAAGCCTGTACGTTGTAGGCCATTCCGAAATCACCAGCGGCCGGAATCCCGCCGATGGAGCCGATTTCTGTGGTGAGCGTAAGCAGTTCGGCAGCTCCTTCCATGCTGGCCACGGCTGCTACGCCTTCCGGCATGCCGATGCCGAGGTTGACAACCGAGCCGGGAGTCAGCTCCATCGCTGCGCGACGCGCAATGATGAGACGTTCGTCCAGCGGCATATCAGGAATGTCGTTCAACGGGACGCGAAGATCGCCGGAGAACGCCGGATTGTAACGTGTAGCGGAGGATTGCCAGTGATCTTCGGGAGTGGCGACCACAATATAATCAACGAGGACACCGGGAACCCGGACCTTTTTCGGATGAAGCGAACCGGTCTGCGCGACGTACTCAACCTGCGCGATCACGATTCCTCCGCTGTTCTTTGCGGCCTGCGCAAGCGGCAGACACTCCAGCAATGCCCCCTCGTCGTCCACCGTCATGTTGCCGAACTCGTCGGCAGTCGTTCCACGGATGATCGCAACATCAACCGGGAAGGTGGGGTACAACAGCCATTCCTCGCCCTGCAGATGAACGACCTGAACCATTTCCTTGGTCGTCGCCTTGTTCATCTTCCCGCCTTCAAGGCGCGGATCAACAAATGTGCCCAATCCAATTTTGGTAATGACTCCAGGGCGATGAGCGGCGATTTCACGCCAGAGCTGGCAGATGACTCCCTGCGGCAAACAATAGCCTTCGCATCCACCCTCAATGACCATCTTTGCCATGTTGGGAGCCAGGCCGGTATGGCCACCGATCCAGCGGCTGACCATTCCGGGATGAGCAAAATGCTGCGTGCCTTTTGTCTTCCAGTCGCCAATTCCGGAAGCGTGCACAAGAGTGAGACCCGCCGGATGGCTGGTCTCAAGGAAGCGCTTCTCAATTGCCATGGCCACTTCTTCAGGCCAGCCAGCGAGGGTCAGTGCACTTGCGCACACTGTGGCTCCATCCTTTATCAGCGCTGCAACCTCTTCAATCCTGATTACCTTAGACATTTATGACTCCTATGAACTTGTCCAATTCTTTACTGCACCCTTTTAACGAGACCCACTCGACACATGTCGACTTTTGCCATAACGAATGAGTGGCAACCAGCAGAACTTGGCCCCATGAGGACAACAGACCCCTTCGATCACGGGTGTCCCGAGACCATCAGCGATTCGCATTTGTCGCTAAACATGAAGCGGATTGGAGAGATTTCTACGGGTGGAAGCGGAAGAACAACCGGCAAGCGACGTTCCAAAAAGAGTAAGAGGTTAATGAGGTCGCAGTGATAGGCTCGCCAGTTTTCATCTTCCAACATCGGATTCGATTACGCTCTAACCCGAGTACATCCGGTCCCCTTAGATCTTCCTTGAGCCTCCTCATATGTCGCAACGGCATTGGGGCGAAAATCTCTGGCCCGCAACACTGCTCATCTCACAGGCATTCAAACTCGCCTCTACCGTACTTCGACGAAGGCGACTATAGCCTTGTGCGGGGCAATGCGGAAATATTTTGTTTGGCTTGAATCAGAGGAAGCGCGTCTTATCGCTGTCACGTCTGACTTCAGATGCAGGACGAATTGTGACCAGGCTTAGTACTTGGGCTTACCGTGCTCGATCCTGCAATGACCGACGCCGGCCGCGTTCAGCACCAAGCTGAAGCGATCTCCGGATTATGCGCAGTGTCTCCCATGCCGGCTTCGCCGGCATGGAGCGTTCCGAATACAATCGAAGTCGCCTGAGGATAGAATGACGACATCCAAGTGGCGCCGTGAGAGTCACTTCACCAGTTTAAGGGACTTGAGTTCTGCAAGTAACTTGGCGGTGTCGATGGGTTTGAACAGGTATGCGTCACAAAGTTCGCGGAAGGATTGCATCACTTCTTTCATATCGGTAACTGCTGTGGTCATGATGATTTTCACGCCATTGTGTGACAAAGTGCCGCCTGCCTCCTCGGTGTTCCTGATGCGCTCCAATGCTTCCATACCGTCCATTTCAGGCATCATTATGTCCATGCAAATCAGGTCATAGGGCGCCCCACTTTTACTTGCCATCCAAAAAGCCTCGACGGCTTCCTTGCCGTTCACCGCAATGTGGCACTCGCCGAAGCGAGAGAGGTACGTCTGCAGGAATAGACGGCTTGTGAAGTCGTCCTCAACGATCAGCGTTTTCATGTTGCGCCTTCTTTCTTGGGTTCAGAGCCATCCGGTCTGCACCAGTGTGCTCTTAAATCTATTCAACTCTTCGTCTGCCTCTGACAGAAGCTCTTTGATGCATTCCATCTCGCCTGCGCGGGACTTCCGCTCTATCTCTAGTGCAACGGCGCTGAGCCGGTCTGCCGAAACAGTCGCAGCCGAACCTTTTATGCGGTGTGCCACCAGTCGCGCGCCGCGCCCGTCGCCCTCGGCAACTCTCTGCCGCAGGTGCTGCAACTGGATTGGCACGTCTGCAAGGAATCCATCGATGACGGCACAGCCAAGCTGACGGTCTCCCATTAGCCGGCTCAGCAGAGACGCTGAATCGAAAACCGGCACCGAATCTTCTGTAGCACTGGGTTCAACGGTGTCAATAACGACATCGCACGCCGCGTCGGGACACCACTGCGCAAGCACATCTGCAAGCCGCTCCAAATCGACAGGCTTGGAGAGGAAGTCGTTCATCCCTTCTTTGAAGCATCTCTCCCGGTCGTCCGACATTGCGTTGGCAGTGAGGGCAATGATCGGGACTTGAGAGTTTTGCATTTTGCGGATGTATCCCGTCGCTTCGTAACCATCCATCACCGGCATCTCGCAATCCATCAAGATCAGACTGTATGGGCGCTGCTCCAGTGCCTTTACGGCTTCTGCACCATTTGCAACCGCATCCGCTTGGTAGCCTAGTTTCTTCAGCTGTGCCAGCACCACAATTCGGTTTGTAACGTTATCTTCAGCAACCAGGATTCGTGCCTCCCGCTTCGAAATCACTGAAGGGGCGGAGCGCTTCGGAAAGAGAGGACGGGTGCTGCCGTCATTGAGTTTCGTATTGTCAAGTCCATGGACTACTTCCAGCGGAACAGTGAACCAGAATGTAGCACCTTCCCCCTCCCGGCTCTCAAACCCAATTTGGCCTCCCATCAGCTCCACGAGCTGCTTGCAAATGGCAAGTCCAAGTCCGGTACCGCCATACTTGCGGGTTGTAGACTCATCCGCCTGAGTAAAGGGCGAAAAGAGGGTGGCAAGTTTTCCTTCAGGAATTCCAATTCCTGTATCTGCAACTCTGAAACGTATCGTCGCCCTCGCATTCTCTTGGGCGACCACCGCGACTGCCAATTCAACCCTTCCCTTGGGTGTAAATTTGACTGCATTCGCGATGAGATTGGTCAGCACCTGTCGCAGTCGGTGCGAATCACCGCGCAGCAGTGGAGGAACCGATGGAGAAACAGAGGTAGAAATATCGAGTCCCTTGGCGCCGGCTTGAACCCGCAGCGGCTCGACCGCACCGTCAATGATCTGCTTGAGTTCGAAGCTCACGTTCTCGAGTTCCAGTTTGCCGGCTTCAATCTTGGACAAGTCAAGGACCTGGTCAATCAGGGCCAGCAGGACACGCCCACTGGACCGTGCCACATTCGCAAACCCTTGTTGCTCCGTGGTGAGATTCGTTTCCAGGAGCAGTTGAATCATGCCGATGACGCCGTTCATGGGAGTGCGGATTTCGTGGCTCATATTCGCAAGGAAGCGGCTCTTGGCGACATTGGCGGCGTCGGCGCCTTCACGGGCTTTGATGAGGATCTGCTCCGCCCGTTTGCGTTCGCTTATATCACGCACAACGGCAATCGCATGCCACTCTCCTTGTACACACATTGCCGACAAAGAGAGGTCAATTGTGATCTCTCTGCCGCTCTTATGACGTGCCAGCAACTCCACCGTCTTGCCAAGAGCATTCCCCTTTCCGGTTTTCTGAAATTCCCGGAAGGCGACACCGTGAGCCTCCAAATACTGCTGGGGCATCAACAAATCGTGCAGATCTCTACCGACCGCCTCCTCGCGCCGATATCCGAGGATCGATTCCGCGGCTGGATTCCAAAAGCTGATGCACCCGCGGGGATCCATCATCAGGATCGCATCGTGTGCCGAATCCGTGATTCCCCGAAGCCTCGCCTCACTTGATCGCACTGCCTCCTCTGCCTGTCTACGCTCGCTGATGTTGATGTGCTCAACCACCATCCGGGGACTCTGATTCACAAGGAATCGTGTGACTCCTCCCATAAACCACCGCTGCTGACTCTCCGAATGGCAACTGGAATCCTGCGAGTATCTCGCAATTTCGCCCCTCAGAACTGCCCTGATTCCCGCCGCAAACTCTCTAGCTTCGGCAGCTTCATGCCCTATCGCGTTGTCGCACACGCCAAGATAGTTACTTCCTACCCCAAACTTTTCGCGATGGAATTTGACTGCGCTATCACCTGCTCCAGATCGGCTGTTCTCCAACGCGAAGTCCTTCCATGCCTGGTTCACCGCGATGATTGTGCCTGTCTCATCCAGAACGCAAATATGAGAGGAGAGTGCATCGATCGTGGACTGCGCAAATTCACGCGAATCCCGCAAAGCCTGCTCCGCAATTCGGCGTTCAGTCACGTCACGGAGGATATAGGAGGTGGCGACGACTTCTCCGTCAGGATCCAGGAGGGGGAATGCGGTAACTGAGGTGTGGATCCGACACCCATCCTTGCGCTGGCATTGCCCCTGATAGAACGAGAACTTCTGCCCAATTCGCACAGCCCGCATAAGGTGGTCCAGCGTAACTAGCCTGTCTGGCGGCACCAGCATGGACAGATGCTTTCCAATCGCTTCTTGCGCGGAAAATCCGAGGCAGGCTTCGGCCCCGCGATTGAAAGTGACGATAATCCCTTCGGGCGTGCAGGAGATGATCGAGTCCTCGCAGTTTTCAACAATCGCAGCAAGGAATGCGTGAGCCTTCTCAGTCTCTCGGCGCGCCGTTACATCCTGTTTGATGGCAATATAGCTGTCGATTTCGCCACTCACAGTTTGTACAGGGGTGATGCGCATCTCTTCTGAGTACAGCGAACCATCCTTGCGGCGGTTGGTCATTTCGCCGTGCCATACAACGCCGGATTTAACCGTACTCCACAAATTCTGATAGAAGGCGGCAGACTCGCATCCGGACTTCAGAATGCGAGGGTTGTTTCCCACCGCCTCCTCTCGCGTGTATCCCGTCATCGTGGTAAATGCCGGATTCGCGTATCGGATCGATCCATTTGTATCTGTGATGACGATTGCGTCCGCAGCCTGCTCCACCGCAGCGACCAAAGAGGCCTGCTCAATCGCTGCCCGCTTCAACTCCTGGGTGGTGCGCTCAAGTTCAAAGTTCTTGAGCTCCACCTCCGCGGTACGCTCGATGACACGCTGCTCCAGATCCCGATTCAAGCAGGTCAGTTCCTCGACCAGGCGACTGCGATCACGCAGTAGCCTCGAATGCTGAACGGCCTGCTGCAACATCGCTTGCATCGCCATTTGATCAAAGGGCTTGCTCAGGTAAAAGTTGACCTGCCCCTTGTTGATCCCTTCAATGATGTTCTCTGCTTTGGAAAAACCGGAGATCAGGACTCGGGCGGCGTTGGGACGAATCACCTGCGCGCGTCGAAGAAACTCAACGCCGTTCATCTCGGGCATTTGGACGTCAGAGACGATCACGTCCACGTCTGCATCGTTCAGAATCCTAAGCGCGGAAGCCCCACTGCATGCTTCTATGCACTGATACTGATCACCCGCGAGAAGCGACAAAACGTGGCAAACTTCCGCTTGGTCATCAACCATGAGGATCAACGGCAGCCGGGCACATGCTTGGCCATTCGTTAGCGCCGATGAATCCTCGCCAGCTGTGCCCGTGCAGCCGTCAAGTTGAGCTGCCAATGGTTCCTTCGGAATTGTCCGCATAGTCGACGTCCCGCAGAACTGAGTGCGGTATCCAAGTGGAGGACACGCGCGGCTCTCTGCATCTGCTTCCAGCGTCGCCCTATCGGCATTCCTCCTAGTGATCTTCAATAAAGCACACAGAGCGCGGCTCTATTCGAGTACACCGAAAATTCCTAAACGACTGAATTGATTGACTGGGCCCGCAGCTCACAGCAACTCGCACGCGCTGGAAAGATGATCAGACTCCGGGCTACCTGGTGGGAACTAATCGCTATTGACAAGACAGAGGAGTGCCGATAGGTCTCGACACCAAATGCGCGTCGATTTCACTCGCCCTTCTGTGGAAGTCGGAGCGCCGTTCGAAGAACGTATGACACAGCTGGATTCAAAATCGAAGCCCTCGCCGTTGGTATTCGTCGCTGACGATGACCCTACCATCGTCCGCATGATCGCGGGGATATTGAAGCACAATGGATTCAGAACTGCCTCTGCAGGCGATGTCGATAGCGCTCTCAGAGGAATCTGCGCGGAACGGCCCGACTTGGTACTGCTCGATGTGAATCTCGCAGACGGTTCCGGCTTCGACGTTTGTCGGTCAATCCAGGAAAACGCCCTCACCTCGGCGACACCCATTCTCTTCATCTCTGCTGATAATGACACGACCACGAAGGTTCTCGCATTTGAGGCGGGGGCCGTGGATTACATCACCAAGCCAATCGCTGGGGCTGAACTCATCGCGCGCGTACGCACCCATCTTCGTCTGAAGGCCGCCTATGAGCGTCTCTCTGAACTCCAGGCAGAACGATTACAGGGATTGGCGAGTGCACAGCGCAACCTGATGCCTCGGCCTGAAGATTTTCCGGAAGCCCGATTTCAAGTCTTTCTCAGGCAGGTATGTGCAGCTGGCGGAGATTTCTATGACGTGATCTCCGCAGGGGAAGACACCGTGGATTACCTGGTCGCCGATTCCAGCGGACATGACCTGGCGGCTTCTTACTGGACCGCGTCTTTGAAGGCGCTGGCGGCAGAGTACGCCAACCCACTGAACCTGCCTCTGGATGTAGTGAAGGCCATTAACTCTTCACTCTGCCGATTTCTCCCGTCTGGTGCCTTCTTCACTCTGATCTATGCCCGGCTCAACCACCGGACCGGACGGCTCTCGCTTGTCAATGCGGGGCATCCTCCAGCCATCATCGCTCGCGTCGATGGGACAACGCCTATCGTCGTACGGCAGGAGGGCGATGTAGTGGGAGCATTCCGCGACGCACTCTTCGGGGTTGCGGAACTCACGCTCGAGGTGGGGGACAGACTCTTTCTCTACTCAGACGGCCTGATCGAAGGCAGAGGTTCCTGCGAGGCTGGAACTCAACGTCTGGTGGATGCATGTTATTCGGGGACCGCGGCATTGAGGAATGTTGTGCCCGAAGCAGTGGCAAGCGTGACGGCGGGGATGCTGCATCAGGACGACACCCTGCTGCTGGGGGTGGAACGATGATCCAACCCTCCGGGAAAGCGACGATCTCGCTGCGCCGCGAGATCCGCTCCAGTTTGGCGGAGATTCACCTGCTATGCGCGGAGATCCGAGCTTTACTGTTGGCGGCGAACTTGGAGAATGCTGCCTTTGCAACCGAACTGCTTGCGCGTGAGAGCCTCTGCAACGGCGCGATCCACGGAAACATGGGGAACTTGGACAAGAAGGTCAGCTTGGAGATTTGCGCTGACCAAACCGGGGTCTGCCTTCAGGTCACCGACGAAGGCAACGGATTTAATTGGCGCACACAATGCTCCGCTCTGCGCGAGTCCGATTCTGTTTCCGGGAGGGGCATCCACCTCTATGCCTTGTATGCAGATCGAATGGAATTCAATGAGATTGGGAATCAAATCACACTCTGGATCAGCACGAAGGCAAACGCCTGAACCGTGAAGTTGGAGGAACGAACGATGGCTTCTTACGTTGTGGAACAGAAGGACAAGCATAGCTCTATCAAGCTGACTGGAGACCTAACAGCAGAACTCGTGCCTGGTCTGCAAGCTGCGCTCAAGAGCACGCTGGAACAAGGCGCCACCGAACTGCTCTTTGATCTCCAAGATACGGTGATGCTGGACTCAAGCGGCATGGGCCTGCTCATAGCCACTTCGAATTCCCTGTCTCGCGTCGGCGGTCGCATCCAGGTGATCAATGTGTCTCCAGACATATTGCAGTTGCTCCAGTGCATGCGCCTGGCTGCACGACTCAACGTGACCGGATATGCAAGCAAAGAGAGCCTCCATGGATGATGAACTGTTAGTCCTCTTCATAAATGAGTCGCGGGAACACCTGGCCACAATCGAAGCCGACCTGTTGTCCATTGAGGAAGCCGGCTCCGAAGCCGATCATGAGCTCATCAACAAGGTCTTTCGCGCAGCACATTCGATCAAGGGAACGAGTGGTTTCTTTGGTCTCAACAACGTGAAGGATCTGGCTCACAAGGCGGAAACCGTATTGGATATGTTGCGCTCCGGCGCAATGACGGCAAACGCTGAGATCACCAATCTTCTATTGGCTGCGTTTGACAAGCTTCGGGAGATGATCAACAGCCCGATGCAGAGCGAGAATGAAGACACCTCAGAATTGTCGGTGAGCCTCACGGATCTCGTTTCCTCATACATGCCACAGCAGAAAAAGAGCTACCTGACCGGAACACTGACGCTTGCCTCCGAGGATGGCTCCGTGTCAGCAGTCGTGTCGAAAATTGACTATGAGTTGGCGTTGAACTCCGGCAAGACACTCTACAGCGTGGAATACGACCTGATTCACGACATTGAACGGCAAGGGAACAATGTTCTGGATGTATTCCGCTTGCTTTGGAAAGTCGGAGA
Organism: uncultured Acidobacteriota bacterium; assembly: GCA_903832295.1. Taxonomy (GTDB): domain Bacteria; phylum Acidobacteriota; class Terriglobia; order Terriglobales; family Acidobacteriaceae; genus TOLSYN. The sequence continues at coordinate 19,120 of CAILAZ010000174.1, forward strand.
GATTCTCGACTGTGCTCTGGATTTCGAAGCAGTTGGCTCTCTCGACGACCCAATTGGAACCGGCTTGCCTCTGCGTTTGATCTTTGCTGCCCCTCATGAATCGGTCAACCTTGAGACCTTGTTTCCTTACAACCACAATAGGGTCAAGGTCCTTGTTGATCCCGCCGTTCACGCGCCAAAGGCAGAGCCATTTGCGACAGCTGTCGTCCCGCTGGAAGCAGTCGCACCCGTCCAACCAGAGAAGGAAGACTCGCACGCAGTGAAACCTCAAATCGCCACAAAGGCATCGCCGTCGCAGCCCGCCACAACCGTCGCTGTAGAAGACTCGATTCGCGTAAATGTCGGTGTCCTCGAACGGCTCATGAACCTGGCAGGCGAACTCGTTCTCGGTCGCAACCAGCTTCGGGCTTCCATCTCGCAGAACAACTCCCGTGCATTGGTCACTGCGGACCAGCGCATCAATCAGATCACTGCGGAATTGCAGGACGTGATCATGCAGACGCGCCTTCAACCGATCGGCAACGTGTTCAGTAAATTTCCGCGTGTGGTGCGCGACCTGTCCGGTGCGCTTGGCAAAGAGATTGAACTTGACATCAGGGGCCGTGATGTTGCGCTGGACAAGAGCCTGATTGAAGCACTTTCCGATCCCCTGACCCACATGGTGCGTAACGCCGTGGATCACGGGGTCGAACTCCCCGAAGACCGCGTCCGCGCCGGCAAAACACGTATAGGCACAATCATCATCGACGCGCACCACGAGGCCGGACAGGTGGTGGTCGAAATTGCTGACGATGGCCAGGGCATCGACGCGGAGCGCATCGCCCAGGTGGCGGAGGCCAAAGGTCTTGTCGCACAGGAGCAGATCCAGCGAATGTCGCCGCAGGATAAGATGGCACTCATCTTCCTTCCTGGACTGTCCACCGCAAAAGCGTTGACCGACATCTCCGGGCGGGGCGTGGGAATGGATGTCGTCAAGACTAACCTTGACCGCCTTGGTGGAAAAGTCGAAATTCTCTCCACCCAAGGCAAAGGCACTACCTTCCGTATCAAACTGCCTCTCACGCTGGCAATCATCCCTTCCCTCATTGTCTCCGTGGAAGGGGAGCGCTTTGCCATTCCACAGATCAACGTGGAGGAATTGCTGCGCGTGCAACCAGGCAAGACAAAGACGAGAATCGAGATTGTTGGCGGGACTGAAGTTCTGGTTTTGCGAGACCGTCTCATCCCGCTCGTCCGCTTTGCAAGTCTCGTGGGCGTGGTGCCCACGTATATCGATCCCAATAGCGGGAACAGCCGCGAAATTGATCGTCGCTCACGCCTGGCTGACCGGCGTTCACCCCGTCATTCCGTGGAAGGCACCAGCGAACAGAAAACCGAAGCACCTGCCGCAACACTCGACCGAGGCACCCCGGAACGACGGCGAAGGGCTGCGTCCGCACTCGAAGTGGTAGTCGTCACAACCGGGACCCAGACCTACGGGCTCGTCGTGGGCGGCTTCCACGATACTGAAGAAATAGTTGTTAAGCCCTTGGGTTGTCATCTGAAGGGGCTGGTCGAGTATGCCGGTGCAACCATTCTAGGCGATGGAACACTCGCGCTGATTCTGGATATCGCCGGTCTTGCTGCCAAAGCGGAACTGGGCATCGTCTCCGGCACGGCCCGCGCCCGCGAACAGAGCCTCGCCGCCGAACAGGAGAGACTTACCGATACCCACGCGCTGCTTCTCTTCCACAACGGGACAGAGCAGCTCTGCGCGGTCCCATTGGACACCGTGCTGCGGATTGAGCGGATTCGTCCAGAACAGGTGGAGAACGTGGGCGGCAGACGGACAATGCAGCATCGGGACGGCTTCCTCCCCCTGGTCACACTCTCTGATACAGCACAGGTTGCCTCTATGGACGACGCCAAGGAACTTGCTGTAATGATCTCCAACATTCGAGGCCATGAAGTTGGGCTGCTCGGCGCCATGCCGGTAGATGTGATCGAGACAAACTCGGCAATCGATCAGACCACGCACCGCCAGCGGGGAGTTGCGGGTTCAGCGATTATTCGCAACCGAACTGCTTTGCTTGTGGATCTCTTCGAACTCGTGGATTCTACTTGGCCGGAATGGGCGGCGCAGCGCATTGCGGAGAAACCTCAATCCGCCGAGGCCGAGCGAAAGACAGTTCTGCTTGCGGAGGATTCTGATTTCTTCCGGTCCCAGGTAAGTCGCTTTCTTGAAGAAGACGGCTTCACAGTTATTGCCGCCCCCGATGGCGAAGCTGCGTGGAATCTGCTTCTTGAAAACATCGACCAAATCAGCATCGTTGTCACAGATGTCGAGATGCCCCGCCTGGACGGTTTGGGGTTGACAAGACGAATCCGGGCAGATCAGCGCACGGCCGGGCTGCCGGTGATTGCTGTCACTTCGCTCGCCAGTGATGAAGACTTCGCAAGGGGCAAGGATGCCGGAGTCAACGAATATCAGACAAAGCTGGATCGCGACAACTTGCTAGCCGGATTGCAGCGCCTTCTGGCAGTGAGCACTTCCGCCCAATCAGGGATTCACGTTTAGCCTTCAGAGAGGCAACGAACAACAGGTACGCAACGGGCCGCGCCTTCGAACAAAGGCGATTACGCCAGGAGAGTTGAACCATGAAGCTATCGATAGGACGCAAGCTTGGAATTGGATTTACGGCTATCTCGCTGCTGACCGTTTGCAGTTCATTGATCACGTATATGAAGATCTCCACCATGCATCGGCTGGATCAGAGCATGGTAACTCTCAGAATACCGGCAATGGAGAACTCCAGAGAATTCATTGCGCATCTCAATCAGGTCTCAAGCAAGGCAAGGGAGTTCATCCTAATCGGCGACAATCCCGATCTCTCAGCAAGATCAAAGAATGATTGCGAGGCTGAGATCAAGAAGTTGGATGCTAACGTCCAGAAATTGAAGGAGCTGAGTCCGCGTTTCGTTCTCCAGGCGAACAGGGATCGGGTGAACATGATCGCTGACCGCACTGCGGAGTATCACAACGTTATCAGCGAGGTATTTCGGATTCGGAAACCGAACAACCCTGCAAGCGAAACCGCCGCCGCCAGGTACATGTCCGAAGTTGTTACGCCTTACAACGCAAAAACCAAGGCTGTCCTGCTGGAATTGGACGATTCACTTCAGCACCTGATTGAGGTGGAGGCGGATAACATGGAAGCTGCGGCGTCCACAGCCGTCCTCACGTTAACATTTGCGACGCTCTTAGTCGCCGTCCTTGGATTCAGCCTCGCGTTTTTTCTAAGCCGCAGCATTTCCGCACCGATGAACAGCGCAGTGGCCCATCTCGAAGAAATAGCACATGGCAACCTGACTGCATCGGTATCCGCCAAGTTCATGGAGCGAACTGACGAGTTCGGTGCCCTGGCAAGAGCCATGGAGACTATGTCCGGGAGCCTTCGCCTCCTGTTGACAGACATCTCGAGTGGTGTCCAAACCCTCGGAATTTCCGCAACACAACTCTCATCCGTATCAGCGCAGACTGCTTCCGGAGTCGCGTCCGTCTCTGAGAAGGCAACAGGGGTTGCAGCGGCAGCGGAAGAGGCGAGCGCGAGCACCATGTCGGTTGCCTCCGGAATGGAGCAATCCTCAGCCAGCCTGAGTTCCGTGGCCAGCGCAACGGAAGAGATGAGCGCAACCGTCGGCGACATTGCAGCCAACACCGCGCGCGCTCGGGTCACCAGCGAACAGGCGAACAGTAAGGCAATTGAGATATCCGAACAGATGCAGACACTCGGCAAGGCAGCGCAAGAGATTGGCCAAGTCACCGAAACGATTACTAATATATCTGCGCAAACCAACCTCCTGGCACTCAATGCAACCATCGAGGCTGCTCGCGCCGGAGCGGCGGGAAAGGGTTTCGCCGTCGTTGCGAATGAAATCAAGGAACTCGCCCGCCAGACCGCCGAAGCAACCGAAGACATCAAGGCGCGCATTGCCGGAGTTCAGAATTCTGCGGGCACCGCCATCCGCGACATCGACGACATCACTGCCGTGATCAAGGAAGTTGGCGGCATCGTCTCCAGCATCGCAGCCGCAATCGAGGAACAAGCAGCCGTAACCAGGGATGTCGCCGGCAACATCGCACAGGCCTCTGCCGGAGTACGCGACGCGAATGCCCACATTGCGCAGACTGCTGAGGTATCCAAGTCAATTGCCCGCGAAATTGCCGGCGTGAACCTCGATGTTGCGGACATCCGCCGCGGTGGCGAGCAGGTGCAGATCAGTGCCGTTGAGCTCTCTCATCTTTCGGAACAGCTCAAGACGCAAGTGGCACAGTTCAGGATGTAGTCGCTGCACCAGCCTTCGGCGGGACTCCCCGGGTACTCCCGCCGGAGGCTGACAGCGCACGTCTAGTCGCCCCCATCGTCGGGATCGCCAGCCTCACTCGGCCAGCGGAACACACCTTGATGGCGAATCCAGCTACTGCCGATAGTGATGCGTGTGTTTCACCGGCATTCGGAGGTCTCCATGCGGTACTTAGCTTCGCTTGTGCTGGCGGTTGGATTCTGTTCGTGTACTGCGCTGGCGCAGGATGATCACAATCTGCAGATCCACGGCTTCGCCACTCAAGCATTCGTCTATTCGGGCAGCAACAATTACATGGGAATGAACACCAGTTCGGGCAGCGCCTCCTGGTCTGAAGCAGCAGTCAATCTCAATGACCAGGTCACAGAGAAACTCCGCATTGGCGCACAGGTTCACATGACTCGCCTGGGAAGTTTCGGGGACTCTAACCTGTCCGTAGATTGGGCGCTCGGCGATTATCGGGTGAACCGCTGGGTTGGTATTCGGGCTGGAAAAGTGAAAATTCGGTGGGGCCTATATAACGATACACAGGACGCCGACCCGGGCTACCTCTGGTCGCTTCTGCCCGAACCGATCTACGCGGTGGACCTGCGAGAAACCAATCTCTCCCAGTATGGAGTTGAGGTTTACGGAAAGCTGCTCCTTCCAAAGAAGTGGGGGGGCGCTGATTACAGCATCTACTACGGCGATTACTATTACGCGTCTAATGACGGTTACGCTGCGTTGTTCCAGGCACAAGGGCTCAAGCTGGTTGGTCAGCCATCGGGCAAAACTCCCGGATTCGACTTACGTTGGAAGACGCCAGCCAAGGGATTGAAAATCGGTGGATCACTGATGACTTACGACGCATCAGGACGATTCACTACTGGAACATTGAGCCAACCGCTCGCTTATTGGCCCACCTACTACGCACAATATGACGTGAAGAAGCTCTCCTTCTCATATCAATACACAAAGCTCGTGCAATACACCAACATCACGCTTACCAACTCAGCCCCGGCCATCAGCGTATCTGACACGCGCTCGTGGTTTGCAATGGCCTCGTGCCGCGTCACCGACAAATTTCAGTTAGGCACCTATTACACGCACTATCTTTTGGCCTCATCCCCTGACAGGTCCAACCCGGCGAACTACTACCGTGATTGGGCAGTGTCCAGCCGCTATGACATCAACTCGTATTTTTACGCAAAGCTCGAGGGACATTTCATTGATGGCAACGGGGTTGGCTACTACAGCTTTAACAACCCGAATCCCCTTACATCACAGAGCAAGGTAGTAGTGGCAAAAATTGGATTCATTTTCTAGTCAGGAGGAATGGACTTTTATGAGAACTAATCTCTTGCTTTCAGTTGCCCTGTTCTTCCTCCTCGGTGTCAGCGCAGGTCAAGCGCAAGTCATTATCGCGAACTCAAACGTTAAGATCTCGGCGATCTCCAAAGCAGACCTGAAGGAGATCTTCATCGGAGCATCCTCCAATTTCTCCGACGGAACACGAGCCGTGCCGGTCACGCTGAAGGACGGGGCTGCCCACGAAGCTTTTCTGCGGAGCTACATCGGAAAGAGTGAAGCGGCGTTTCGCGCGTCGTGGCGTTCCATCGTATTCGCCGGACAGGGCACGATGCCGCGAGCCTTTGAGAGTGAATCGGCATTGATTGATTACGTTGCTTCAGCACCGGGCGCGATCGGATACGTTACAGCTCCAGTCAGCCGGGAAAAGGTGAAGACTCTGTCAGTGAAATAGAACCTGCGTGCCAACCCAGCGTCATGGCGCATTGGCGCGTCAACATAAATATCGCAGTCTTGGTTGGAGTGAGATAGACATGGCAAAAGACAGCTTTAGGCAAAGCAGCGGCGACGATCTTCTAGTCGCAACCTTCCTTCTCGGAGGAGGCACCTTCGGATTAGATACCGCCATCATTCAAGAGGTAGTGATGGTCGGCGAGGTTACGCCCGTCCACCACGCCCCTGCTTATGTAGCTGGCATCCGGAATCTGCGCGGGAGAATCGTTACCGTCATCGACCTGAAGATGCGGCTGGAGTTACCGCTGGCTGACAGATCTTCCGAGAACCGTATTCTTATCGCAGACTGGAAAGGCGAACCCGTTGGGCTCCTGGTGGACAGTGTGCAGGATACCGTCGAGATTGGCACAGGCGATCTGCTGCCACCTCCTCCTAACCTTAATGGCGTGCAGATGCAGAAGTTGATTGGAGTGTTTCGGTGCGGAGATCGCCTGGCCGCTCTCTTGGATCCAATCGCAGTCCTCAATCCCTACGATGGCACAAGCCTATCACTGTCACACGAAGAAACGATGAAATGAGTCTCCGAGTTCTAGTGGTCGATGATGCCGTGTTTTTCCGGCGAGTGCTCTCTGATGCGCTGTTGGCTGTGCCGGGTGTGGAAGTGGTCGGCAATGCAGCCAATGGGAGACTCGCCTTGCAGAAGATCAGGGATTTGCGCCCTGATCTTGTCACTCTCGACATCGAAATGCCGGAGATGGATGGCTTGGCAGTTCTCGACGAGCTGCGTCGGGCTGGCATGTCCGTTGAAGTGATTGTGGTCAGTGCGGTCTCTCGCCGTGGCGGCGAGCTTACCTTGCGTGCGCTCGCCAAGGGCGCATTCGATTTCCTCATCAAACCGGAAGGTACGAGCCCTGAGCAGAGCCGCGAGTTCCTGGTCCGGGAACTGACTCCTAAGATTCGTGCCATTGCGAACCGCTTGGAGATTCGGTCTATTCTGCGCAATCCACCGCCGGCACCACTTGCACCAACCCCGGCGCGGGCACCCGCTGCCGCTGCCCTCGAAGGCATTACCGGACGAATGCAGCGTCTCTCAGGTTTGGCCAAGCCGGAGATGGTCCTCATCGGCGTATCCACGGGTGGTCCCGTTGCGCTGGGTCGATTGTTGCCGGCGATCCCCGCAGACATTGGCGTGCCCATTCTGATCGTGCAGCATATGCCGGCTGTGTTCACTCAGGCATTGGCTGATGACTTGAATTCCAAGTGCGCCCTTAGCGTTCGGGAAGCTGTTCATCAGGAATCGCCACAGCCCAACGTTGCATACATCGCCCCGGGAGGCCGCCAAATGCGGCTTGCACATTCCCCGGACGGGAAGCCACTGATCCATATCACGGATGATCCCCCCGAGAATAATTGCAAACCTGCGGTGGATTACCTGTTCCGCTCGGCTGCAAGTTGCTTTCCTGGTCGTTCTGTCGCCGTCATCCTCACCGGAATGGGCAGTGATGGCACGCTAGGGTTACGCCTCCTGAAACGCCACGGATGTTTTGTTATTGCTCAGGATGAGTCTAGTTCGGTGATCTATGGTATGCCGCGGTCTGCGGTCGATGCCGGTGTCACCGACACCATTCTTCCGCTCGACGCGATTGCTTCACGCATAACTTCAGCCGTGAAGAGAGGGCAACGGTGACTGTCGCAATCACCCCCGACGAATTGACGCTATGGTCTCGCTACGTCCATGAGATCAGCGGAATATCCCTGGACAGCACCAAGGGCTATCTGATTGAGACACGTCTCGGTAGCCTGCTCTCCGAGTGCTGCGCCCTCAACTTTTCGCAGCTTCTCGCAAAAGCTCGTGCTGATACGACCAACACATTGCGTCGCAAGATCATCGAAGCTATCACTACAAATGAAACCTCGTTCTTTCGTGATACTGCGCCTTTTGATCTGCTTCGAAACAAGCTGATTCCCGACATTATCGACCGCCGGAACCGATCCGGCGCGGCACGTGTCCCCATTCGCATCTGGAGCGCTGCGTGTTCGACGGGGCAAGAAGCTTATAGCACGGGAATCGTGTTCAAGGAGCTACTCGGCGACCTCTCGCGCTATGACATCCGGATCATGGGTACTGACCTCTCCAACAAAGCCGTGGCTCAGGCAAGCTATGGCGAGTACAGTCGGTATGAACTGGAAAGAGGACTACCGCAAGAGATGCTAACCCGGCACTTCATCGCATCTGGTGAGAGATGGCGCGTCCGCGATGAAATCCGTGCCCTCGCCACGTTCCGCACGATGAATCTGCTGGAGCCGTTTTCATTTCCGGCCGCTTTTGACATCATCTTTTGCCGTAACGTCGCAATCTACTTCAGCGAAATTGATAAGACCAGACTTTTCCGCAATCTCATACGGTGCATGGCAAAAGAAGGAAGTTTGATTGTCGGGGCCACGGAGTCAATCGCAGGCCTGTGTCCGGACCTGGAGCCCAAGCGCCACTTGCGTGCCGTTTACTACCAGGCGAAGGGATAGCTGGTCTCCAATCGCTATACAACACCGCGCTCTTCTACACCCTCCACTTGGAACGGCCATTCCTTTCGTGTGACTGCACGCACGAAATAGAGAATGAGTCCGGTAATCAATAAGACCAACGCATACCGAATCTCCCGTCCAAATCCCGGTCGTGAGAACAGGATGTAGATGAAGCCGACCGTCGCGATGAGTGCAGGCAAAGGATACAGCCACATCCGAAAGGGTCTTGGCATATCCGGACGCCGAATCCGTAGCACGATAACTCCCACCGATTGCAGCAGGAACTGAAGCATGATTCGGATAACAGCGAGGGCCGCAATCACATCGGCCAGCGACAAGAAGCAGAATGCAATAGCCAGTCCCCCGAGCGCCAACAGGGAAACATACGGGAAACGGTGTTTCGAGTGAACTTTGCCAAATACGCGGAAATAGTTTCCATCCAGCGCCGCCGCATATGGCACACGAGAGTAGCCGAGTAACAGCGAAAATACCGAAGCAAAGGCAGTCCACACGATTAAGCCAGTAATCAGATACCCTGCCCAGCTTCCATATACCCGCTCCATCATTACGGACATCACGTAGAACCGTGTTGGCGAATGCGCCGTGGACATCAACTCCTGCCACGGCACCACTCCCAGCACGCTCACATTCATCGTGATGTAGAGCACAGCCACTACGCCAATCGAGATCATCACAGCACGCGGCACGTTCTTCTCAGGCTGTTTCACTTCCTCGCTCAGGAAGCAGATATTGTAATAGCCCCAGTAGTCATAGCTCGCCACCAGCATCGCGGCACCCAATCCGGTAAAGAACTGCGGCGTCAGTTCAAATGCGTGGGCAGGAAAGTTCCATGCAATGTGGCGGTCAAAATGGGTGACCCCGGTAAAAATGATCCACGCCAGCGACCCGAATACTCCAATTGCCAGCAGCCGTGAGAACCAGGCAATATCCGTGATCTTGCGATACAACAGGAATACCGACAAGCACACCGTGAGGATCGCCACAGCGGTTCCCGGCGTCACAACCGCATTGGCTTGTAGTGTGCCGAGAAACGGCAGATGCAACTGCATATTGTGCGATGCAATCTGCCGAGTCAAAGGCTTATAGAAGTAGCTGGCATAACTGGACAGCCCGAGGCAGCCGGACGCGATCGACAGAGGTGCGCTGAACGTGACCTGCCAGACGAACAGAAAACTGAGCAGCCGCCCCCACTTGTTCGGTCCGTAAATTTCCTTTAAGAAGTTGTAGGAACCGCCAGCCTGCGGCATCGCTGCGCCCAGTTCCGAAATCACAAGACCATCACACACGGCGAACAGTGCGCCAAATATCCAACCCAGCAAGGCCTGCGGCCCTGCCATTGCGCCAATAATCAGCGGAATGGTTACGAATGGCCCGACGCCGATCATGTCCAGTATATTGAGCAACACAGCGCTGCCCAAGCCCATGCCCCGGATCAGAGGACGATTTTCAGTCGTGTGCTGCATCAGTAATCCGTCTCTCTTGTGATTGAAGAGGTACTCTCTGCGCGAACTCCGCCTGTCGGCTGCCTGACTTTGAAACCATTTGCTTCGGCTGACTGCAGCGCTAGCCAGATCGTGCCGGATAGCTGCGCATCGACACCCAGGCTGCTTACAACCACCTTCGGGCAGGAAAATTGATGAGCGTTGAGTAACTGCCGCACCGCATCGACGAGCGCCGGGTGTCGCCCCACGGAACCCCCGAGCACGACGAGCGACATGTTCAGAACGATGCTTACATTGATGATCGCAAGTGACAAGAGCTCTGCCACGCGTGTAAACATTTCGAGCGCAAGCGCGTCGCCGCTGAGTGCACGGTCAAAAACCTCCGTTGCGCGAAGTGGAGCCAGAAGGTCGGACCTTGTGCTTATTCTCTGCTGCCACTCGCGCTCAATTGCCTTCCCCCCGATTTCACTCTCGAGTGCCCCAAGGGCATTCACGTCAAGCGCCTGCTTCACAACTCCAGGCACCAGAAGATAGCCCAGCTCACCTGCCGACCAGTCAACGCCGTGATGGAGTTTTCCATCAATAACAATTCCTCCTCCCACTCCGGACCCAATTGCAATAAAGATAAAATTCCGCGCTCCCTTAGCAATACCGCACCAGCTCTCGCCCAGAGCAGCGAGGTTCACGTCGTTCTCGATGATCGTGCGCAGTCCTGTCTTCTGCTCGCACATCCGTCGCAACGGAACATTGTCCCAGTCTGTAAGATTAGGTGCTGCGCGCACCACGCCAGCACTCACGTCTGTGATGCCGGGAGCTCCGACGGCAAGCGCAAGAACTCGTTTCAACTGAACCTCATGCTGCTTCAAGAGGTGCCCCGTACCTTCGGCGATGATGTCCGTCACAACCTCAGGAGTCCGGTCCGCGCCGAGTGAGGCGCACCACCTGCCAACCGCTGAGCCATTGAGATCGGCAAGCTCCAGCCGCACATTTGAGCCGCCGACATCAGCCCCCACAACGTAACCGTGTTTCGCATTAAACTGCACCATCCTGGGCGGCCTGCCGCCATTCGAACGGCCCGGTCCGATGAACTCGACCAAGCCTCGGCGGTGCAACGCGGCAATGCCAGCAGAGACTGTTGGCGCAGTCAGCCCCGAATATCGGACCAGGTCGGCTCTCGAACAGGGCGAATGCTGTCTCACCAGTCGCAGGAGTTCCCGACAATTCGTATCACGCATCCACTTGGGCTGCCTCACGATCAGTGGACTGTCAAGGTCAATCAACATATCGAACTCCGGGTTGTTGGGAGATACTGTCATCGGCCTCGGAACACCCATCTTATGGTCGTATCTGTCGTGGTCAAGAACAATGTTCCCCATCCGCCTGCAAGGGCTGGAATCGCCGCTCCAGCTATTCCGTCAGGACAGCTTTCGTAAGATTTCGCGGATGGTCCACGTCAATGCCATTGTTGACTGCCATTATGTACGACAGGAACTGAAGCGGGATCACTTCACAGATCGTGAGAAGGGCCTCTGTCGTTTCCTCCACCTCTATTACATGTTTCGCAAGAGCCCGAACCGTGTCGTCGCCGGCGTTTGCAACCGCCACTATATTTGCACCCTGTTCGCGCGTGTCGTGCATCAGATTCAGAACCTTTTCATATCGCTGTACCGATCCCACATCTCTTCTGTCCACCGTCGCGATCATCACCAGCGCAGTATCATCGCTCACCAGTGCATTGGGGCCGTGTTTTAGCTCGCCACTCGGATAGCCTTCCGCGTGCAGGTACGCTGTCTCCTTCAGTTTGAGCGCGCCCTCACGGGCAATCGGATAGTGAATGCCCCTTCCCAGAAAGAGAAAGTTCTTTACGATTCGATAATCTTCCGCAATCGTCCGCACGGATCGTTCCATGTTCTTCATTTGTTTTTCTACTCTGGACGGTATCTCCAATAATTCACGAAGCAGCACACTAAGGTCGTTCTCATCTACCGTCTGCCGCGATTCCGCAGCGAGCAACGAGAGCAGGCGCAGGTTCAATAACTGCGCGGTAAAGCTCTTCGTTGCCGGGATTGCTCGCTCCACCCCGGCGTCCGTGGGGAACGAGACACTTGCCTCTCTGGCCATTGTGGAATCTTCCGCGTTCGTGATTGCTAACGTGGGGTGCCCGGCGAGATTCGCTTTGCGTAGGGAGGCCAGCGTATCCGCCGTCTCGCCAGATTGCGAGATGATCATTACGGAAGCATTCTTCTTTGCCGTCTCAGACCGATAACAATACTCACTCGCATATTCCACATCCACAGCAATACCGCTCAAGTCCTCAATCATCAACTCTGCTGCTAGCCCCGCGTGGCGACTGGAACCGCTGGCGGCGATTACGATTTCGCCCCTGGTTGCCTTTAGCCACTCACGAATCGGTGCACAGGCGTCTTTACGGAAACCATCGCCATCTACGTACCGGCCAAGGGTGGCGGCCAAGGTCTCTGGCTGTTCGTAGATTTCCCGCAGCATCCAGTGAGCATACGGCTCTGAATGATCCATCTGAGAAGCTTGCGGCCCTTTCGTCAACATTGTCATAGCCCGGCCAGACTGTCTTTCTCAACGAGCAGCAACTTATCGCATTCTTCCCGCAACAGGGCATGGGCCTGCAGCGTCAGTTCATTTGCGTTTTCCACCCAGCGCTGGTCCGTGACTACCTGCTTCTGTGCACGTTGGATTTCAGGTTCCAGAGCCTCAGCAGCAGGACCACCTGCAATTCGACGGACATCTACAAAGTTCCGTGCGCTTAGGGATTGACGGATCTGTTCGCTGGTAACCCAAGTTCTGCCCTTCGTGTCTGGATAGCATTCGCGCTCGATGATTGCCGCGATTGCGGCATGATCGTATCCCACTCCGGCTGCAATCATGTTCTTTACCGCTTCGCTTACCAGATGGTGGGCCGCGTGGAAACTGATTCCCGTTGAGCGAACCAGCGTATCTGCCAATTCGGTCACGGTAAGAAAGTTGCTTTCCGCAGCGGCGGCCATTCGCTCCGTATTGAACTCCGCCTCCTCGAGGACCCCAGTCAATAGACGGAGACACCGGTTCGCATCCTCGAATGCCACATATGCCAACGGTTGTAAGTCATCCTCGGAGTCGTTCATGTCAGTAAACGGCGTGTTGTGGACGCACCCGAGAACGCTTTGCGCTTGGTTAAGTGCCCTGCTAGCCAGCACTCGCACGTGCTCCAGGGGGACTGGATTACGCTTCTGCGGCATGATGCTGCTGATCTGCACGTATGCGTCCGAGAGACGAAAATAGCTGAACTCAGCCGTGCTCCAGAGCATCAGGTCCTGCGTAAAGCGTCCTAAATTCACCATGCAAACCGCCAGCACAGAACAACTCTCTGTCAGGTAATCGACCGATGCGATTGCACCGTACGAATTCACCTGTAAGCCCTGGAAACCCAGCAACCGCTGCGTCAGACCGCGGTCAATTGGAAAACCTGTGGTGGTAATTGCGCACGCACCAAGCGGATTCCGATTCACCCGTCCATACGCGGAAATGAGTCGTTCCGAATCGCGCTCAAGAATCTCTATAAACGCCATGAGGTAATGGCCAAGCGTCGTCGGTTGCGCCGGTTGATTATGCGTATAAGCTGGCACGAGCGCGGCGCGATGCTCCCATGCCAGGTCTGCCAATCGCCCGCGCAGGACTACAATTGCCTCCAAAGTTCGCGCAAGCAGGTCTCGCAGCACCATTCGATACATTGTCAGGTCGATGTCATTACGGCTGCGTGCCGTGTGCATCTTGCCAGCTACTTCTCCGCCGCATGCAGTCGCTAGTTTTTGCTCAATCAGGAAGAACATATCCTCGAAGGAGCCATCGTATTCGGCATTTAGCACCTCTTGACGGTCAAGGCGGTCGAGAGCTCGAATACAGATGGCTGCTTCGTTTGCCGGCATGATCTGCTGGCGTGCCAGCATCAACGTGTGGGCGTATTCAATTTCAAGCAGTGGGGAAAGATAGTACCGCTTAGCGTCCGCAAACACCTGCGCAAGTACTGTCTCGCGATAGACCGGCGCGGGGAACACCGGTCTATCCTCGAGTCCTGCCCTCTTCTTATTCACTTCAGTCATTGTCCTTCGTTCCTTGATGCAAAGTTAGAAGTCTATCTTCACACCGAATTGCAGGATGCGCGCCTCGAGAAGCGTGCTGGATGGCTTGAAGGTTGGTTGGGTCAGGATTGTGCCTGCCGAGTTCACGGTGGCGCTAGAGTTGATCGAAGTCACGTTGGTGTGGTTGAACACGTTATTGCCTTCGATTACGATTTTCGGGCTGATACGCTGCTCAAAGAATTTGCCAAGCGTGCGCGTGTACCGCATATCAAACTGGTAAATTGACGGCCCACGCGCCGTATTGCGGCCAACATACAGTGGCCGGCTCGTAGAGAGACCATCGCCATTCAGTTTCTGGCTTACCGTAATGTTCTGCTGGTCACCAGAAGACATGTTTCCGAGAATCGCAAAGTTGTTATTGGAAACCACCCCGTTCAGGATGCGGTTTTCAAGGTGGAAGCTCGGCTCATAGACGGTGCTCAGTGTCAGGGAGTGCGGCCGGTTGATACCGCTGTTTCCGCGGTCACGCCACGGATTCGTCGGATCCTCGACCGGGGTGCTGAACTCGTAGGATGTCCCTTCCGGCGTGTTCGAGATTGCATGCGACCACGTGTACGAGATGCTGCTGGAAAGGCCCGCGGACATGCGGTGATCGAATGTAGCGGTGAATGCGTTGTAGGACGAGTTCGATCCGGTGTCGATCAGGGTGATATTGTTGAATTGAGGGTAGAGCCTCGTCGCCGCGCTCACCGTCGTCGAGAAGACAGGACGCCCATCAGCAAGCGTGCTCACTGGGTTGATAAGGTTCATATTGCGCAGAAACTGCATGTTGCGCCCGTTCGTCATAATGTAACCGACGGTCACCGAGTCGTTCTTTGCGAGTTGCTGCTGCACCTGAACGTTTGCGTTTAACGTGTATTCGTTCTTGAACTTCGGCGTCAGCGCATAGATGCTCTGCGTAGTCGGCAGGCATCCCGCGGCAACCGTCTGCGGACTGTTCGGGAATGCGGTCTGGCAAGTGCCCGGCGTGGTGGAACCGGCAATAACGGCAATGTAGCTCCCGTTTCCTGCGTTTCCATTGTTATAGAGCGGGTTATACCAGGCGTTAGTTGGTGTGGCTTCGTAGAACATTCCACCGTTCAAACGAATTACCGTGGTCGGGCGTGGAGAATAGGCGATTCCGATGCGTGGGGCAACATCGCCCATTGGGGTGCGGAAACTCCTCGTATAGGCAAACGGTTCGCCAGCCGGAGGCGTAGGAGCACGATACTGATCATAGCGGGCTCCGAAGGTCAAAATCAGATCCCTGCGAACTTGCCACGTATCCTGCCCGAAGAAGTTCAGGAAAACCGAGTGGTACGCAGCTCCGGGGTGACCGATGCTAGCGCTGAGGCTTGAGTAAACCTGCGGAGTGGTTCCATTCTTGGCGGACGCATACTGCGCAATGGACGCAAACGTGTACTGGGTGTAAACATCGGCCAACTGCGTGTCCAGGTTCTTCTGGAATCCCATTCCGAACTTGATCGAATGCCTTCCCTTGATCCACGTAACGTTGTCGTTGAAGCTGGGAATCTTTTCCTGAAACTTGTCGTCAACTCCATTGGATCCGCCAAAGTTCGCAACGCTCGTAATCGTGACCATTGGTCCGGGTCCGGTGCGGGCATCGGCAACGTGATGTTCATTGCGATAGGGCCAGGAACCACGGAACTCGTTGAGCAAGTTGGGGGACACCGTGGTGATGAGCTGAGCTCCGATGATATGAGCGCGGTCCTGGAAATCGGATGCAGCGCTGATCGCATAGAGTCCGCCAGCGTTCGTATTGAAGGGATAGGTGTTGCGGAAATAGTTGTAGCGCAGGAAAAACTGGTTCTTCTTATTGATCGTGTAGTCGCCGCGAAGGTCGAACCATTGCGCATACTGAACCTGCGGCGCAGTCGCAAAGTCCGATGCGCTTACACCGAGATTTTCCAGCGCGGCCTGGTTTGCGGCGGAGATAGTGTTGCCCGTGGGGTTGCCACGCTTCAGGTGCTCATAAGCAACAAAGAAGAAGAACTTGTCTCTTACGATTGGGCCGCCAACATTCCCTACAAAATCGTCAACGTGCAGGCTCGGCTTCACGATGCCGCCCTTTACCGTTGGATCGCAGTTGTTGAGCAGCGGGCAGGAACTCGCCGCCTTCGGACGCCAGATGTATTGGCCCAGTCCGTGGAATTTGTTCGTGCCGGAATTTGTGATGCTGTTATAGATGATGCCGGCAGTATTGCCGAATTCGGGGGCAAAGCTGTTGGAGATGGTCTCGATTTCCTTAATGTAGGAGTCTGAAACCGCAAACAAGCGAAGTCCGTATCGGTCAGTTTCGGTATCCACCATGCCATCCAACTGATAGTTCACGCGGTCCACCAGGCCGTTGGTGTTTAACGTGCGCGGAATTCCATTCTCCGGGTTCGGGTGACCGCTGACGCTCGGCTGGAACAGAATGAAGTTGTACGGATTCCGTGAAGTGAGTGGGAGGTTCTGCGTCTCCTCAATGCTGATCGTTCGGCCCAGGTCCAACCGCGAAGTCTCAACAATCGGCGCGTCGCTAGTCACCTGGATCTCTGTTGCAACCGAACCTGGAGACAGGCGCTCATCCACATTTGCCTCTGTTCCGGCAGTCAGGTGGATTCCCGTCTGGGTCAGTGGCGCGAACCCATGCGAACTCGCGGATACCGAATAGTTACCAATTGGCAATGCAAGTGCGAGATAGAGGCCCGCATCATCGGACTTCACCTCACGCACAAATCCAGTATCGATGTTCTTGATGGTGACCAGGGCATCCACAATCGGAGCTCCCGTATTGTCGGTAACCGTGCCTCGGATGCTCCCGTTGATCGACTGCGACTGCGCAAATGCGATCGAGGAAGGAACAACCAATAACAGAAGCGCTAGAACCGCGGAGAGTGCAGACCTGCAGTAGATCTTCATCATAGTTTTGAGCCTCCTCAAATTGCAGACAACGCATCAATCAGACTTTCAGCTAGTGGGAGACTACTTTAAGGCTCTTTACTAAGCTCGTCAAGGAGAATATTTGTGTTTTTTGTGGAGATTCACGCCGGAGCGAATCTCTTTGCTTGAGCCGGTATTCTATGCTCCAGGGCACATTTCCACTTAGGATTGGCGGCTGAGTTCTTTGAAGATTGTCTTTACAAAGGTGCTTTACAAAGATTCTCAGGCATGGTATCCCTCTACCTGTATTCTAAGAGTCTTGTTCTTCTGCTCAACCTCCGATAGGAGCTCTCCGATGAGACCATTCCCCGTCCTGAAGTCCTTCGCCGTCTTCGTAATCTCCCTCTGCTTCGCGTCTATTGCTAATGCACAATCTCCCCTGCCCCATTCTTCTGCCTTTGCTGAACCTCTTCCGGTGGATCGCGGAGCTGCCGCAGTCTGGCAAAGCCTGCAAAAGCTGCAAACGCGCGCAAGCATATTGATGGTCGTGGCTCATCCGGACGATGAGGACGGGGGATTGCTCACCTATGAGAGCCGCCGCCGGGGAGCCGAAACAACGCTGCTGACTCTCACGAGGGGCGAAGGCGGACAGAACGTGATGTCCTCGGACTACTGGGACCGGCTCGGCCTTGTTCGCACGCAGGAGTTGCTCGCCGCCGGGAACGCCTACGGAGTTCATCAGTATTGGACCCGCGTTGCCGACTTTGGATTCTCGAAGACCATCGAAGAGACATTGAAAAACTGGGGACACGACCGTGTGCTCTATGACTGTGTGCGCGTCGTTCGTTTGACCCGCCCACTTGTCGTGACGTCGGTATTCGCCGGAAATGTATCGGACGGTCATGGTCATCACCAGGTTTCCGGACTGATGGCGCAGGAGATCTACAACGCCGCCGGCGATCCCACGGTGTTCCCCGACCAGATCAAGGAAGGACTACTCCCGTGGGCACCGCTCAAGGTGTACGCCCGCATACCCTTTGCCCGTGTTACAGACAAGGGCATCTACGATTACGCAACTGGGCACTGGGAACCAGTTCGCTTCCGAAACTACGTCACCGGTTCTTGGATCGAGGGAATTCCGACGACGACCCTTGAAGTTCCCGTGGGCGAATATAGCCCGTTGCTTGCACGTTCTTATTTAACCCTTGCGCGCGAAGGGCTTTCCTTGCAGAAATCGCAGAATGGCGGCATCGGCGCTCCCCCTAAGCAGGCGGTGTCATCTCCCTATCATCTCTACGCCTCGCGTGTCTCCGCCCCCACGCCTGAACATGAATCTGACTTCTTTGAGGGCATCGATACGTCTCTCGCCGGGATCGCCACCTATGCCCCCCTCTCATCCCAGAAGCCATGGCAGGCCAGGCTGAACGAACTCGCCGCCACCGTGCAGCAGGCGGTTGCGGCATTCGATGCGGTTGATCCTGCAAAGATCGCACCGTTTCTCGCCAAGGGACTCGCTCAAACAGACAAACTGCTTGCCGATATCGCCGCCGCCAACCTGCCCGCCGATGCACAGTACAACATGCGGCACGAACTCCTGATCAAACAACAGCAGTTCAACAGCGCCCTCGGGCAGGCACTTGGAATCAGTCTGCAGGCGACAGTCACGAATTCGAAAGACTCACTCTTCTCAGGCCCAATGGGCGGCATGTCCAATCAGGCACCTACCTTTCAGGCTGTCATACCTGGCCAGAGCTTCTACTTCAACGTGAATCTCTCTAATCAGGGAAGCCAACCCGTCAACGTACTCAAAGCCCGCGTACTCTCAAGCTCCGGTTCTGAGTGGGCTATGGCCTCACAAGGCTCACTTGAAGGCGCGCTTAAGAGTGGAGAAGGCCGCAACCTTGTATTCTCAGCAACGGTTTCTGCCGACGCAGTCCCGACCCAGCCCTACTTCAGCCGCCCCAATCTCGAGCAGCCATATTATGACCTTCTCAACCCGAAGTTCCTGAACCTCTCCACCATGCCGTATCCCCTGTCCGTCGAAGCGCGGTACTCGTATGAGGGAGTCGAGGCCACTGCCGACGCAGTCGTGCAAACCGTGCACCGGTTCACCGGGCCTGGACCGCTGCTCGAACCATTGCTGGTCGCACCTGCGATTTCCATCACCGTCTCGCCTGAAGCCGGAATCGTTCCCCTCGGCAACGCCACCCTCCAGCTAAAGGTGACGGTCCACAACAACGTCAAGGGCCCCGCGCAAGGACAGGTGCACCTCGAACTCCCCAGTGGATGGAAGTCTCAGCCTGAAGTTGCCCTCTTCTCTGCTGGCGCCGATGGCAGTGATAGCAAGCTGACGTTTCAGATAACGCCCAAGTCGGTGGAACAGAAGTCCTACACCGTTACCGCTGCAGCCGAATACAATGGCGGCCAGTACAAACAGGGATTTCACAATGTTGGGTACACTGGCCTCAGGCCTTACCCATACTATCTCCGCGCAACCTACCGCACCTCCGGGGTTGACATAAAAATCGCACCCTCCCTCAAGATTGCCTACATCATGGGTACCGGGGACGATGTCCCACCCACTCTTGAGGATTTGGGAGTACACGCTACCCTGCTCTCGACGCAGGACGTCACCACTGCCGACCTTTCCAGCTACGACGCAATCATCGTCGGAATCCGCGCCTATGCTTCCCGTCCGGAGTTGAGGACCTCCAGCAGCCGCCTGCTCGACTACACAAGGAACGGCGGCGTCGTTGTTGTTCAATATCAGACCGGAGAGTATGACCACAACTACGGCCCTTATCCCCTCACGCTCTCTAGCGATCCTGAAAAGGTAGTGGAAGAGGACGCTGCTGTCACTCTGCTTGCCCCTGACGATCCTCTTATGAACTGGCCAAACAAAATCGGAAAGTCGGACTTCGACGGCTGGGTGGAAGAGCGCGGACATGGTTTTATGCGCTCTTGGGATCCCCATTACGTCGCACTCACTGAGATGCATGACAGCGGCCAGGATCCGCAGAAGGGTGGGCTTCTCTACGCGCACTACGGAAAGGGCGCCTATATCTACATGGCTTACGCGTTCTTTCGTCAGATGCCCGAGGGAGTTCCGGGCTCATTCCGCATCATGGCCAATCTGATCAGCCTGCGAAAGAACCCCAACTTCCAGGCCGCGGTCGGCAGCGAGCGGTAGCCAGAGCGCGCGGCCCCCTAAAATGACAGGTACGGACAGGTATGCACTCGTCCGTACCATTTTCATTTCAGCAGAACTCACAGCTCTAGTTCAACTTCACCTCATATAACAGTGTCGCGACGCAACCTGCGGGCATGTTCCCCGTAAATGCCGCCTGCACTGCGCCTGCCGTGCTCGTTGTAATCGCACCCGTCGTCAGCCCCGTACAGGAGGTTCCAACCGATGATGCTGGCGTACCCGTCTGTAGGGTCGTGTATGGGGGAGCCTCATCGTTGATCGTGAGCCCGCTGATCGCAGACGCCCCATCGTTCGTGGCTTGTATCTGGTATTTAATGCAATACCCAGATTGCGCCGATGAACTGATCTTCGAGTACGTGGGGCTCGCCGGATTCGCACACGTCGCATCAATGTACACCGATTTGGACAGTTGCAAATCTCCCGTCGTCCTCGTGCCGATTGACGTAACGTCAAAGACGGTCATCGTGGTATTCGTAACGCTGCCGGAGCCATACACAAACGTCGCCGTAATCGTGTCCGTGTTCTGCATTCCAAAGCCGGCGGCCAGCGAAACATTCTCTTTCATCAGGATGCAGACTTTTCCGCCGCCATTTGGGATCGTCACCGCGGCGCCCCATGCCAGGTAGGTCGCCGTCGCAATGTTTCCACTGCACGCGGAGTCCTGGTAGAGAATCTCGCTGAAATAATTGGGCTGGCTTTGAACTGCGGCGCTCGCGAATGAGACGCTGCCTCCGGTTGTGCTCGTATAGATGTGCGGGTAAACTACCGCCGATCCAGGGACCGTCATCTGCGCGCCGTTCGGAGCAAAACTATTACCCGATTGCACGAATCCGAAGTTGACCCCCGTGTACGCCGTGTTTGTCCATGTCACGGTGAAGCTGTAGGTGAGCGTAGCCTTCGTAAATGTGCCCGCCGTCGCTGGCGTCCCCGTGTCAAACCCGCTATACGTGTACGCCCCAAACGGCGTCAGCGTCATCGTGACCGGGTTCACTGCCGTCGTGGGCAGCCATAGAGTGTAGTTTCCTGCCGCGTCCGTCGTCGTATTGTCTAGCTGAACGGAACCGCTGTCTTTCGCGATCATAATGACGGCGTTATAGCCCGGTTCTGTACCATTCAAATGACCATCGTTGGCGACGCCGCCTGTGCCTGCTCCGTTGTCGTTGAATATCCTTCCGCTTACCTTCGATCCATGGAAGAGGCCAAAGTTCTCGTTCGCCACTGCGGATGTGCTTGTCGTAAACGGTACTGAAATAGTGGCCACGCCTGGATTGACCAGGACATACCCAGAAGGGACAGCCGCGCTGCCAACTCCAGTCGGTGTCGACGTCGTACTCAAGACAATCGTGTACGTTCCACCAGTATTCGCAAGATTGTTAAATGAGTAAAATCCCGTATCGTAGGCCGCTCCTGCCGGAATCGTCTGCGTTGTTCCAATCTGGGTGGCCCCGTTCCAGAGACTCACATAAACCTGCGTCCCGTTTTGCCACGTCTCGGTGGAGTCCAGGCTGCCGTTATGATTCGTGTCAAGGTACACGTATCCCGAAATCGTGAGAGCACTGGCCAGCGGTGTGAAGTTGGGACCGAATTCAGAGGTCGATCCTGAAACCGCATCCGTGGCTGTTGACGTAATCACAGTCGTTCCTGCCGTAATCGTCACGCCGCTCGCAAACGCTGTACATCCTGCAACCGACGCATTCGGAAGCTGAACATCGAAGTTCCCCGTAGCATCCGCAGTGAAGGAGCAGATATATGTCTGCCCTTCCCCGTGAGGGACGTTCAAACCGTCGCCCTGGAAAACTTGCCCGCTTTGGTTGTTGTCCGAATTGTTTGCAACAAAGAGCTCCACCTTGGCGTTGGCAATGGCGAGCCTCGTTGCCCCGCCCACATATCCCTTCAGCCGCAGCTTTCCTCCCGTGTACGTTGCCAGCGTGAATACCGGATAGTTCATCTGGTAGTTCGGTGACGAACTGCTCGTCGTGCCGAGATTCGGAGTTACACCCGCATATGCTGAGCTCGAAAAACTGTTCGGATCGCAAGTAGAACAGTTCGGGAACAGCGCAATTCCCGGTCCGAGGTTGTTGGATGTCAAGCCGTTCAGGTAAATCGAGTTCTGCGTGACCGTGAAGCCATACGCGTTCTCCACCAGAATGCCCACACCGCTGGAGTTGGTGATGACGTTATGCGAGATCGTGACCGTGGAGCCTTGCGCAATCTCCCAGATCGCAATGTTTACCCGCTCTGAACTGGGACTACTGTATGTGTACGGAGCATTCCCCGTCACGTTCCACCCATTGGAGCAGATTGTATTGTTGTCAATCGTTTCGCCCGAAAACAATGGCAGCCCGCCGGATCCAAAACCAAGCTCGATTCCTCCGCCAGCAAGGTCGTGAGCGTAGTTGTACTGGATAAGATCCCCAGAGAAGTTTGCCGGTCCAATAAGCAGGATTCCGTCGAAGCTGTTCGTCTGCCCGCCCGTTGGCGAACTTACTTCGTTGTACTTGTAAGTGTCCCCTGTGGAGCCTCGTCCATCATTCCGAATCGCCGAATTATTTACCCGAACGTAGTTGTGCAGGATTTGCCTCCCACCGCCATACGCCAGCGAGATTCCATAATTTCCTGCCACGGACGTAGTAATTGTTCCGTCCGCGTGCATACCCACCAGGTTGTCCTGAATCGTGTCTGAGCTGCCGTTGACGAGAATGGTCGCTTGATGAAATGCAATAGCTTTCAGCGTGTCGGAGGTTCCATTGATCTGCCACTGCTGGTCTCCCGCATTTTGGACCTCGATGACTGGCATCGTCGTCCCTGTCCACGCGGACAAGAGTGTCTGAGACGTGCCCAGCTTCGTCGTTCCAGCTGTAACAGAGGTCACGCACTGTGAATTCGACCCCAGGCTGTTGGTATTCGGATTGGTCCCGCCCAGGTTTGTCACCTCTTTGCTGCCATCAATCAGAATATTGGAAGCCGTCACCGTCGGCAGGATTCCTCCCGCCATGTTAATCACGAACGCCTTACCTCCAGTGATGGTCGAGCGCTGGTCTGCATAGGTGGCGCTCATGCCCGGATGCGCCGTGCCGTCTGGAATCATGAAGTTCGATTGTATGGTGAAGCTACTCGGTGTCAGTGCATTCGCGTTCGTGATAAACTGGGCCAAGCTCCCCTGTCCGCTCGCGTTCGTGTTCACAATCGTGAAAAAGTTAAAGCCGAAGTCGATGCCCACTGGCGCGCGATTGCCATTCTTGACGATATTCACAGTTGTGATTGATTCCGCGTTGGCAGGCACGGCACCAGCACTGTTTGAGCCTGGGTCCACGTTCACGGGATTCTGGCCACCCACGTGGTCGGTCACCGGAACGTTGTTCCCATTCGTGCAACCGCCCGCAGCGCTGCAATCTGTGCGATAGGTTTGTACCGCCAGCAAACCGGAAGTCGAACCGCCACTGAGCGCCGAAACCACTGTGCCGTTCACAACTCGCACAACGTAGGTGTACGTAGTGTTCGGCAGCCCGGTGAAGCTGTACGTTCCAGTGGAACTTGTCGTAGTGGATGCGTAGTAAGTTCCGGCCTGGTAGAGCTCAACGCGTGCGCCGCTCACCCCAACCGCGCCCGTTCCCGCCGTGCTGATGCTCCTGCCCGCACCACCTGAGTAGTTTTGGTCTTCAAAAACCGTGCCGCTGATCGTCTGCGCTGACGCAGGAATGGCGAGCAACCAGATCAGTGCCACCAATGCCGGCGCGCTGAGCAATCGGGCTGACTTGTGCGCCAACTTCAGTGGAGTCACCATCGGGAGTAAGCTCATTTCTGCCGCCCGTCCACCTTCAGAAATGGAAACAGCGACTCATCAAACTTGAACCGCATTCTCACATAAGGACCACGGCGAGTCGCATCCTCGCCCCCAAGATCGCGGTCGTAGAAACCTGTTAGGTTGTATCCAAGCGAGAGCCAGAGGTTCTTGCCGAGCACCCGGCCAAACTCCACTCCGTGCGCATACTCAATGTTGTGGAAGTGGTTGGAGAAGAGTTCACTGCTTCCAACTCCCACGGTCCAGTTCCGGTGCAGGTCGTAGCTCACCCGCGTCGTCGTCATGTGCCCATCCATTGTGCTATCCACAACGCTGGTCACGTCGTTGGACCACTTGGTCGCATAGCGCGCCGACACAACCAGCTTCGACGTCGGTTGGTGCGTAGCCGCCAGTGTCAAGATCGCGACCTTACGGTCGGGGATCATCACGGTGGACGTCCCGTCCTTCTCTTCCTTCAACTCCACCATGGAAAGCACCGTTGTGCGGTTCGAGTGCGTCGGGCGGAATGAGATACCGTTCTGTATCCTCACCTGCAACCGGTCGGTCTGGCCCGCGCTCTTTGGGATGGTCAGCGAATAGATCGAACGGTTCAGCAGCGTATAGCTGTCGCTCAATTTGAGCGCAAGTCCCACGCTGCTCAGAATCGCATCCGACGAACTGCTCTGCCGCCACTCAAAGCGTCCCGATGACTTCCACTTCGCGCTCGCCGTGTATTCCACCGCGCCCGTCAACGCTAGCGCATCGTTATTCGATGTGCCTGTCAGGGTCTTTACATCCTCGGCCGTCGTGCTCAACCTTAGCCCGGGGCGCAGGCTGAACACATTGCGAAGTCCTATCGCCGCCTCCGTCTCTCTTCCCGAAAATGCGTCCGTCCCCCTGTACTCGCTGAAGATGTGCTCGTTCTTCAAGTACGTCGTATCGATGCCGAAAACCGTCGCGTTTTGCTGCTGTGCGCCGTTCAATTGATACAGATTTCCCAGCGACGAGATCAGTTCATGTCGCACGTAGAATTTTCCTTTTTCTGAAAACTGGTACGTCCCTCCCACGGCGAACATCCGCTTGCTAAAGCTCGCCATGTCGTCTTCGTATTCGCCGTACACCGCTGCCTGTTTGAACTTTGGGATCTTTGCGCTCATCTTGGCATACAGATCATCGTTCGCTGCCGTGCTCGTAGCCGCACTTCCGCTTGTGCCTGCTGGTGTGCTCTGCGATCCAGCGTGCCTGTATCCAAACTCTGAAGTAATCAGCTTCCCGATGTCGCGCTGCACTGTAGTGTAGATTCCCATCTGCGAAACGCCCGTGTCCGTAGCTTCGGAGCGGATCAGTTCAAAGTGCAACCGCAGGTGCTTATCCAGCTTCCAGGTGATATTCGCGCCGCTCTCCCCACGGCCCTTGTTCAGCATCGCGTTTGGGTTGTCAAACGACGCATCAGTACGCCCGAAATAGACTCGCGAATCAAGCTTTGTATTCTTCTGCTTGAACTCCGCGTGTACTCCGTTGCCGTCACCCAGCAGCGGTGTCCATGTGTGCGCGTACTCTCCTGCCACTGTCGCGTCTTTGCTGAACGCGTAGCTGCCGTTTGTACCCCACAACCTCAGCCCCGCTGCCGGAGTCTTGTCGTCGTAGAAGGTGCCGCCCATGCGCAGTTTCTGAATGCGCAATGAGCCATCGACTCCGCTCATCCAGTACTTCGGCCCGCCCGAGGTGAATTCGTACGTCACCCGAATCGAAACTGGATTCATCGCCCCATCGTGGCTGGGGATCGGCTGCTTGAAAATGATCGCTCCGGTCAATCCGTCGAACTGGTAGTCGCTCATCACTGCTTGGGTGGTACTCTGCAAGATCACAGCTGGCTGATTGCGATCTCTTACCAGGATCTCCACGGTCTCCGAATTCAGCAGCAAATCAATATGGCTCACAAGGTATGGCCCAGAACTTCCGTTGCCAGGAATCTCCTCCACCAACTGGCGCGCGTTGTCGCGGGTGCTATAGGCGGTGTACTCCACGTGCCCAAGTTCCTGGTGCATCCGGAACCCGGTAAAGCTGCGATTCACGTTCGATAGTACCTTCGCCGTATTCTGGCGGTCGGCCGTGTTGTAGTCGCCATACATCACGTAGTTCTTGCCCCGGTCAAGACGCACGTAAAGACGGCTCGTGGATTGCGCCTCATAGCCTCGTGTCGAACTGTCGCCATAAACCAGGAAGTAGTCATCCGACTGCGAATCCCTGAACATCGGGTCCCCGGACTGCTTGTCCGAGTCGTAGGAGAGCGTCATTAGCGTGTCGCCCCACACCCGCCCCTTTAGCAGCGCTCCGATGTGCGAGGCATAATTGATCGACCCGCTGTCATTTGAGAGCCCCAGCCGGTTCACCTCGGACTCAAGCGTATAGAAACTCGCGCTCTGACCTCCACTCCCCGAATAACGCCGGAAGCTCAACGTTTCTTCCACTACCCCAATCGCCATCAGTGGTCTCAGTTCGGGAATGAATGAGACTTTGTTCTCGCTCAAGAGTGTCCCGCTGCTCACCGTAATCTTTCCTTCGGTCGGCTCCATCGGTGGAGTCAGCGTGAATTCCGCTCTCCCGCCCTCGATGAACACCTGCGTCCCGGGCTCTTTCGGATTCAAATCCTCCACGGCCCATCTGCCTGCAGTCGTCTCCAGTGTCACAGGGGTCCGCGAAGTCACAGGTACCCCAGCCGCGTCTGTCAGTCGCACTGAAACCGCCAGCGGAGTCTTCCCATCGGCAACCGGACTACGCGTGCCAAGTTCCGCAACCACCGCCGCGAGCGCACCGGGAGCCGTCACCCAAATCTCGTGCGATCCCCGGACGTTTCCGAACGGATCGTACATCTTGGCTTCCAGCCGATTCCTTCCCGGATGCAGTTCCATCCCGATGTAGAGCCACGCCTGCAACTTCACCGAGACCTCGACGCTGCGCTGCCCCACTCGATCTGACGGGATCTTCTGTCCGTTTACTGAGAGTTCGAACTCCGTTCCCAGCATCCCCTTAAGCGCCACATCCACTTGCGTTGAGCCAACCACCTGGCCATCATGCAGCCCTACAAATCCGAAGTCGTTGTTCATCTCCGTGGTAATCAGCTTCACCACCCGCAGTCCGTTTTGTGTCTGCGGCATCTCGTCTGCACTCTTTTTTGCCTCAACCAGGGCCGTTAGTTTTGCCGGGGCCGGAGCCTCCACGCTTTCCGCTACTGTCTTCAACCCGCTGCCTGCGGCTGGCGCCTGCTCTGCCGCACCCTGTCCGCCGGTTTGCGGTACTACCGCCACAGTCGCAGCATTTCCACCCCCACTCACAACCGCTGCATCCATTCCCTCCTTTGCTGCTGGACCTCCCAGGATTGCGGACACCGGAGCGCCCCTGCGCTCTTCCATAGACTGGTTTGCCCGATCCAGCAGCGGAGCTTTCTTCATGAGTGCGGTCGCTTCGGATGCAGAGCTAGTCTTCGTACGTCCTGCCAGCGTTCTCATTGCTTCGGGTGTGCAGCCGTGCAATGCAAAGTCAGCGCGATGCAACTCGCCGGAAATCATATCCACGAATTGCGAGCCGCCGTCTCCCGCGTTCCGCGTGGAGAGTTCGCTCGGCGCGAATCCCTCCGGCAGCGTGTAGCTGTCCATCTTCAAACCGTGCAACCGAGCCGTAACGCCAAAGATGCTGTATTTCCCCGCCTCATCCGTAACTGCGAACGTGCCATTGTCCAGGTAAATGCGCACTCCCGGCACTCCTGGCTCATCCGCGTCCTGCACCCGGTTTCCGTTGCAATCGGCAAACACCTTGCCCACGATCACACCCTTCGTGTCGAATACGCCGCCCACAATCTTGACCTTCGCCTGCGCCGTATTCGAGCGGGTCACTCCGCTCGCCGCGTAAGCTGTGTTGATGGCAGCGTTCGAGTTCGCCTGCGGCAGCAACCGCACAAAGTAGTGGATCAGCACATCTCCGTTGATCGGCATCGCGCCGATGCTGAAGGTCAACACCGGCCCGCGTCCTCCCGCCGGATCCGCCATCGCTTTGCCGCCCATCGTTGCCGAGTGTGGTTGATACAGAAAGCCGCTCGGCATCGTGTCCACCACTGTGGTATTCGGCAGAGCTTGCCCTGTATTGTTCTTCACCTCCACCGTGTAACCCACCAGTGATCCTGACTCGACGTTCGTCTGGTCCGCGCTCTTCTGAATAAACAGCCCCGCCAGCGGACCAGGGTCCAACGGAACATCGAAGTTGATGGTGCCGCTCGTTGCTGTAATTTGGAAGTTCCCGCCATACGATGCAGGTAACAGGATTACCCGCTCCTTCGGCAACTTCGCCGCCGCAACCGCAGAAGGAAACTTGTACCCATTCGACGGAACAATCGTGAGCTTGTATGTACTCGGTGCAACCAGTGGAAACTGGTACACGCCATTGCTTCCTGTCGTGACCGTGCTCGGTGCCGCGGTCTTGTAGTCCGCTTGCAGAACCTTCGCGGGCTGTCCCGGATTGCCGCCGTTTCCCTGCCCCGTCACATCAATCAGCGTTACCTGCACTCCGCTGATCAACTGATCTGTCAAGCTGTCGAACAGAACTCCATATGGATCCACGGCGATCGTCGCTATCGCCGAGATGCTCGTTCCACAGCCTGTAATCGTTGCCGTAAGCGTCTCGTTTTTGTACACCTCAAGCGTGCCGTCTCCCTGCACAATCGGAACAGCGTTTCCATCCGCCAACGCAACGTTCTGCACCTGAAACACGCCCGTGTTCGGCCCTGATTCCACAGCCATGAACTGTTCCATGTCGTGTGTCTGGTTTGTCGCAATGGTGATCAGGTGTTTTTCCGCAACCGTCGGGTCAGAATTGCACGCAGCCGCCATCGCCTGCAGATGGATCGTGCCGTTGATCGTCGTCACGGTCGCCAACTGTGAAAACGTGCTGTCCGTGTAGTAGGCAATGGTTGGCGGCACGGTTGGAACGGTCACCAGCACCGTGTTGGAAAGCACCAACTGATTCTGCAGGTTCTGATTCTGGTCGGAGTACACGACACTTGCAATGTTGCTGATGTCTCCGCTCGCGTTGTCATCCACTCGGACGTTGAAGCCGAACGTGTAGCTCTGTCCCGGCGCCAGTTCGGGCACTGCAAATCCCACGTAATCGATATTCGCGCCTGCTGGTGCCGTCGCCGTGAACGCTCCGCTCGGCGCCCCCAGCGAGTGATAGAAAACGGTACCGCCGACCGCGCTTGCAATGCTCACAAAGTGTGTGTTCGCAGGAATCTCGTCCAGCACATACAACGCGCTCTGTGTGGCTCCGTCCACCGTCAGCGGATTCCCGCTTGCCGCTCCGGTGCCGAAGTTTGCTGCCTGTAACGTGAACTGCACAGTTTGTCCTGCTGTTGCAGAACTCACGCTGGCCGATTTCTGAAGCGCAACGTTTGCCTTTCCTCCCACCACTCCGCCCGGACCGACCGTGATCACGTCCGTATTCGTCAGTGCCGCGTCCGCCAGGTCTGAAGCTGAAACTTGCAGAATCGCTTTCTGCCCATTCACCGCCGAGTTCGGTACCGTTCCTGTAACCAGAAGGCTCACCGACTGCCCCGGCGTCAGTTGTACCGGGCTTGTCGGATTCAATGTCACCTCGCCCGTGTCCACTCTCCCGTTGTTGTTCGCGTCGAGATAAATCGCCAGCCCCGCTACCGCATAATCGCTGCCGGGCTGTCCATTTACGCCGACGTAGTACGTGGTCGTCGTGTTTCCCACATTGTTCAGGTGATGTTGCAACAGAACCGCCGCACCCGGAACGTAGGTTACGTTCTGCGATTGCAGCAGTTGTCCCGCCGTGACTGAGGCCACGGTGACCAAAACAAGATTGGATGGAATGTTGTTTATCGGCTTGCCGTTGTCGTCCACGTAGGAGACATAAGCCGTATTTGCGATAAGACTTCCCGGAGGTGCCTGTGACTGTCCCCAGGCTGCCAGTGCGCTCAAAATGATCAGCAGCAACACTCCGAGTTTTGCCTGAGAGTGCATTGTCGGATGTTTCGGGAACCTCACCTTGGAATTCGCTGCACAGCTCCGGGGTGGAGAGGGAAGAACCCCTCGCTCCCCACCCCGGGTCAGATCAGTTTCTTCGAACTAATTCAGTTTCACTTCGAAGTACACGTTGACGACGCAGCCCGCGGGAACATTGCCCGTGAACGGAGCCGTGAAGGACGTGCCGCTTGTCGCAACCGTACCGGTTGCAAGCGTGCCGCAGCCCGCTGCCGGAACCTTCTCCAGCACCGTGCCGTTGATCGTCGTGTATGGCGGAGCCGAATCAGCAACCACCAGCGTATTCACTGCGGCCGTTCCCGTGTTCGTCGCCTGGATCTGGTAGATCAGGCACTGCTGCGAAGTGGCGGAACCGCCTGTGGTGCTGAACGTCTGCGCAGGCCAGTTCGCTTGGAGGATGCTGCACGAACTGTCCAGAACCACTGACTTCACCAGCTTTACCTGTCCCGATACAACCGTGGTCGTATCCGTAACTGATGTGCTGGAGGAGCCGTTGCCGGTAAGCGACAGTACCCACGATGCAACCTGCTGATCGCCAGGGTTCGCCGAACTCGGCGCCTGGATCACAACAAAGTAGGTAAGCGACGCTCCCGGTGCCAGCGACGTGATCGTCGAAGGAGTGACGAGTGACGCATCGGCGCTATCGAGCTGCCCGTTGGTGTTTGTGTCGGAATAGACCGCAACCGTCCAGCCTGCCGGAGCCGTCTGGAAGCTGGGGATGCCCAGGCTCGCTGTCGTTTCGGTCTGGTTACCGCCGTTGGTTACCACGTGCTTGTAAACAACGGTGCCGCCCGCATAAACCGTGCCCTGGTTATTCGGGCTAATGGATACGCTGTGCAGCGTGTTCACTGTAGCCTGCACTGCCATCTGGTCGATAGCGCCCGTGCTGTTCGACTGTGCCTGCACAACAAAGCGATACGTGGCTGCCGAGTAGCTGGGTGGAACCTGGAGCAACAGGCAATATTCCTGGTTTCCAGATGCGGCAATCACATTCGTCGCGGTGATCGGAGCTCCATACGCAGAGCACGCTGTTCCCGTGTTCGGCGCAATCAAAACCGTCCATGCCGGGATCGTCGTGCCGATTGCACCCGGTACCGTGCCTGCCTGCGCGCTCGTAAACGGCGTCAGCGGCGTGGTCAAGTCACCTACAGCGCTGGTGCCCATATAACGGAATGACAGGTTATAGGCATCCGGTGCTGCGTTGGTGCCGTTGTTGAAGAGCCAGAAAGGAATTGCAAGGGTTGCGCCCGGATTGCCCGCAATCGCCGGAGTGTAACCTTCGCCGCTCTTGCCCGCGCCGTAGCCAGGCTGTCCGCTCGCATCTGTCGCGCTCGCAACCAAGTCAACCGCTGCGTTTTTTGTGCTCGCAATGATCACTTCGTCCTGGATCACGTCCTGCAGACCGGGCAGGCTGAAGTTGCTCGCCGTAGAGTTGGTCGAGGTCGCAACCAGGTTCACGATGTAGGTGGTCGATGACGATACAGTTGCACCTGCCGGCAGGGTCGCCGCAACCACGATGCTCACTGAGCCGCCAGCACCAGCAGACAGCGGACCTGCGTCCACAATGCCGTCGCCATTGCTGTCCGTCAACGGGGTCTTGCCATCTGCGCGATACAGCTGGAAGATCGTTCCCGCTGGGAACTGGTTCGCGGCCGGAATCGCCGCATTCAATCCAGAGGCGCCGGTCGTATCCAGGTTCAGGTTGTAGGTATCCAGCAGTTGGCCCTTGTTGGTCAGCGTCTGGCTCCACGTGATCGTCGCGCCCTGGCTGTAGGAAGTCGATGCAATGATGTTCGTGTCAGGCGTCGTGTTCGGAGGAGGCGTGCCCGCCGTCGGGGTACCCGCAGTGTAAGTCGCCGTGCCTGCCGTGAACTTCACCGCAGCAATGCCATTAAAGCTCAGGGTCACCGTGTTCGTGTTGATATAGCTCGAAGCGCCCGGAACGACCGCGCTGCCGTCGTTGTAGTTGTACTTCGCATAGTTATTGAACACCGCCGGGTAGGTTCCCGGAGTACCCACCGTCACGTTGTACTTGATCGTGCCGGTAACGCCCGGTGCTACGGAGGCGATCGTCGCCGTAATGACGTTATTGCCCGTGCCGCTCAGCGTCCAGGTCAACCCGGTCGGAGCCGATGCGTCCGTGAAGCTCGCACCGTTCCATGAACCAGAGTTCGTCGCATAGGTGAAGTTGCCGCCCTGCGCCGGCAGGTCGTCGATGATCGCAACTGAAGTTGCCGTGTTGTTGCCCGTGTTGGTGTAGGTCAACGTCACCGTGGAGGTGCCGCCAACCGCTGCTGCCGTCATCGACTTCGTTACATTGATAACGCCATTATTCGACTCCGTCACCGTGTCGGTGTCGTAGTTGGACGTCGTACCGGTCACCACACCGGCGCCGCCGCCGCCGCTCGTCGCGGTCGCTCGCAACGTGTAGGCTCCGCTGCCCGCACCCGGGGCCAGCGTCGCAACCACAACAAACTTCAGCGTCGCGCCGGACGCAATCGCCTGCGCTACGCCCGTGATGTCCGTCGTGTTGTCGGGAATGCCGTCGCCGTTCGCGTCAAGATAAATGTGGTAGTTCGTCAGGCTCGCGTTCACGTTTGTCGCTGCCAGCGATACCGTGTCCGGCCCGTTGCCCGTATTCGTGTAAACGTGCGGGAAAATTACCTGTGTG
This sequence comes from uncultured Acidobacteriota bacterium, assembly GCA_903832295.1. Taxonomy (GTDB): domain Bacteria; phylum Acidobacteriota; class Terriglobia; order Terriglobales; family Acidobacteriaceae; genus TOLSYN. The sequence continues at coordinate 51,922 of CAILAZ010000174.1, forward strand.
CCCGGCGTTGCATACTTGCTGTTATCCGCCGTGATGCTGCCCTTGTAGAGTTGCGTAACCGTGGTCTGCACCAGGTTTGAAAACGCGGTCCGCGTTACTGAATTCGCGTCCACGTACGTTGCAGTCGCCTGGTTTCCAATGATGGAGCCGCTTGGGGCGACCTGCGCTGTCAGTGCCGGAACGCAGAAAATCGCGATGAGCAGAAGAGTCATCGCGATCGACATGCGTTTAGACACACTGAGCCTGTTGGAGCTGTGAGTGCTCTTTTTCATTCGAGTTCTCTCTCTGATTTTGAAGTCAGGAACTTACGTGCAAAAAATTACGGGGTGCGGTGCCGGGATTCTCCCCCCGGCTACCGCAAAGTACGGAGCTTCACTCGCGCTGAAACCGTGCGGCTTTCTCCGGATGCCAGGTCGCCAAGTGACCAGCGTAATGCGCGATACTCGGAGACCGGAATCTCCTGCTCGACCATCTTGCCTTCGGCGTTCTTCACCGTGCGTTTCAGTGGAATCGCGTAAAAATTTGTGCCGTCCGTGCTGGCCATCGCCCCGGTGGGCGCACCAGTCCCGGAAACATATTCGGTGGCGGGAGGAATCGGAAGTGTTGCAAACACCCGTTTGGCGGGTGACTTGTCCGGGTTCTTGTAAACTGCGGTGTACTGAACAACGTCCCCGGGTGCTGCCTTGTCGGCTGAGGCTGTTAGCTCTTTTCCATTCTGCACCGTGACTTTTTCAGCCTTCATCTCCACTTTCACCTGCGCTGCCGCCACAAGCGAAAGAACAAATGTGCAAACTGCAACCCCAATCCAAATTCGTATTGGCTTCACTGAATGAGTCCCCCTGCAAACATATATTGCTTGGCGCGTCACTTTAGTACCAATGTATTAATGCTCTAATGTTCTATTAATAAATGGCCACTAGGTCAAGTGAAAACATGCAAAGTGTCTGCAGAAAACATTACCTACCTGAATAACTATTGTAAATCTTTCCATTTTCTCGCTATTGGCATCAGCGCTATCTTTGCTGATTATGAGAGCTTCCAATCTGCACCAAATCACTTCTCTCGCCTGTTCTTCCTAGTTTGTCCTCTCTCATCTTATTGAATACAATGAACGAGGAGCCATACTGCAGCAGACTCTGAAATTCACCTGTCCCCGATTACAAGGCAATCGTTGCTTCAAATCACCCGCCTGGCAGCCTCTGGCGATCCGAAGGGGGAGAAGATGGGCCGCGGTTTTGATTTCGATTACATTGTGGTTGGTTCTGGCTTCGGAGGCAGCGTCTCCGCGCTCCGCCTGGCGGAAAAAGGTTACCGTGTAGCGGTCATCGAGATGGGCAGGCGCTGGACTCCCCAGAACCTTCCCCGCACAAACTGGTCTCTCCATCGCTGGTTCTGGCGTCCCAAACTCGCCCTGCGCGGATTCTTCAATATGCGCTTCTTCCGCCACGCCACCATTCTCCATGGCTGCGCCGTCGGAGGCGGTTCCATCACCTATGCCAGTACTCTTCTGCGCCCGCCGGAGAAGGTCTGGGAGATGGGCTCCTGGGCCGGCCTTTCCGACTGGCAATCCGAGATGCCTCCCCACTATCAAACCGCATCCCGCATGCTCGGCGTCGTGCAGAACAACATCCTCGGCCCCGCTGACCTCCGCCTCAAGCAAGCGGCCACCGCGTTCGGCGTCGGAGACACCTTCTACAGCACTTCCGTCGGGATCTTTCAGTCCCCCGCCGGACAGCCACCCGGCAAAACCTGCCCCGACCCATTCTTCAATGGTGAAGGCCCGCAGCGAACCACATGCAACGGCTGTGGCGGGTGCATGGTCGGCTGCCGCTTCGGTGCCAAAAACACTCTCGACCAGAATTATCTTTACCTCGCCGAGAAGCGTGGTGCAAAGCTCTTCGAGGAAACTCAGGTCGTCGATGTTCGCCCGCTCGACGGCATTGCCGACGGAAGTTGCGGCTATGAAGTTCGCACCGTGAACTCCCTCGCGTGGCTGCGCACTAAGCCTCGCCGCTTCACATGCCGCAACATCATTTTTTCCGCCTCCGCCATCGGGACCACCGAACTCCTCTTCCGCCTCAAGGAGAGCGGCTCCCTTCCTTCCATCAGTGACCGTCTCGGCAAGCATGTGCGCACCAACTCCGAGTCCCTCATCGGCGTCCGCATACCCGGCTGCCCTGATGATCTCTCCAAAGGAGTCGCCATCGGCTCCGGCATCTACCTGGACGAGCACACTCACGTCGAGGCTGTCCGCTACCCCAACGGTTCAGACGCCATGGCCTTCCTCTCCACCATTCTCACCGGAGCCAATCCCGGCACCGGTCGGGTTCTTCTTTGGCTCCGTAGCCTCGCCAAGTCCTTGCTCTGCCATCCTTTCAAGACCCTCCGTATCCTCAAACCCTTCGGATGGGCCAAGGAATGCATCATCCTTCTATGCATGCAGGCTCTCGACGGCGACATCGACATGCGCTGGGAGCGACCATGGTTCTGGCCTTTCCGCAAGTTTATGGTCAGTCGCGGTAAGCGAATCCCCACTTTCATCCCGATCGCCAATGAGTTTGCCGAGAAGTTCGCGCACCAGGTTGGCGGCGCTCCCATGAGCATGCTCCCAGAAATCCTCTTCGACGTTCCCGGAACAGCCCACTGCCTCGGCGGGTGCGTCATCGCCGCATCCCCAATGGAAGGCGTAGTCGATAGCCGTCATCGCGTCTTTGGCTACCGCAACATGTACATCTGTGATGGCTCTGTCGTAGCCTCCAATCTCGGAGTCAACCCCAGCCTCACCATCGCCGCGCTCGCCGAGCGCGCCATGTCCTTCATTCCCCCGGCGCCCCGAGGTTAGAACGAACAAAAGGGCCGCTGACGATACCGCCAGCGGCCCCTCTTCTAATCTTTTTCGCCTGTCTGAATCCAACATGCTCTCCGGCACAGTTAATGAGAGTCGAAGAATCTGCCGATGATGCGGCAGCGACTCGATTGGCAACTCGACCGTCCATCGCGCTGCATATCCCCTTCGGTTGGTGCTCGATGTCTGTTCGCGTCAAAGCTTCCATCGCACTTGCAACAATATTGCTCTCCGTGCTTTTTCTCTCAGGCTGGTCTTTCTACATGCGCCAGCAGTATGACGGCGAGGTAAAGCTGGGTTCTGATGCAAGTCACAAACTGATAGTTTTCAGTGACATCAAGTCCCAGATCATGTCGATGCGGATTGCCCAGAGAGGCACGCTAGAATTCTCCGCCATCCAGGATCAGGTGAAGTACGACTCCAGCATCCAGCAGTTTGACCTGGCTTTCTCCAATCTTCAGAAAGCGATTGATGAGGCTCGCCCGCTCCTCATCACCGACGCGGGCAGGCAGTCGATTCAGGAGATCCAGTCCCTCTCTGCTCAATACTCCCAGCTTCACGCCCACACTCACGAACTTTGCAAGCACGGCAACACCATGGAGGCAATCGACTTCGATTCCAAGAACATGGTCACCGTTGGCAAGGGTCTGATCGGTGCGGCCGACAAACTCTTTGACAGTCAGGCGCACCTCACCGCCGACTCCATCAGCCGCGTCCAGAGCCTCAGCCAGCAGTCTCTACTCGTAAACACCTTTATCGTCCTCCTCGCCATCGCAAACGTCGTCCTCGTCTGGTTCGGCATGAAGCATGCTACGGAGCAACTCACGGTCGCCACCGGCGACCTCTTTGCCAGCGCGGAGCAAGTCGCAAGCGCCGCAGGACAAGTTTCCGCCTCCGCGCAGGTGCTTGCGCATGGCGCCTCGGAACAAGCCGCGTCCATCGAGCAAACGTCCGCAACCACTCAGGAAATCAGTTCGCTGACCCAGCACAATGCCGAGAACTCACGCGGCGCTGCCGGAGCCGTGGAGCAATCGCGGATTCATGTTGCGAGGGCAGACGCCCAGCTCAGCGAACTGGTGAAGTCCATGGCCGCAATCTCCGGATCCAGCGCAAAGATCGCAAAGATCATCCGGGAAATCGACGGAATTGCATTCCAAACCAACATTCTTGCGCTCAATGCAGCCGTGGAAGCTGCTCGCGCAGGGGAAGCTGGCGCAGGGTTCGCCGTTGTGGCCGACGAGGTGCGCAACCTTGCACAGCGCTGCGCCCAGGCCGCAACCGATACTTCGCTCCTCATTGAGGAGTCCGTTACGAACGCCGCCGAAGGCTCTCAGAAAGTCTCCGCCGTCGAAGCTGCCGTTCGATCCCTTGTATCAACCGCGGACGAAACCAAGGTCATGGTGGAAGAAGTCACTGCCAGCAGCACGGAACAGGCCAAAGGCCTAAGCCAGATCGCTACCGCAATTGCCCAGATGGAATCCGTAACCCAGCAAAATGCAGCAACCGCGCAGCAGAGTGCCGCCGCTGGCGAAGAACTTACCAACCATGCGGACAACCTTCGCGATATTGTCTTGGGAATGCAGAGACTCGTATCCGGCACACCCGCCGGCGCTTAGTAAAGAACCGCACTCATTGTGCACAATGTGCAAAGCTGGAAAGCACAGTCGCTTTCCAGCTTCCCCACTGCATCTCTCTCTGCCAATAAATCCCTTACTTCAGGATCGCTCCGCTTCCCGCTATGCCATAGGGAGACAGGCTGCCCGATTCGGTCTGGGCTCCTTGGCTGATCTTCACGAGTGTCCCCTGCGCTGCAATCTTCCTCCCAGCGCCGTCCTTCGGGAACACAATCACGCCATCCGGAACCTTGATCAGAATTGGATCGGCGTAGCTGGCGTCCTTCACCAGGGTCCAGCAGCCGGCATCCTGGCAAACCTTCATCATTTCGCCTTCCACCATGACGACTTTCCCGAGGTACTTCTCTGGCTGCGTCAGTAGTTCCTTAACGGGAGTAGCAGTCTTTACGCTGACGCCCTTTCCGAGCTTCTTCTCGGCTGCAAACAAAGGCGAAACAAACAGCATGGCCATAGCGAGCACTGTGCAACAAACCTTCTTCGTCATCCTCATCCTCCAAAAGTTGAACCCCATTTGACAACACTCTGAAGCTGGAAAACCTCTTCCAGAACACCAGAACTTCGCGCGTCATCCAGTGCCGCGTGGCTCCGGCAGACGCCTGCATTTGCATCGAGCAGCCCGAACTACACCTTAGTTAGGGCATCGCTCGCCCTTCATTCATGCAAGGGGCTCGTTCCTCAACGGTGCTCCAGGCAAGCGAGTCACCATTTCTATGTACCTTTTGCCGCACTGAAATGTCCCACTTCAACGCGTCTTTCAACACAAATCGCATGATTGAAACATTCCCCGTTGGCAAATCAGTCCTCAGTTGCACGTGTGGACATGCCCATGATTGCGAATCACTGCTCCATTAAAATTGCGCCATCGATTCGCTTCAATTGCGTCTTGGCATCTCCCACTACGACAATCACGAAATCGTCGAGGTTCAACTTCCTTGCAATTACATCCTTTGCCTCGCTCAGCCGGATGCCTTTAAGTATCTGCTCCTCCCTCGCCAGGTAATCCTTCGGCCGGTCATAGAGAGAGATCATTCTCAGAATATCGCTCAGGCTATCCAGACGCTCAAATGCAGCCGCCCTGGATCTGGTGATCGCCCCTTGTGTTGCACTCAGAGTCTCCGGCGAGAAGGCATCTCCGTAACTTCCCAGGATCCTCCGGAATTCGACCAGCGCCTCACTTGTGACACTAGCCTGGATGCTCGCGTACGCGTCAAACGTATTCAGCTCAAGGCTGTTATCTAAAGTTGAGAACGCGCCATACGTGTAGCCTTTCTTGAGCCGGAGAATATCGAACAGCATTCCATTGGAGCCGTTGCCCAGCATATAATTCACTATCTCAAACGGATAGTAATCGGGGCTCTCGTACGGCACAAATATCCGGCTGAATCTCACCATCGACTGTTGGGCTCCCGGATTATCGATGAAGTAGATCTTCCCGGTCGTTTTCGGCTCCTTGACGATCAAATGCGGAATGTCAATCTCACTACCTTTCCAGCGCTTTGACAGTCCATCCAATGCATCTGCGCACTTTGTAAGGTCAGCATCCCCCACAACATTGAAATACGCCGCCTGCGGCGACACATATTTGTTATAGAACTCCCTCACATCCTCAATTGTGATCGCACTCAGACTCGCCTCCGTACCATAGCTGGGGTACGCAAGACGGCTGTCGGAGCCGTAGAGCAGCTTTCGGGAGGCGCTTCTCGCGATTGTGTCAGGCGACCTCTTGTCTTGCAGCATCTCTGAGCGAATCTTTGATTTGACTCGCTCCAAACTCGTCGCCTCAAACCTGGGATTCAACACAATATCTTCCAAGATCGCCACAGACTCCGGAAATGTAGTTGCCGTAGAAAACCCTGACATACTAATTGCGTCGCTCGACGCGCTGATGTTCAGAGTGGATGCCAATTGGCTTAGATCCCTGCTCAACTGCTCCGCAGTGCGTGTTTTCGTGCCTTCGTTGAGCATAAGCGCGGTAACATACGCCAAGCCCATCTTCCCCGCAGGGTCAAGCAGCATTCCGCCCTTGATCACCAGCTCGTACTGAACAAGCGGCACCCCATTCCTCGTGATGCCATTCACTATCATCCCGTTACTGAGCTTCTTGCTCCACACAGACGGAGAGGTGATGCTCGGCGAATTCGAAAGATAGTCCGGCTCATGCGACCGGTCAAAAGACGAGGGCGTCTTTACATATTCCGCATCATCTACGATTGCGCCCTCTGCCGATCTCATCTTCTGTTCATCCACCTTCTCTTCTGCAAGGTTGGCCGCCCTTGCTCCATCGATCGCCAACTCCTTGTGGCCTTTGGGGACAATGCTGATGGAGAGCGATGGCTTGTTCTTGAAGTACTTCTCATAGGCTCGCATGACATCTGCAACCGTCAGTGCGTTGATTTCCTTCAAGTCCGTCTTCACTTGGAGCGGGTTTCCGGCAAACTCATTATTCGTCGCCAGCGACATGGCTTTCCCGAGCGTTGTTGACACTGTGTAATACGCATTGCGCTCAGACACGAGCTTATATTTTCTGAGAGCAGCCGGGTCATAGCCATTCTTCTCGAACACTGAGAACGCCTCTGTAATCGCCTTCTGGATGTCGTTAAGGCCCACTCCGTCCTTTGCGATAACGGCAAGGGTCGAATACCCCGCAATCTCTCGTGAAGAACTATACCCTGATGCGTACGAGGCCAGGTGCTTGTCGGTAATCAAGCACTTGTAAAGTGGAGATGACTTGCCTGACGCGAAAGCATCCAGAAAGGCATTGATCGCATACACGTCTTTGTTCTTGATATCCACTGTGGGATAGATGACGTCGATCATTGCAACCGGAGCGTAACTATCCTCAAAGTAGATCCGCTTGCCCTCGCTCAGGCGGATATTCTCCGGCTTCGGCTTTTCTATCTGGGGACCTCTCTTGATCTCACCAAAGTACTTTGTCACGAGCCGCTTCGCCAGGCTCACGTCAAAGTCCCCGGACAGCACCAGCGTTGCGTTATTGGGCACGTAGTAGCTGTCGTGAAAAGCCTTCACATCCTCCAGGCTCGCATTGCGCAGGTCCGGTATCTTTCCTATGACCGTCCAACTGTAAGGGTGGCCCGCCGGAAAGAGTTCCGCCGACAGAATTGGCTGGAGCTGACCGTACGCCTTGTTGTCGTAGTTCTGTCTCTTCTCGTTGGACACGATGTCTATCTCACGCTCCAGCCCCTTCTGGGTGACTGTGTTCATGAAATAGCCCATTCTCTCTGACTCCATCCACAACACTTTCTCAAGCGCATCCCGTGGAACTTGTTCGTAATACAGCGTCCCGTCAAAGTTCGTGCTGCCGTTGAAAGTCCCCCCGAGTTTCGCAATATTATTGAAGAAGTAGTTCCGCGGCATATTTTCCGAACGCTGGAACATCAGGTGTTCAAATAGGTGGGCAAAGCCAGTCTTCCCCGTGGTCTCCCTGTTTGATCCCACATGATACTGGATCGCCAATGCAACAATGGGAACTGACGCATCCCTTACTAAGAGGACCTTCAATCCGTTATCCAATGTCAAGGACTCGTACTTCGCGTCGAAGGAAGCACCGCACAAAGGGCTGAACCCGAGTGTCAGCAGTGCAAGAATAGATAGAACTCTTCTCATAAGATGATTCCCTTGCGAGGTGCTCTTTCCTACGGACAACTTGGGTAGTCATCTGTGCCGCGTGTCGGTCAGAGCCGCGCGGCACGGATGACTACCCGATGGAATAAGCCTCTAGTTGAGTGGAATGAGGTGGATCGTGCCGTCTCCGTATTGTTTCGCAATCCCGTCGAGGGTACGCCCGCCAAACTTGTTTGCCATGGCATCGATGGTAGATTGGTTCGGCAGCCCTTTATCCGCGCCAGCCTTGCTCTCCTCGATATTTCCGCCCACGAGGATAACCAACTGGTCCGGCCTTATCCATTTCTGCGCCACCCTCTTGATGTCTGCCAGAGTTACCTTATCGTATCTCGCCTCGTAGGTATCAAAGTGATCCATGGGGCGGCTGTCGTACTCCAACATCGCAAAGTTCCATAGAGTCGCGCTGATCCCGGAGAACTCGGAGGGAAATGCATTCAGGCGGGCTTTCTTTGCCATGGCCAACTCGGCCTCCGTTACCTGTCCTGCCCGCATGTTCTCAATGAGTTCAAGAATCAATTGGCTGGCAAACACAACCGTGGAGTTCTTGGTCTGGCAGAATGCCATGAAGGTACTCGGGTATCGAGTTCCGCCCGTGTAGCTGGATCGAGCCGTATACGCGAGGCCATTGTCGGTGCGAACCACCTTCGTGATCTTGGACGCAAACGATCCGCCCCCGAGGATATAGTTCATGAGATCGACAGCCGGGTAATCGGGATCATCCTCAACGATTCCCAGATGCCCAATCTCAATGACGCCCTGGTTCGGAAGAACCTCGGGCTGCACCATGTACACTCCGGCTTTCGCCACCTGTTGGACCACCGGGATCGGCGGTACCGCCTTTTCAGCCGCACGCCATTTCCCGAACGTCTCTTCCAGTTTCTTCATCATTTCCGGTTTGCTGAAATCGCCCGTAACGATCAGGATCGCATTGTTCGAGCCCCAATATTTCCTATGCCATGCAATCAGATCTTCGCGCGTAATGTTGTTGACGGTCGATTCTGTCATCTGCGCGGTAATCGGCGAGTCCTCCCCATAGATCAGGCGGTTATAGGTCCTCGACGTGACTGACGACACGTTCTTGTTGCGATTTCTAATCCCTGGAAGCGCCAGGTCTTTTTCCCGGCGCAGCTTATCCTCAGGGAAAGCCGGGTTGTTCAGGATATCCATCCAGATCTTCAGTCCTTCATCCAGGGAGCGCATGTGTATCGATAAGTTCGTGGGTGAAACTGATCCGGCAAGGAAGTCAATGCGCTCGTTGATTTGTTCTCCGGTCATCGACGCAGTGCCGCCCTTGCGCATGAGAGTGCTGGTGAAGCCATCCACCCCCAGTTTGTCTTTGGGCTCCAGAAAAGGCCCGGTGCGCATGATCAGAGATGCATTGAACCACGGGATATCGTGATCTTCTGCGATGTACACCACCAGGCCGTTTGACAGTGTCGTTCGGAATTCAGCTGGCTTCGGCGGCTTGAAGTTCAGCGGCGGATAGATGAGCTTCTCAGGACGTGGTCCCTCGGGAACTTCGGCGGAAGCAACGGCGGACATGGCCTTCTTCGCCGGGGTCGGCACAACTTTGGGCGTCTGGGAAAAACCTGCCGTTGCCAGCGCGAATACCAGCAGGAATGGCATCAGGGATCGAGTTACTCTGTATTTCTGCATCGTCGTATCCTTTCCGGATCGCA
>CAILAZ010000175.1 GCA_903832295.1 uncultured Acidobacteriota bacterium
ATAACTATTCATCCCCATGGTTCTTGCCCGGTACGAACGCGTACTCCCGGCAGACTTGCGGATTCAATTGGCTGGCTCCCATCGGTTCAGTGGAGAGGATCGCGCGCCGGAAGCTGACGATGCGAGAGATGACTTCCTCGGCGCTCTCTTGAACCAGGATCTTCTCTCCGGCAAGCAGCGTAAGCACGGTGTCATGAGTGCTCTCGATCAACTTGATCAGATCAGAGTTGACCGCCATTGATTGACCGTTGAGACGAGTGAGCATGATCACGGCACATGTCCAGGCACCGCAGAAGTTGCGTGGCGATTGCGGTATGCCCTAATCGGCATTTCGGAGAATTACTTTAGAGCGAAAGAGAAATCATGTGCATTAAAGGAAGCAAATCGCAGTGATTTTGGATTTATTTCGGGGAGTGTGGAAAAAGTTGAAGGAATGGAGAATAGCGCCGATAGATATGCCCGTCTCACAAGACCCCTGCTTCTGGCGGACGTTCCTGAGGGGTACCGCACAGAAATGACGCAGGCGGAAGCAAAGGAGCTTCTAACCATGTCACTCAGCATCCTGAATAACATTTCCGCTCTGACTGCGGAGAACTCAATGTCCACCACGCAAGCCAATCTTTCGAAGACGCTCATTCAGCTCTCGACTGGCATGAAGATCAATTCCGGAGCAGATGATGCTGCCGGCCTCTCCATCGCAAACGGAATGAACGCAAACGTCGCCGCTCTGACTCAGTCCGGCCAGAACGCAACCAATACGACGGGCTTGTTGCAGACCGCAGATGGCGCGCTCTCGCAGGTTACCTCGCTGCTCAACCGTGCTGTCACCCTGGCGACCGAAGCATCCAGCAACGGACTGTCCACGTCACAGACTGCAGCGTTGAACACCGAGTTCACGTCGATTCTGAATTCGATTGACAATATCGGCAAGAACACGAACTTCAACGGCAAGGATGTATTCACCTCGAATGCAATCACCCCGTTCCTGAGTGACGGCACCAGCGGCAACAACCTGCTGGGCAGCACCAGCATGGCCGTCAATACCCTGACCACGACCGGCCTCGGCATTGAAGGCTCGGCTCAGGCCGCAGGCACCCTCACCTTGACCGCGAATATCAGCGCGGGAGACACGGTCAAGATCGGAACCACGACTTACACCTTCATCGCGAACAATGCGTCGATGACCGCCCCGACCACAAGCGGCGGCCAGACCGCAGCAACCGTACAGCTGGGAGCCGGCTCGACCGGCGCAGCCGGCACGCTGGCCAACCTCGTATCCGCCGTGAACGGAACCGACGGCGTGAACAGCGCCAATTCTGAGGCCTCGGCCGGAGCGGTAGTCGGCGGCACCACAACCGCAGGTGCCGTGACCTTCACGTCGCTCAACGGCGGCCTTGGCGGCAACAGCATCGCGACCGTCTTCACCAAGTCCGGATCCACCGCTGCCGGTACGTTCGGCGGGGCTACGATGGCGAACGGAACTGCTGGCGTCGATTTGAACACTCCGACAGACTCGCAGGCAGCACTGGTTGCGATGACCACGGCCATCAATACCATCTCTCAATCACGCGGCAGCCTCGGTGCCGACATCAACCAGTTGACCGCAGCATCCAACGTCATGACCAGCCAGGTGCAGAACCTGCAGAGCGCCGACAACGGCCTGATGAACGCCGACATCGGCAAGACCGTGGCCAACATGACCCAGTACAACGTTCTGCAGTCCACCGGTATGTCTGCCCTCCAGCAGGCGAACCAGGCGCAGCAGGCCGTTCTCAAGCTGCTCCAGTAAGTCCACACCCTCGGTGGGGCCGCAAGGCCCCGCCGTTCTCTCTGCAACTGAGCTTCACCCATAACACGAACACTGTGATTTGACCGGAAAGTCCGGACGAGGATCGATCATGAGCTCCAGTTCCCTGCTAGGTTCGCTGTTGTCCTCAAGCCAAACCTCAACGTCCGCAGCTTCCGCGATCGACCTGAGTTCCCTCCTCCAGGCTGCATATGGTGCCTCCAGTGCGGGACTCAACGTTACCTCCGCAGTTGCATCGGCCGTTTACGCAGCCCGGGCCCCGGAGCGGTTATGGCAGGCCGATCAAACCACGCTCTCTACGCAGACCAACGACTTGACCTCGCTGAACTCTGCGGTTTCCAATCTCGAATCTGATCTCAATGCACTGAACGACCCTCTCGGCGCGATGAACTCCCTGTCACTGTCCTCTTCGCAGTCGAGCATCGTCACTGGCACTTCGACCTCAGGAGCGGTTGCAGGCACCCACTCCATCACGGTGACCAGCCTCGCGCAGACGGCTTCCTGGTACTCCGACTCCGTGACCAGCAGCAGCACCGCCCTCGCTTCCGGCAGCTTCAACATCGTAGCCGGTGGCACCACAACGAACATCACAGTGGGCAGCGGCGTGAACACACTTTCGCAACTGGCAAAGGCAATCAACAATAAGGGCCTCGGGGTCACCGCCAGTGTAGTTTCTGATTCAAGCGGAGCACGCCTGTCCGTCGTGAGCAACACCTCGGGCGCAAGTGGTGACTTCTCGATCTCTGGCATCACGGATAAAACGGACACGACCACCCCATTTCTGGGTTTCACGCAAGCCCTCCCTGGCCAGGATGCCTCCCTCACGGTAGATGGCACGCCGGTTACAAGCTCGAGCAACACGGTTTCCGGGGTACTCAGCGGCGTGACGCTGAATCTCGTAAGCGCGGCAAAGAACACGCCGGTTTCGATCACTATCTCTTCCAATACAAGCGCAGTGGGAAGTGCAATTCAGAGCTTCGTCACCGACTACAACAGCATCATGTCCGGCCTGAACTCGCAGTTTGCATACAACACCGCAAGCGGAACTCAAGGCGACCTGGCAGGCGACAGCACAGTCCGCTCCCTGCAGCAGCAGATGCTCTCAGCGATCACTTACGCCGCATCTGGCGGCGGTGCAGATTCCACCCTCGGAGCCATGGGGATCAGCATGGGCAACGATGGCACGCTCACGATTAACAGCTCGAAGCTCAACAGCGCCCTTACGAACAACTTCGCGGCCGTCCAAAACTTCTTCCAGGGAGGCGCAATGAACGGCTTCGCCGGGCAGTTGAACACTCAGCTGAATTCCTTCACCGACGCATCCAATGGAGCTTTCACCGTAGATCTGCAGAGCATCGCCAGCACAAACCAGAGCCTGACCCAGCAGATCAGCGATTTTGAAACCAACTACATTACGCCTCTGCAACTCAATCTGCAGAGTGAGTACAGCAAGGCTGAAATTGCGCTTCAGTCCCTGCCGACACAACAGAAGCAGCTTAGCGCCGAACTTGGCAACAACAGCAGCAGCAACGGGTAATCGGAGAAATTTGAAATGGGTCCCAAGATTGATCTCACATATCAACGGGTTGCAGTACAGAATGCCTCAGCGATTGGACTGACCATCCTCTTGTATGACCGGCTTGTGGCCGACCTGCAATCAGCCATTGCCGCAATGCGCCAGGGCGATATCGAGAAGCGCTGCGCCGCCGCCAACCACTGCTTCCTCATCCTTCAGCAATTGGAGGCCAACCTGAATATGGAGGAAGGCGGAGAGACGGCTAAGAGCCTCGAGACTTTCTACCACTACATCCATGGAAAGCTCCTGGAAGCACAGGGAACGAACTCGCCCCAGATGTTGCAGGATCAGAT
>CAILAZ010000176.1 GCA_903832295.1 uncultured Acidobacteriota bacterium
CGCTTTTCGGCCCGGCTCTCATTCCTGATCCAGCCTACTTCTTCGCGGCCAGCAGTGCGTTCACCTTCTCCATTACCTTGAAGGCATCTGCCACATACACCACGTCGGCTTTCCCGCGAGCCCAGCCGCAATTCGCGTCCATGTTCACCGCCCTGCGCTCGCCGATAAACCGCCAGCCCACCACGTGAGGCTCCTCTCCGTGGCAGCAGGTCGAAAGTCCCTTCGGATGCCGCGGTGTCGCTCCCGTCTGCCCGATCTGGTTCATGTGCGTCATGAACTTCAGAACCTCCTGGTTCTCTCCGCTCTGGTCCACCAGGCTCTTGCTGCTTCCCAGGGACGCATCCGTCCCCCGCAGGAATCCCAATATCAACCGCTCTGCCTCCGCCGCGTGAATCGCGCCGTCGGCCTGCTTCTTCGTCCATCCCGCTCCGGCCACAAACAGCACCTTTGCCTCGGGACGGATCGTCTGCTCATCCTGCTTGGGAGCCTTCACTCCGCTCACCGTCGTCCGCAGCGCGGGCAGCATCACCGCCACCGTCTCCGTTGCCACCTCTCCCGCCGCGCCCGCAAAGCACTCGCGTGTTCCCGCATCCAGCAGCAGCAGCCACGGACGCCGCTCCCGCAGCACCACCGCCTCCACCCGCTGCCGGTAGTACCACCGCGTCGCTTCCAATCCCTTCTCACTCACCGCCAGCGCCGTGATGTGTGTCTCCACCACTCCGTCCAACCGGTGCGCCACTCCCGGCAGTACCCGCGCAAATCGCGCACCCGCCGGAGCAAATACAATCGTCGCCTCTGCCGCCCGCACCAGTGCCTCGCAGGCTGCCGCGTCGCTCGCATAGCGAGCCTGCGCAAACTCCGCGCCCGCCACCGTCAGCACCTTCGCGCCCGCGCCCGCCACCTGCCGCGCTGCCGCCGCGCAATCTGCACCTACAATGCCAATCGTCAGCCCCGCGCCCAGCTTTGCGGCAAACTCCACTCCTGCCGCCACCGCTTCCAGCGAAGCCTTCGTCAGTGCCGCGCCCGTTTCATCCACATGTGTCAATACAAGAAGTTTTTCCATCGTTACTCCTCTATCCATGCGACAATCTCGCGCGCAATTTCATCTTCCGGCATGTCTTTCACCAGCCGCGTCTCCCGCTGCTGCTTCGGCAAACTCACGGAAACATAGCTCAGCCCATTCGCATCCAGCTTCACGCTCTTCGCCTTCTGCAGCGCCGGCATCACTCCGCGCATATTCGCCATCCCCACCTGCGGATTATTCCTCGGCTCCGGCAAGCTTCCCGTCGCCCATCCCAGCACCGCCGGGGCACCTGCGCAGACAGACACCTGGTGCTTCCCGCCTTCCACCCGCTCCAGCACCTCGAATGACCCATCCGCGTCCACCGTAATCTGGTCCACGCCCTGGAACTGGTCCGTAACTCCCAACCGCTCGCCCACCACCTGCATCGTCACTCCCGCACCGCGAGAGGCCGACTCCCATCCTCCAAACAGCAGCATCCGCTCCCGCTCCAGCCCCGGAATCGCCGCAATCGCCTCGGCCAGTGCTGCCGCCGTCGCCTGTGCATCCGTAAACCCGCCCAGTGGTCCATCCACCGCCACCAGCTCAAACGGAACCTTCTGCGCCACCGTCATCATCACCTGCTGCAGCTTCGCCTTCGGCCCCAGGCTCACAAGATAAACCTTGCTTCCCGCCTGCTTCGCCGCCAGGTTCGCGGCCTCGTAGAGTCCCGCCGCCGCCCACGGATCCAGCACCGCCGGAAGCATCATCTCGTTCTTCAGCCCCGGCCCGTTCGCTCCCGCCGCTGGCTCCAGCGTCTGCAGCGGATCCGGCACGATGCTCGCGCACACCACAATCTGAAATCCATTCGCCATGATTTCCTCTTCCTCACAACATCAATAAATATCGATCTGCGATCCTGTCCGATTCCCCACAAGGCTCAAGCGGGTGCCCCACTCAACCCTCTTTTGGTTGGGTGGGGCAGTTGACCTTGCACCTGCTGTTGATCTCTCCCTAATTCTCCGCCGAGTGCAATCCCCCCGCACCCGCCCGGAACTCAATGTTCGATTTCTCTCCATCCGCCGAACGTGCGCAGTTCCACAGGCAAGCGCCGCAGTGCACGCACTTCTCCCTGTCAAACGCCGGAGTCGTACCCTCACCCTGTGTAATCGCCTGTCCCGAGCACATTGCGATGCACGTCCGCTCGCCGCACTTCTCGCACAGCCCCGCATCGCGGAAGATCACATGGTCGGCGAACCCTCCTGCCGCCTGCACTTTCCCGCCCATCAGCAGCGCGTCCTGGTGAGTCACCATCAGCTTGCCGTCGTATTCAATCTCCGGCCACCCGCACGCATCCATCAGCGCGTCGTACAGCGTCCGCTCTCCTGCCGCCGCTCTCCGCTTCGCCTCCGCCAGTTGCTCTGGCCGCAGCTTGCGGTAGAACTCTTCCAGCCCGTCAATCTGCTTATGCGCTGGCCTGATCTTCGCGCCCAGCGAGAGCCTTCCATTCGTCAGCCCCGCCAGTCCCATCCCAATCAATCCGCGCACCACGCCCTGGTGGAATCCGTTTCTTGCCTCTTTCGCCGCTTCCGCGCCCTTCTCCACCCAGCTTGCCCGGCGACGCCTCACATAACTCGCCTCCAGATTTTCACCCGTGAATGCCTTGCCCTCGCGCAGCAGTTCCACCACTGCCTCGGCCAGTTGCACTCCCGTCGCCCACGCTTCGTCCACGCCGGAACCCGTCAGCATATTCGTGCTTCCTGAGCCTTCGCCGATCCGCGCAAAGCCGTCGCCTGCCAAGAACGGTTCGCCGTTCTTGCCGGATTCCTGCAGCGACTTCGCACCCCACGAGCGCATCGTCCCCCCGTTCAGGTAGCGCCATAAATACGGGTGCTGCATGTAGTGTTGCAAATACCGGTACGCCGTCCTCCCCGGATTCCCCAGCCACGACGGCACAAAGATTCCCACCGACGCCAGCCTCTCCGGGTGTACGTACAAAAATCCAAATACCTCCGGCTCCGGATACCCGAACGTGTGCCACACCGTGCCTTCTTCCAGCGGCGTGTCCTCCGGAAGCTCCACCACCATCTTCATTCCCACGGCCCACTCGTGCGCCGCGTGTCCCGCCGGCATTCCCAACTTGCGGTCCAGGCTCTGTCCCACCGCGCCCACCGGACCATCCCCCACCACCGTCAGTGCCGCCCTCACGTCCATCCCGGCCATAAAGCCCGCGTCCGGATTCCCCGCGCGGTCCACTCCCTGGTCGGCCAGCCGCACTCCCACCACGGCCTTGCCTTCAAACAGCGCCTCGCTCACCGGAGTCCCCGGCCAGATCTGTGCCAGTCCGCTGCCCATCAACTGTCCGCCCACCCAGTTGTTGAACTGCCCAATCGACATCACCAGCCCATCATGCTTTTGCAGAAATTCCGGCGTAAACGGAAGCTCCATCGCCTCCTGCTCCACCTTCAGCACCCCGCTCAGCAGCCGCTTCGCCCGGTCCCCCAACCGCAGCAGCGCCGATCTCCGGCTTGCCCCAATCGGGTCCATCAGGTACAGCACTTTTTCCTTCTTCACCGGCGTCAGCATCGGCACGCCCGCCGCCGCAATCTCCGGGAAGCTCTCCCGGATTGCTCGCCCGCGCGTCACCACTCCGCTCACCCCGGCTGCAATGTCGTCGGAGCGCTCGTAACACAGCACCTGCAGCGGCATTCCCGGCACCGCCTTGCTCTCAAGCGATGCCTCGCCCGCCCCGGCCTCCATTGCCCGCGTCAGCGCGGTCAAAAAACCGCCCATCGCCGGACCGAAGCCCACGCACGCAATGTCCACTTCCATCTGCTGCCGTTCGATTTCTACCGTTGTCTCGTCGCTCATGCCGGATAATCCAGCGCTTCCGGAATCATCACCTTCAGCACCGTCTCCGCCGCCCGGTCCTTCGCTAGCCTTGAGCCCGTCAGGCACGTCGCCAGCTTGTTCTGCAGCCGCAGGAAGTCAGCCGACCCCGCGCATCCCGCGCACGGCCCCGCCTTCACCGGATGCATCCCCTCGCTCACCACGTCCGTCGCCACCGACAATATCCCCGGGATGAAGCCTTCGTACTCATCCAGCTCTTCGCTCAGGAAGCAGGCCTTGTGTCCCTCCGCGTCCCATGCCGGATGCCGGTTGTACCCGTACACCAGCTCCGCGCAAATCCGCGAAACCTCGCCCGACGCCCGCGCCGACTGCGTGTGGCACAGATCGCTGAAGAACTGCAAGGTCTCTGCCAGTCCCTCGGACACCACCGCATCGTCGCCGCCCCGCGCTTCCAGCTCCTGCACATCCAGAATCTGGCAGCGCACCGCCAGCAGCCAGCACAGCGCATCGGCCAGCGCAAACGTCACCCCCTGCCGCTGTCCGTGGTACAGCTTGTTGCCGTCGGCGTCCTTGCCCTTCTGCGTGTAGTTCAGCGTCCACAGCCACATCGTCATCGCCGTCGCCAGCGTACACGCGCCCGTACCCGGACGCTCGCTCGCGATCCCGCGCATCTCCTTGATCCAGCCCCGGAACTGCGCCAGGAACAGCTCGCTCGTCATCGTGATCGTCAACTGCCGCCGCTGCACCGCCTCCGGACCCTCGTACGTCGCCTCCAGTTGCGCGTCCATCCACTTGTTCGCCAAATATCCCGGGCAGTCTTCGGTGATTCCGTACCCGCCCATCAGGCTCACTGCCTCGCGCATCTGCCGCGTGCCCTCGCCCGTGTTCCACAGCTTCGTCGCCGGACACAGCACATTCGCCGCCGCATCCTTCAGCACAAACTGCACCAGCGTATCGGCTTCCAGCTCTGCCCGCCGCTCCTCCGTCAGGTTGCCGTTCAGCAGCTCCAGCGCCTTCGTCTCGCTCTCTTTCAGAGCCTTCATCTCCGCCCTTGAACCCGAAACCCCGCGCTCCACCATCAGCGCCGCCTTCAGCCGCTCCAGCGGGTCCAGTTCGTCAAACAGCCGTGCCGCCGCAAATCCCAGCGAAGCGCTTGCCTCCCCGCTCGCCCACACATCCACCAGTCTCTGCAGCGCGTCCTCCCGCTGCTGGATTCCCTGGTCATACCGCAGGCTTCCTTCCTTGATCGACTCCGCTCCCCGGAACCGCCCTCTCTGGTAGCGAATCACCGGCTCCACCGCGGAGAGCAGCTTGGCCGAGGTCATCACCCCCACCGTCACCCGCGTCCGCCGGAACACCGCTTCAATCACCTCGCTGTGCGTGTAGTTCGGCACAATCACGCCATCCTTCACCACGTAGCCGCCCACAATCCTGTTCGCCGGAACCTTCAGGCTGAAGATCGGGTCGCCCGTGGACGAGAGCTGATGCACCAGCTTCTTCGTCGGCGTCCCCCGGTCAAATGTGCCCTCGTCCGTCTCTTCCAAGATGATCACGCAACTGCCCTTGATCCGCGCATCGCCGGAATCCACCGCCGCCGTCGCAAAGTTCGCGCAAGCAATGTTGGTGATGAACCTTCCGCGCTTCTCCACCTGCAGCATCGGCTCTTCGCCGTCTTTCCACTCTGCCACCCGTACCCGGCCGCTCAGCATCCCCGTGTCCACGCCCACGTAGGGAATCGGCTCCGTCAGCGCGAAGGCTCCGCGCATCGTCTTCCTCTCCTCACCCTCTCGCGGAGGCGCTGCCAGCGCCATATAGTGCGCCGACTGTTCCGCCGTCCCGCGCTCGTGGATCGGTGCCAGCGCCAAAAATCCCGCCAGGCTTGCCGTCGCCGCTCCGCCATCCACCCACGCCAGCTCAAACGCCGCCAGCGCCAGTGCCAGGTTCTTCGGACCGCTGATGAATCCGCCCTCTTCCGGCTCCATGAACGCAGCCGTGATCCCGGCGCGGTCGAACGTCTCCATCATCTCTGCCTTCGCCGGAGTCCATTCGTGCGTGTTCCGCTCTCCCGCGGCCACCATCCGCGCCACCGGCCCCCGCGCCACCGCGCGTGCCGACTGCACCAGCATCTGAAGGTCAAATCGGTCGGAAAAGCGCCACAAGATCTGGCGCACGGCATCTCCAGGCAGCGTGAGCATCGCGCCCACCTTTGAAACGGTTGTTGAGGCCATGTGTGAGAAGTCCTTTCGCAGCCCTTTATTGTCTTTTATCAAGCCCCTCAAGGATGTGACGCATGTCACCCCGCCCCATTGATTTTCCCCACCCTCAACTCCACCGCCCTGCTTACGCCGCCCCCCGGAGTAGGATCGTGAGTGCATTCCCCTGTATCGAACCATCAGGACTCGAGTTTCTGCTCACACATGGATCGCGATGATTCCATCCGATAAGACTTCCCTCCGGAGTCTGTTAAAGCACCGCTCCTCACGCCCGCCGTTTCCGATTTCCCCTGTTCCGCTCCCGCCCTCCCCTGCGTTATAGTGGTTAACTTGAATATGAATATCATTTTCATAATTTGATCCGCACCCCGGAGCCGAATGTCCCGAATCGCAATCCTCCTCGCCATCCTCACCCTCGCTGCCACCGCCCTCGCCCAGGAGAGCCCCTACTTCGTCGCCTATGACGATCACATGGAGGAGACCGGAAACCTCGAGATCAGCCCCCAGCTCACCATCGTCACCCCGAAACACGGCCGCCCCGCCATCCTTGCCCCCCTCGTCGAACTCGAATACGGATGGAGCGGATGGTGGACCTGAGCGCGCGCCTTTATCATTCGCTGGGCTTGTTTTTTACAGCCCAGCCTGTGCAGGATACCCTGCTCTTCGTAGTTTTTATGGCGCTGGTGTTTTGGATCATTGGCCTGATGGCCGGTTTTGCATTAACCCGTTTCGGAAATTTTATCGGTGCGGTGGTGCCGGCCGGA
>CAILAZ010000177.1 GCA_903832295.1 uncultured Acidobacteriota bacterium
ATGCGTACCACCGGTATGTGTCGCGGCAGTCAGAGGTGCCGAGCACAGCCTACCTGCGCTACAACGGACAGCCAGTGATTTTCGTATTTCCGAAAGATGGCAATACGGACTGGAACCGGGTGCGGCAGGTGGTGAATACGTGGGAGGAGCGGCCACTGCTGATTTACAAGGATCCGACCGAGAAGTGGGCCGGGGCGTTCGACGGTTTTTATGCATGGGTGCAGCCGGGGAAGGCAGGATGGCAGCACGATGGGAGCAACTGGGGTCAGGAGTACCTGGAATATTTCTACAGCACGATGACGCGAAGCTATCCGCAGAAGCTGGCGGTGGGCGGAGCGTGGCCGGGGTTTGACGATTCGCGGGCCTCGTGGAGCCGCAACCGGCGGATGGACGCGCGCTGCGGCCGGACGCTGGAGGATTCTCTGCAGATGTTCCGCCGCTACTACGACGCGAGCCGGCCACTTCCCTTCCTGATGATTGAGACGTGGAATGACTACGAGGAAGGGACAAACGTGGAGGGCGGAACCAAGAGTTGCAGAAGCTGAGTTATGATCGGGACCATGGACGAACGAAGCTTTCAGCAACAGGCAGAGAAGGCAATGGAGCGGCTGACACGGGCGCTCTACGCAGTGGAAGAGGCAGCAGGGTTTGACGTGGAAGAGCGCGGAGGCGCACTGCATCTGACATTCGACGAGCCGCCGGGGACGTTTGTGATTTCGCCGAATTCGTCGGCAAGGCAGATTTGGATCTCAGCACTGTCCACCAGCTTCAAGCTGGATTACAGCGAATCCTACACGGACTTTGTGCTGGCACACAGCGGAGAGACACTGCTGCCAGTGGTAGGACGGCTGCTGACAGAGCAGACGGGGAACGCAGTAACACTGGAGTAGCAGCCCACTTCACTCCGCGTTGCGGAGATGAGCGGAGGGAGTGGCGGAAGCATTGCGCGCCAGGGGCCCGGTGGGCTCGCCGAGTTTGCGCCGGAGATCGTCGGCGATCTGGCGTCCGTGGAAGCGTCCGTTCTCAATGAAGATTTCGTTGGTGTTCATGCCTGCAATAATCACACCCGCAAGATAGATTCCGGGGACGTTGCTCTCAAGGGTGAGAGTGTCCACGACCGGCTTGGAAGAGGCGAGGGTGGAAATTTCCACGCCGAGGGCGCGGAGGAACGCGAAGTCGGGATGATAGCCGGTGAGGGCAAGGACGAAGTCGTTCTTCATCCGGAGTTCGCCCTGGGGAGTATCGAGGAGGATCGCGTCCGGGGTGATCTCGCGAATGGTGGTGTTGAAGTGAGCGGCGATCTCGTGATTCTTGATGCGGTTCTCGATGTCAGGCTTGATCCAATACTTGACGTTGGGCGAGATGGCGGGGCCGCGATGGATGAGGGTGACGCGGGCTCCGTGACGCCATAGTTCGAGGGCGGCGATGGCCGCAGAGTTCCTGGCCCCGATGACGACAACATCCGAGTTGTAGTAGGGATGAGGCTCGCGATAGTAGTGGGTGACCTTGGGCAGTTCCTCGCCGGGGACGCCGATGCGGTTGGGAAGATCGTAATACCCGGTGGCGACGATGAGTTTGCGGGCGAGAAACTCGGCCGGACGCGAGAGCATGTCCGTGCAGTGGACGAGGAAGGCTCCGTTGGCTCCCTCCACGCGAGTGACGGTGTGGTACTGGCGCGTGTCGAGGCGGAAGTATTCGGCGACCTTGCGGTAATACTCCAGGGCCT
The DNA here is from genome assembly GCA_903832295.1 of uncultured Acidobacteriota bacterium. Lineage (GTDB taxonomy): Bacteria > Acidobacteriota > Terriglobia > Terriglobales > Acidobacteriaceae > TOLSYN. The sequence goes on from CAILAZ010000177.1 coordinate 1,727, forward strand.
CCATTCGCGAGGGTTTCTGCTGGGCGCTGACGAAGGGGATGTCGCCGATCTCAAGAAGCTCCGGGGTGGTGAAAAAGGTCATGTTGGCCGGATAGTTGTAGAGCGAGTTGCAGAGACATCCCTTGTCCACGGCAACCACGGAGTAGCCCGCACGCCTGGCCTCGATGGCACAGGCAAGTCCGGTGGGACCGGCGCCAATGATGAGAACGTCGAATTGCTCCACGGCGGGCATTCCTCCTGTAGATAGATGTTACAACGAATGGTGGCGGATCGCATGGCGCGGACGTGCTGGAATTTGCCAGAGTGGCCCTGACTGCCCGTGCAAATGTCCTTTACAGAATATGGGTGGTGGCATATCCATAAAGACATGATGAGGCTCACGGGATGACTCTCACGATTGCCAATGTCTGCAAAGGCTATTCTCAACGGACGATACTCGAGGATGTTTCGCTGTCGATTCGCTCCGGAGAGGTGGTCGGCTTTGTTGGGCCCAACGGCGCGGGCAAGTCCACGACGATGAAGGTTGTTATGGGGTTGGTTCGCGCCGATTCCGGCAACATTGCAGTGGATGAGACGTCCCTGGCTATAAGCAAGGTGGAGTTTCTCCGGCGGATTGGCGGGTTGGTTGATGGCCCGTCCATGTATCCCACATTGAATGCAAACCAGCACCTGGAGTATGTGGCCCGGATGCGGGGAGTACAAGGAAGTGCGCGTATTCAGGAGGTCCTCGAACTGGTGGGGCTCTCGGAGAAGTCCACAAAACCTGTCTCAAGATTTTCCATGGGAATGAAGCAGCGGCTGGGAATTGCAATGGCGATTCTGCACTCGCCAGATTTTCTGATCATGGACGAACCCACAAACGGCCTTGATCCGGCCGCGATGGTTGAATTCCGAGAGCTGATCGGCACGCTGCAAGCAAGTCGAGTGGGAGTTTTGATTTCAAGCCATGTGCTGTCGGAGATCGAACGGTTGTGCGATCGCGTGGTGTTCATCCGGGGTGGCAGGATCGTGAGGGAGATTTACCCGGGACAGGCGGACGCTGCTGCTTTATTTCTCGTACGCACAACCGACGATCCACTTGCGACGACTTTGCTTCTGGCCTGTGCAGCAGTCAGAGGCGTGTCTGAAGGCGATGGATGTCTAACGGTTGGAATCGACAGGGACGCTGTGCCTGAAATCTCCCGAAGCCTGATTTGTGGCGGTGTTGGCATTCTGGAACTGACGCCTATGCGTCGCACACTGGAGTCTGACTATCTGCAGGAGTTTGCCGGCGCCAAGGAGCTTCTATCGTGAAGGGGTCTAGTTTCTTTTGCGACGCTATTCGTGCGGAGTTTCTCAAGATCTGGGCGATGCGATTTCCCCGGTACAGTGCAGCTGGGCTCGTTGCCTTTGTAGGACTGATGACGTACGAACTGTTCGCGGGAGAGCACCTTGCGGATCACGTGCACCTGACAAGCGCGTTGACCCTTGTGCCGTACTTGAGCATGGCCACATGGGGAGACATGTTTGTCATCCCGCTCTATATCATGGGGCTGGCGACCTACTGCATGACCGTAGACTCACAGTATGGGATGATCCGCGTGGGGTGTGCTCAACCGCTCTCGCGGGTCAGCTATATTGCAGCGAAGAGCCTTGCAATCCTGCTCCACTCTGCGCTGTTTACGAGTGCGTACTTCCTGCTTCTGGTGGCGGTATCGGCAGTCGCGGGAGGAAGCTTGCGTATGCCTTTGGCCGAGGTTTTGCCGATTGTCTTTGTGTATCTGCGGCTATTGGTTTTCTGCGTGAGCTTCGCGTGGCTGATTGCGGGAGCGGCCTTGTTCCGCAGAACTCTGTTAGAGAGTTTTGTATCTGCCATTCTGGTGATCGTCGCGCTGATTTGGATCAACATGATGCCCATGCGCTTCGGGTTCAATCCATATCTCTTCTTCCGGTATTTTCTCTACCCTATCAGCCCGATTCTTCGGAAGGAGTGGCTTAGCGACTATCCGAACATTGGGAATCCAATGTGGCAGTATCTCGTCACGATGGTTGCAACTCCAGCAATCGTGTGGAGCCTGGCGCTTGCCAGATTTATCCGGCGAGATATAACGGAATAGGAGCGGCAGGACGTGATTTAGAGGATTGGGGTAAGCTCGGAGGGGTGCGCGGAAGTTGAGCGCACTCCTTTTCTATTATGAGCGAACTGAAGCTGGCAATTTTTGATGTGGCGGGGACCGTGATCGAGGATCACGGCGAGGTGGTGTCGTCTCTTGTGGACGCACTGGCGGCGCACGGCATTGGCGTGGGCAGCGAGGAGCTGGCCGAGTTCAAAGGGGCGGCCAAGCGCGAGGTGATCCGGTTCTTCGGCTGGCGGAAGCGGAACGAGGCACTGACGGAGGCGGCGGTGGAGGCGGTGTACGGCGACTTTGTGCGGCTGGTAAACGGTCGCTACGAGGAGCAACTGGCTCCGATCGCGGGGGCGGAGGAGACATTTGAGTCGCTGCGAAAGCGCGGCATGCAACTGGCGCTGACGACGGGATTTGGACGGGAGACGCTGGAGCTGGTTGTAAGGCGGCTGGGTTGGGCGGAGTGGTTCGCAGCCATGGTGCCGAGCGACGAGGTGGAGGAGGGACGTCCGGCACCTTACCTGATCTTCCGGGCAATGGAGCGCTGCCGGTGCCGCTCGGTTCATGAAGTGATGAACGTGGGCGACACGCCGCTGGACTTGCAATCTGCTGAGAACGCGGGAGTTGCGTTAAATGTGGGAGTGCTGAGCGGACTCTACCGGCGGGAGCGACTGGTGTGCGAGCCGCAGGACGCTCTGCTGGCTACGGTGGCCGATCTGCCTACTTTGCTGGCACAGAGGGAGTAGATGTGAGGGCGGCGAGGAGGGAAAGGTAAGTAGCTGGAAGTCTGACGTCTCAGGAATTTACCTCATATCCAGCCTTGCGGCATCGGGGTACAAAGGAGTGTCCCCAGAAGCAAGGACGCCAGACATGCTGAACTTGAGAAAACCGATGAAGCAGTACTACAGCGAAACTGAGGCCGCGCACTCCCTGTGCATTTCTTTAGAGGCCCTCCACGAACTACTGGACAAACACGTCTTCAACGATGGGCTGACCCGCCCGGCGGTACTGGAATTTACACATGCCGAACTGCTTCTGCTTTCGGTGTGGGCAGAGCCGGAGCGCGGCGCCAACGTGGTTTCCATGCCAGCGAGAGTGTAAGAGCAGGGCGCGGATAGTTCATGGGGCAGGTAATTTCTTCGCATCCGGCCTGGAGTAAGGAACGTAAAACGCCCATTCGACGCGGCATTCTGAAATGGCCCCCTACTTGCATAGAGAGAATGGCGAGGGAGACGGGCGTGGCGGATTTCACCAGAGAGCTGACCGAGGAGTATTGGCGTCCTGCACCGGGTCCGGGCAGTTCCTTCAGTGCGGGCGGATTCCAGGTGCACAGAAACGAGGCGTTCTGTACGGTGTGCGGAACACAGTATGCCCCGGGCGCACGCTTCTGCCACCTTTGCGGACTGGATCGCGAGGACGACCTGCGCACGTCGCGGCGAATGATGCCGCTGGACCTGCTGGACTTTGAGACGATTCGCGAACGGACCGGACTGCCCGGGATTTCACTGGTGCTTCTGCTGGCGGCGGCAATGTCGCTGCTGGCGGCGGTGATGTCAGGGTTGGTCTATAACACGGCAACGATCGCGGAGTGGCAGGCCGTGCAGGTTTGGCGCATCGAGTGGCTGCTGGCAGCAGTGGTGGCATTACTGGCGGCAATCCTGCTCAAGAAGAAATAATTGCAGCAGAGAATCTGCGAGCCGAGAGCGCCCCAAGTGGGCGCTTTTGTTGTTTGCTATCGCCGCGCGGAACATCCGCGCTTGCGGAGCATCCATTGAGGCTGCGGGGCTTGCAGGAGTGAGCGCAAATTGTGATAAGTTAGATGAGTGTGGGCGCGTAGCTCAGTTGGTAGAGCAACGCCCTTTTAAGGCGTGGGTCCTGGGTTCGAGTCCCAGCGCGCTCACCAAAGATTCTGAAAGACTTACGCCGAATTCTAGAAACAAGTTCCAGGCTCCCCCAGACACCCAGAGATGAGAAAAGCACGCCGCCCAGTTGTTGCGGGCGGCTTTTCTCTCGCCGACAACTGCTTCGGCGCGACCATCTGGACGGTAGAGTGCCGGCGCACCTTGTCCCGACTAAAAGCACACAATCGAGGCCACATTGTTCGAGTATTTCCCGGGGAACTACGTCTGGAACCTCTCACGCAAAAGAGCGCGCGCGACCACATCTTCGGGTTCGCCGTCTTCAACGACTTCTCCGCGCGTGACGCGCAAGAGATTGAGATGAGCGGCCCACTCGGCCCCGCAAAAGGCAAGGATTTTGATACCGGCAACGCGATCGGCCCCTGGATCGTCACCACCGACGAGATTCCCGATCCACACTCGCTCGACATGATTGCCAGCGTGAATGGCGAGGAATGGTCACGCAACAACAGCCGCGTCATGCTCCACACCCTTGAGGAGATGATCGCCTTCGTCTCCCGCGATGAGACACTCTATCCCGGCGAGTTCTTCGGCTCTGGGACTACCGGAAACGGCTGCGGCCTGGAGCTTGATCGCTGGCTCAAGCCCGGCGACGTTGTGGAGTTGGAGGTAGAGCGCATCGGTGTGCTGAGGAACAAGATCGTCTCGATCTAGGTTCCTCATATTGGCGGGACCGATGGCATTGCATCGCAGCAATCCATAGCGGAAAACCATGAGCACGGCCCCACCACGCGATACAGTAAAGGAGACGAGTATCGGCTTTTCTCCTTTGAATCGCTTGTACCGAACGTACTTACAGGAAGCACATTCGAATGGCTAGCATGCAATACGACGCCCTCGTAATCGGCTCTGGCGCCGCCGGGAGCGCAGCAGCAAAAGAACTGACGGAACGCGGGCTGGAAGTTCTCCTCCTGGAGGCAGGTCCCAACATCACGGAAGAAGATTTCAAGGCGCCTCCCCCGGCTATGCAAAAGGGCATCGGCTTGTTACCGCGCATCCGCGCCGCACTCAAGGGACAGCCGATCCAGGCGCGCGCTTCGTTTTTTGCCCCGCATCTCGCCCATCTCTTCGTCAACGACTTGCAGCACCCGTACACCTCGCCGAAAGATGCATTCTTCCTCTGGTTCCGCGGGCGCCAGCTTGGCGGACGCCTGCACACCTACGGTCGAATGCTGCTACGCATGTCAGACTACGACTTCAAGGCCGGCTCACGCGACGCCCAAAGTCCTGACTGGCCAATCTCCTATGCCGACCTTGCCCCGTATTACGACAAAGTCGAGCAGTACATTGGCGTCTATGGGAATCGCGACGGCGTTGCAAATGTGCCGGACGGCGACTACTGCCATGCGGCAAAGCTGACGAAACTGGAACAGGAGTTCAAGGCAAAGATCGAGACGCACTGGCCCGAGCGCAAGGTGATCTCCTGGCGCTACGCAGCGCCTAACCTGAAGCGCACGCCGGTGGCGCTGGTTGCTGCACACCAGACCGGACGACTCACGGTTCGCACGGACGCGGTCGTCCAGCGCATTACGACCGACGCAGCAACCGGCAAGGCCACGGGCGCCGAGTTCGTGGACCGGCTGACCAGAAAGAGCGAAACGGCTTCTGCAAACGTCGTGGTGCTTTGCGCTTCTACCATCGACTCCATTCGCATCCTGCTGAACTCCGCGTGCGCCCGGCATCCGAATGGCATTGGAAACTCCTCCGGACTTCTCGGCCGCTACTTCATGGATCAGACGCCGAGCCTTGTCTTTGGTACTGTTCCCTACGCCAAGGGGTGGGAGATGGACGACAGCGCGCCCTTTGACCCGATGTATCCACCATCAGGCGGCATCTATATTCCGCGCTTTCAAAATCTCGACGGCGGCACAAAGTCTGACTTCGTGCGAGGCTTTGCGTTCCAGGGTGTGATTGGCCGTCCGCCGGTACCGGACGATGCGCCTTCCAACTTTGGCCTGATGGGCTTCGGCGATATGCTGCCTCATCGCGACAACCGGGTCACACTCAACCCGCGCAAGAAAGACGCCTGGGGAATCTCCGCGCCGCATATCCGCTGTGGCATGTACGCGAACGAAGTAAGCCTCATCACTGAGCAACTCCGTTCCTGCCTCGAGATGACGGACTACTGCGGCTTCAAACCAAACTTCGGCGGCTCGGTGCTCGGCCTTGAGAAGAACCGCGCGGTCTTCCCTGACGCCGACCCTGTCAGCCGCTTCATGTTCCGCAGGAACTTCAAGAAGAGCATGGCCATCGGTGCCGCCATCCACGAGTGCGGTGGCGCTCGCATGGGAAGCTCGCCAGAGAACTCGGTGCTCAATGGATTCAACCAGTGCTGGGACGCGTCCAACCTGTTTGTGACTGACGCCAGTTCGTTCGTCACCAGCGCCACTGTCGGCCCGGTGCTCACCATCATGGCCCTGAGTACCCGTGCTTGCGAGTACATCGCCAGCGAATACAAATCCGGCAAACTGTAAGCTCGATGTACCGCTCCGAAACGCGAGGGTAATGCATCCAGTACCCTGCGTGAAATCCGTTGTGCACACCTCCATATCGGTTTTGGCGATCGATGGCCAGACGCCCGATTCTTCCGTCCCGATTCGCAATCGGTTGTAAACTCTTCATGCAGATACTGACACTTGTTTCCGTGCGCGGCGCGTCACATGCTCCGCCCGGCCAGCGGTCAAATTGAGACCACCAGGACTTCCACATGCATTTGAAGGGGTTAGATCTCAATCTCCTGGTAATACTAGACGCTCTGCTCACTGAAAAGAGCACGACCCGAGCCGGACAGCGTGTTTATCTTAGCCAGTCAGCAACAAGCGGTGCCCTGTCACGCCTTCGGGATTTCTTCGGCGACCAGTTGCTTGTTCCGTACCGCCAGAAGATGGTGCTGACTCCGTTTGCCCAGACCCTCGTCCAGCCAGTCCACGAGATCTTGGCCAATGCGGATGCGCTCATCAGCAAAACGAGGTCGTTTGATCCCGCGACTTCCACGCGGCTATTCGCCTTGAACATGTCGGAGATCACGGCGACAATGTTCATCGCCAACACGCTGCCGCGTATTCGTGAACTCGCCCCCAATATCTATATCGAGATTGTGACCCATCACGAGAAGATTCCGGACATCATCGAGCAGGGCGACGTGGACTTCCTCGAGGTTCCCGATTTCATGGCCTCTCAACTGCACCCGTCAGAGATCATTTTCAAGGAGAGCTTCGTCTGCATTGCCTGGTCGCAGAACAAGTTTGTGAAGAAGGATCTGTCGGCTGAGCGGTTTCAGTCGCTGGGACACGTCACGACCCGCGTGCTGCTCAAACAAGATCATCTGGGGCAGCAACTCCTCCGCAAGAGCGCCATCAAACCGCGCTATGAGCTGATCGTGCCCGTGTTTGGAATGGTTCCCTTTGCGGTGGTCAACACGGACCTGATCGCAATTGTACCGAGCAGGCTCGCCAACTATTACTCGCGGTATCTTCCTCTGAAAACCTTTCCCTGCCCGGTGGAGGTGGATGGTTTCTCGATGATGCTGCAATGGAACCGCGACCGTGACAATGATGAGTCCACTCAGTGGATGAGGCGCGTTCTGATCTCGACGCTCAGTCCTGACAGCGGCTGATGACTTCTCGCGTCCTCAACTCCGAGGTTCGCGTCCAGGGCTATGCCATTGTGGATCAAGAACTGGAAATTGGCCTGCGCTCGGTTGCAGTTCCGGTGCGCTCGCTGCGCGGCGAAGTCATCGCGGCCCTTAACATTGGAACCCATACCCAGCGAGTGCCGATCCGTCACCTGCAGACGCGCATCCTGCCCGAACTGAAACGCGCCGCCGAGGGGCTGCTCGTCGCCGAATGATCCGCTGTGATCCGGTTTCTGCCTCCAATGTCGCCGGAGGGAAGGAAGGATATGCTGCGCCTTGAAGAACTACTGCCTTCCTGCCGATAGGTCCGACTCAGAGGTCAAGGAAGAGTGGCACGATCGATCAAGGCGCTGCGCGCATCGAACACGGGGGACGCCCTCTTCCTTGCGGGGCTTTGTCTCTTTTACATCGTGGCGTTCCAGGTTGGGCGCTGCTTTGTCTCCGGCAGCGAAGACATCGCGGCCTTCTGGCCAGCCGCCGGGCTGCTGGTTGCCGCTCTGCTTTTGCGCCCCAATCTCCAAATGTACTCTCTGGCGGTCGCCTTTCTGGCGAACCTGACAGTCGAGTGGATCAGCACCGGCAATTTCACCGACAGCTTCTTGTACTCCCTGCCCAACATGGTGGAAGCCTCAACCGCGGCGTGGATGATTTCGCGCCTGGCGGGAACCCGTCCGACGATGGGCCGGCTCCGTGACGTGACTGTAGTTGTGGCGGCAGCGATCACCGCCGGGGCACTGGGATCAGGGTTGTGCGCCCTGGTGGCGCGCTTGCTCGGCGAATCAGCAACAACATTTTCAATTGTGTGGTGGATGGCGGATTCACTGAGCATCCTGTTCCTGGTGCCGATTGCGATTGCCATTCACACTCCCCTCATGGAATTGAGAAAAGACCGCATCCGGTTGGAGTGGAACGTACGAGCCATCTGGCTGGGGACAGCGCTGCTGGCGACGATCGTGATGTTGCTGCTCCAGTTGCGCGTGCAACCGGAGATTGCCTCCGCGCTGCGTCCGTTCGTTATGGTGGCGCCGCTGCTTTGGGCGGCTGTGGAATTGGAAACGATCGGCGCCGCGCTTCTGGCGCTCCTGGGTTTGACCGTAACAATTCTCCAGACGGCACACGGCTCGGGACTGTTTGCGTTCGCAGCAGACACCCCATCCAATGCCATCCTGAGGGCGCAACTCTTCTGGGCCACATCGTTCACACTCACCGCGCTGCTGGCGTCGATACTGCGGGAGATGAACGCCGCCCGAAGATGCCAGAATGCCGCCGAAATTGCGCTGGGAATCAGCGAAGAACGCTCGCGTCTGGCGCTGGAGAGCACCAGTGACGCGCTGATCGACTGGAATCTGGAAACCGGATCGATCTTTCTCTCGACCCGTTTCTTCGCGATGCTGGGATACGACCCAGGGGAGTTTGAACCAACGAAAGCCCGGTTGCTATCCATCACTCATCCCGAGGACGTTCCCGGACTCTTTGGCCTCGTAGTCTCAGACCCTGCAGATGCGTCGCGTCTCACGTGCGAGGGGCGGATGCAGAAGAAGGACGGCCAGTGGCTCTGGATTCTCAGCAGCGGCCGCGTGGTGGCACGCGATCCGGAAGGAAATCCCACCAGATTCGTCGGAGCGCTGCTGGATATCACCGAGCGAAGACGGCTCGCGCAGGAACGAGCCTCTGAGCAACAGCGCTATGAGACCGAACTGATCCACGCGCGCGAAGGCGCGGAGAGCGCGAATATCGCGAAGAGCCGGTTCCTTGCGAACATGAGTCACGAGATTCGCACGCCGATGAATGGTGTCATCGGCATGATCCAACTGCTGCTGCAAACGGAGCTAAGTTCCGAGCAAAGAAACTACGCGGAAGTGGCACAGGCGAGCGGACGGTTTCTCCTGTCACTGATCGACGACATACTGAACCTCTCCAAGATCGAGGCCGGCAAGTTGGTGCTCGAAAGTTCAGAGTTCGACACCCGCCAGACGATGGGCAGCGTGGTTGATCCGCTGCGAACGCTTGCGAGAGCAAAGGGGATCGAACTCCTTGTAACGATCCGGCAGGATGTGCCGAATTTGCTGCTGGGCGACTCTCACCGGCTTCGCCAGGTGGTGAACAACCTCGTGGCGAATGCAATCAAGTTCACCGAGTGCGGCGCAGTAAGCGTGGATGTAGCCTTGGAGGAGAGAATCTCCGAGAGAGTGATGTTGCGTTTTGTAGTTGCTGACACTGGAATTGGAATTCGCCCGGATACAGCAGAAAAGCTGTTCCTGCCCTTCACCCAGGCAGATGACTCCACCACCCGGAAGTACGGAGGCACAGGGTTGGGGCTTACCATCTCCAGACAGCTTGTGGAATTGATGGGCGGCAGCATCGGAGTGAAGAGCGGGAAAAACGAGGGCTCGACGTTCTGGTTTACAGCGGCGTTCGGATGTGTCTCCGAAGCGGCAGAGCCGGCTGAGAATCCGGCGCAACGTTTGCCACTCGAGTTAGCGCCGCGGCACTCCGATTCGAGAATTCTCATTGCCGAGGATAACGGCACCAACCGGATGGTGGCACTGGCACAGCTCAAGAGGCTCGGCTACCAGGCAGATGCGGTAACCAACGGAGCCGAGGCAGTGGAAGCGCTGAAGAAGAGGCAATATGGCTTGATACTGATGGATTGCGAGATGCCGGTCATGGACGGATATGAGACGACGGAGTATCTGCGAAAGTCGGCAAAATCAAGCATTCCCATCATCGCGGTAACAGCCGATGCGATGTCAACCGACCGTGATCGTTGCCTGAGCGTCGGCATGAACGACTATCTCTCCAAGCCGGTGCATATCGAACGGCTGGCAGAGTTGCTCTCAAGGTGGCTGCCAGCCACGGTTGAAACTGCGGCACAGTGAAATTGCCTTGGAAGCAGCACAAGATCATCTTGAGTCTGCTGAGGACTACTTCGTTGGAACCGGGAATTTCCGCTCTGGGATGGACCGCTCTGGGTCTATGACAATTTCTGAATGGCGATAATGCCAGCTAAAAATCTCTATTCAGACTAAGATGAAGATAAGCGCTGGATTCCCCTCTTATTCTCTACTCCGGCGCCGAGCAAATACGTTCAACTTCATCTGCATTTATAGGAGTTTTGGCATGAATACACTCGTAAGACCCAGCGCCAGCTATAGCCTTACTATCCGTTTGAGAATCAGTAATACACCCGGCAGCCTTGGCCGGGTCACGTCCATGATCAGTGATCTTGGCGGCGACATCGGCGCAATCGACATCAAGGGCGTTACCAAGACACATAAAATTCGCGAAATCACGCTGCAAGCGCGAGATGAAAAGCACGGCGAAGAGATTGTGGAGCGCATGAAGGCGCTTGGAATTGTGGACGTGCTCAGCGTGAGCGACCGCACCTTCATGATGCACATGGGCGGCAAGATTCGCATCGTCAGCAAGGTTCCGCTGATGACGCGCGAAGATCTTTCCATGGCCTACACGCCGGGCGTTGCCCGGGTATGCATGGCGATTCACAATGATCCGGACAAGGCTTACAAACTGACGATCAAGGCCAACACGATTGCAATTGTGAGCGACGGCACGGCAGTGCTGGGATTGGGCGACATTGGCCCCGAAGCGGCAATGCCGGTGATGGAAGGCAAGGCGATGCTGTTCAAGGAATTCGGAAACGTGGACGCCTTCCCCATCTGCCTGGACACGAAGGACACGGAAGAGATCATCCGCACGGTGAAGAACATCGCGCCGGGCTTTGGCGGCATCAACCTGGAAGACATTTCTGCTCCGCGCTGCTTTGAGATTGAAGAACGCCTGAAGAGGGAGATGAATATTCCAGTCTTCCATGACGACCAGCATGGGACGGCCGTAGTGGTGCTTGCGGCACTGACCAACGCAGTGAAGCTGGTGAAGAAAGAGATGAAGGACCTGAAGGTGATCGTTACGGGCGTGGGCGCCGCGGGCGTTGCCTGCTCCAAGATGATCATGGCTGCCGGAGCGACGAACATCATCGGCTTTGACCGCACAGGCGCGATTCACAAGGGTCGCGAGAACATGAATCACATGAAGCAGTGGTTCGCCGAGCACACCAACCATGACGGATTTACGGGATCGGTGAAGGAAGCGCTCGAGGGCGCGGACCTTTTCCTCGGACTCTCCGGGCCGGGAGCGATTGAAGCCAGCGACCTGGGAAAGATGAACAAGGATGCGATCGTTTTTGCGATGGCGAATCCGACGCCGGAAGTGATGCCGGAAGAAGCCGCGCAGTATGTGCGCATCATGGCCACGGGGCGTTCGGATTATCCGAACCAGATCAACAACGTGTTGTGCTTCCCGGGAATCTTCCGCGGTGCGCTGGATTGCGGCGCGACAGACATCAACGAAGCGATGAAGTTGGCAGCGGCAACGGCGATTGCAGATACGATTTCAGCCGAAGAACTGACCGAGGACTACATCATTCCCGGCGTGTTTGACAAACGCGTGGCAGCGGCAGTGGCGGCGGCTGTGGTGAAGGCCGCGATTGAATCAGGCGTGGCGCGCAAGACTCCAGGGCTGGAAGAACATCCGTACGAGCATCCGAGCACGCACTCGATCTAAGCAATCAGCGGCAAAACAAAGGGGGAGCCGGATGACGGCTTCCCCTTTGTTTATGAGGCTTCGAGCTTAGTGGGCGACCTTGACGAGAACCTTGCCCATTGGCCCTTCTGCGAGGCGCGCGAACGCTTTCTTTACATCGACAAATGCAAATACACCATCGACGACGGGACGCTTGCCGAGCGTGTTGAGGCGGTCAACGATCTGCTGCCACGCGTCCTTAGCCTGCTCTGGAGTGTAGTCGCCAACGGTGACGCCACCGATGCGATTGCGGCGGAAGAACAGCGATGCGGTGTTGAACTCAGGTACGGTGCCGCCGCTGCGACCGACAACGCTGATGCGTCCGGCATAGCCGAGCGTGTTGACGATCTCATTGAAGAGCGCGCCGCCAACACTGTCCACAACGACGTCCACGCGCTTGGGAGCGATGGCAGCGAGGATGGATTTGCGCAGCGTTTTTTCGGCGGGATCGAAGACGAAATCAGCGCCGAGCTGCTTGAGCTGCGCGCCTTTCTCAGCGCTGCGCGTGAGAGCGATGACGGTGAGCCCCATCGATTTACCCAATAAAACCGCGGCTGAGCCGACACCACCGGATGCGCCGGTGACGAGGAGCACGGAACCGGTGGCGGGCGCCGCCGCAGGTTCGCTCCACTGGGTGAGCGCCTGCCAGGCGGTGAGGTAAACGAGGGGGGCGCCGGCGATTTCTTCATAGGACCAGCCGGTGGGGATGGGGATGAGATGAGCCGCATCTACAGCGGTCTTCTCAGCAAGTGTTCCCCAGGCTTCTACGCCGGTATCGCCGCGAAGAATGCCGACGATATCGCCGAGTTTTACGTTCTGGACGTCAGGGGCGAGGGCGACGACTTCGCCGACTCCGTCGCGTCCGAGGATGTGGGGGAAGGTGGGACGGGCCGGGTACTGGGCCTGGGCGAGGAAGGCATCGGCGGGGTTGAGAGCGGCGAGAATGATCCTGACGATGACCTGTCCGGGGCCGGGCTGAGGGTCTGCAACTTCATCAAAACGAAGCTTTTCGACGCCTTCATATGAGTCCAACAACCATGCGCGCATCAGAGTTTTACCTTTCTCACAAACCTGTTCGTACAAGAATTTTAGTCCAAAAGATGCAGCGAAGGATGCAGGGATTCGAGTTTTTGAGAGCACGAAAAGCGCTGGAGGCGAGGCAGAGACAAGGGAGCGAGGGATTGGCGTTCAGGGTAATCGTTGGACGTGGGGGGAGTGACGGAGTGGTGAATGGTTCAGGCAGATCCGGAACGATTGACCAAGTCGATAGAGATTTTGAGTGTTTTTGAGGATGCAAAGGTACATGGTGCGGGGACTTGCAGGATTGACGAAAGGGTAAACGGAAGCCGGGAAGGATCGCAGCGTGATGTGGACGGCGAGCGCGTGCCCGCCGTCCACGGAAATTCCTACTTGGTGATGACTGGCGCGATGTACTGAATTGCGTGCGCGAAGTACCAGCAGAGGAAGAAGACGATGGGAACGTGAAGCATCATCTGGAGGACACCGTAGCCGACGAGATCGCGCGCCTTGAGGCGCAGGAGTCCGAGCAGCGGGAGCATCCAGAATGGGTTCACGAGATTGGGCAGAGCCTCCGAGGCGTTGTAGATCTGCACGACCCATCCGAGATGGACGTGAAGAGTGTTGGCGGCCTGGAGGATGTAGGGCGCTTCAATGACCCACTTGCTGCCGCCGGAGGGAACGAAGACTCCGATGAGGGCAGAGTAGAGGGCGACGAGCAGCGGATAGGTGTTCTGCGTGGTGATGCGCGCGAAGAGAGCGGCCATCCAGTCCGAGATGCCGGAGCCCACGATCATGCCGAAGATGACGGCGTAGAAGGGGAACTGGATGAGGACGCCGCCGGTTGCGGGGACGCACTCCGAGACTGCCTTGACGAAGCTCTTGGGCCGCCAGTGGAGCAGGATTCCGGCGGCGATGAACATGAGGTTGTAGTTGTTGAGATCGAGAGCCGCGAGGGCTCCGTTGGGCGCGCTCTTGAAGAAGGTGGCAAGGTACCAGATGAGGAGGCCAGCCATGAGAATGCTGAGCAGGGGGCTGTACTCCAGCCATTCGCCGGGGCGGGTGCGCGGTTCCAGTTTGCGCTCGCCGGATTCGTACTCGATGCCATAGTCGGCCGCGGTCTTGGCTTTTTCAGCCGAGGGTGCGGAGGCATAGGCAATGATGGTGGAGACGACGATGAGGATGCCGGCGGTGGCGATGCTCTGCCAGAGGAAGAGGGTCTGCTTGAGCGGAATGACTCCCGCGATCTGGAAGAGACCGGCGGGAATGGCCGTCTTGGTGGCCATCATCATGGCGGCGGAGGATGAGAGTCCGAGCGCCCAGACGGCACCGAGTCCGAGATAGGCGGCGGCACCGGCGGCACGAATGTCCATGCCCTTGATGCGCTTGGCGAGTTCACGAACGAGGAGTCCGCTGAAGATGAGGCTGAGTCCCCAGGAGATGAGGGAGGTCAGCATGGAGAGGAAGGCGACGACGGCAATCGCGGTGCGCGGATTCTTGGGGAACTTTGCGATCCATGCGATGAAGCGATTGACGATGGGGGCAGTGGCGACGACGTAGCCGCCGATGATGATCATCACCATCTGCATGGTGAAGGGGACGAGGGTCCAGAAGGCCTTGCCGCCCTGGAAGGCGAGGTTGGCGGGCTTCTGTCCGATGCATAGTCCAAAGATGAAGACGAGGATGACGCCGGCAAAGGCGAAGACAAGAGGATCGGGGAACCAGCGCTCACTCCAATTTGAGAGTGCGAGACCAAAGCGAACCAGCGGGCCGTCAGCTACAGAACTGGGAGCGGCTGGCTTTTTTGTAACGTTGGTGCTTGCCATAGCTTCTTCTCCAAAAATTCTTAAGATGAACTTATGATTTGCGTTTACTCCCTGCGACTGCTTTGAAGATCGGGGAACCGCAGCGCGGCTCCCCGAGGCACGAATCAGCTACACACGTTCGACAGCGACTGCGACACCCATGCCACCACCGATGCAGAGCGAGGCGAGTCCCTTGCGGGCGTTGCGACGCTGCATTTCATAGAGCAGGGTGACGAGAATACGGCATCCGGAAGCACCGATGGGATGACCGATGGCGATGGCTCCGCCGTTGACGTTGACCTTCGAGAGATCCCAGCCCATTTCCTTATGAACGGCGCAGGACTGAGCGGCGAAGGCTTCATTGATTTCCATGAGGTCGAGGTCCCGGATGGTCCACCCGGCGCGGTCGAGGCAGCGGCGGGATGCGGGGACTGGCCCCATTCCCATGATCTTGGGATCGATGGCGGCAGCGCCGTAGGCGACGATGCGGGCCATGGGGGTGAGCCCGAGTTTAGCGGCGCGGGCAGCAGACATGACGACGACGGCAGCACCGCCGTCATTGATTCCGCTGGCATTTCCGGCGGTTACGGTTCCGGCCTTGTCAAAGGCGGGGCGCAGGCCGGCGATGGATTCCAGGGTAGCGCCGAGGCGGATGTACTCGTCGGTTTCAAACATGACGGGCGGGCCCTTGCGCTGGGGAACGGGAACAGGGGCAATTTCATCCTTGAACTTGCCGGCCTTCTGGGCGGCTTCGGCCTTGTTCTGGGAGGCGACGGAGAACTCATCCTGCTGCTGGCGGGTAACGCCGAACTCGCGGGCTACGTTCTCAGCGGTGACTCCCATGTGGTACTGGTTGTAAACGTCCCAGAGTCCATCGACGATCATGCTGTCCGTGAGCTTTGCGTCTCCCATGCGGAAGCCGTCACGTGAGCCGTTGAGAAGGTGGGGAGTGGCGCTCATGTTTTCCTGACCACCGGCGACGATGATCTCGTATTCCCCGGCCTTGATCGCATTGGCTGCGGTCATGACGGCCTGGAGGCCGGAGCCGCAGACGCGATTGATGGTCATGGCGGGAGTGGTGAGCGGGCAACCTGCCTTGAGCGAAGCCTGGCGGGCGGGGTTCTGGCCCAGTCCGGCGGCGAGGACGTTGCCCATGATGACTTCATCGACGAGATCAGGGGAGACATTGCCGCGCTGGAGGGCAGCAGCGATGGCGATGGCGCCGAGCTCGGGCGCGGGAACGCTGGCGATGGAGCCGCCGAATTTGCCCACAGCAGTGCGGGCGGCGGAAACGATGACTACGTCCGTCATTTCTTATCCTTTTTGGCTGCATGTGCCGTCCGGTAAAGGTACGGCCATGCGGGTTATGACAAAGAACTAAACTGCGGCAGCGGTTGCCACGGCGTCAGAGACGGGCATGACGGCAACGTTGTCAGGAATTATGAGGGTGGCTTCGGTGGCGGCGATGACCTGCTCGACGGTGACACCGGGAGCGATTTCCTTGAGCACGAGACCGGCATCGGTGGGTTCCAGGACGGCGAGCTCGGTGACGATGAGATCGACGCGGCGAACCGAGGTGAGGGGCAGAGTGCAGCGCTTGAGGATCTTCGACTTGCCCTTGGCAGCATGCTGCATGGCAACGATGACCTTCTTGGCTCCGCTGACGAGGTCCATGGCTCCACCCATGCCGGGAATCATCTTGCCGGGAACGGTCCAGTTGGCGAGATGACCGAGCTCATCCACTTCAAGGCCGCCGAGGACGGTGACATCGAGATGGCCGCCACGGATGAGTCCGAAGGAGAGAGCACTGTCAATGCTGGCCGCGCCGGGAATTGCGCCGACAAATCCGCCGCCTGCGTCGGTGAGGTTGGGATCGACCATGCCCATCTCAGGAGCCGGGGCCATGCCGATGATGCCGTTCTCAGACTGGAAATAGACTTCGAGTCCGGGAGCAAGGTAGTTGGCGACCGTTGTGGGGAGGCCGATGCCGAGATTGACCAGGGAACCGGACTTCATCTCAAGGGCGACGCGCTTGGCAATCAATACTTTCTCGTCCATGTTAGTTGCTCCTCTCGATGATGTAGTCCACGCAGCAGAAGGGCGTTACGACGGCATCGGGAGGGATGACGCCGACGGGGACGATGTGATCTGGCTCGACGATGACGTGATCGGCAGCGAGGGCCATGACTTCATTGAAATTGCGTGCGGTCAGCGCGTACTCGAGGTTGCCGCGATAGTCAGAGCGGTGCGCGGCGAGGATGGCAAAGTCGGCGCGGAGCGGCAGTTCCACGAGATAGGGCTTGCCGTTAATTTCAACGACCTGCTTGCCGTCTGCGACGGTGGTGCCGATTCCGGTGGCGGTGAGGACGCCGCCAAGGCCGAAGCCGCCGGAGCGAATCTGCTCGGCGAGCGTGCCCTGGGGGGTGAGGATGACCTCGAGTTCCCCGGCGATCATCTGCTTCTGGGTCTCGGGGTTGGTTCCGATGTGGCTGGCGATGACCTTTTTGACCTGCTTGGCAACGATGAGTTTGCCGATGCCGAGGGCGGGACGGCCAGTGTCATTGGCGATGATGGTCAGGTTCTTTTTACCCTGGCGGACAAGTTCGTCGATGGCGCGATGGGGCGAGCCGACCCCAAGGAAGCCGCCGATCATCAGCGTCGCACCATCGGGGATCATCTCAATCGCTTTGGTGCAGTTGGTGGCTTTATTCATGGATGCCTCGTGTAATTCGGAATGAAAGCGTTTAAAGGTTGCGCCAGTCCTGGATAAGGGCAGCGCTGGATGACCAGCCTGATGAGGGCCGGACAAAAGGTTCGGAATTTTGAGCAATATATGTACATGGAGGCAGGGCGGCTACGCCCTGCGTCAAGGGTAGGATCGATTGTCCCATGCGGCATGTACAACGGCCGGACGGGCACCCGGGGAAGAAATCCATTGTGTGCGAACTACTTCAAATATATTGGTCGCGGAGCGAAGAATAGCCAGCGGAGAAGAGCAAGTCAACGGGAAAAACGCCGTAACCTTTGAGCGAGGGGATAATACGGGGAGAAAAGAGGGTTAGGGGGCTGTACGGAGGCCAAATTGCGTTTAAAGGGCCGGCGGCTGGGAGCGGGCGAGAATGCGGCGGGCGTGGTCGGTGATTTCGCCGGCGAGTTCGGGAGGGGTAAGAACTTCGGCGTCGGCTCCCCAGCCGATGAGCCAGCGGCGGACCTCGCCAAGGTCGGCGACGGACATTTCCAGCAGGACGCTGCCGTCGCGCTGGTCAGTGAGACGCTGGGAGGCGTGCCATACGCGCTCTCGGATGTAGGGGCCCTGGGCGGCGGAAAAGCGGATAGCAACCTGGCGGGGCTCTCCCCAGAACATGTGGAAGGCGCTCTCCTGGAGCTTTTCAAAGTCGAAGCCCGTCCGGGGGCGAAAACGCTTGTTGGTGACGGTGACGGAACGGATGCGCTCGATGGCAAAGACGAGGAACTGCTGGCGGCGGTAGTCAAAGGCGACGAGGTAGAGTCCGCCATTGGCGTACCAGAGCTTGTAGGGATCGACACGGCGGGAGAGGAAGAGCTTCTGGTCAACCTTGCGGTGCTCGATCTGAACGGTGAAGCGGCTGCGGACGGCGCGGGTAAGTTCGGCGAGGATGAGGCGGGAGTGGCTGAAATCCTTCCAGCCGAAGGTGGAGACGGCAATGCCCTCGTCGATGGTGCGGAGGAAGGCGTGTCCCTGGGCAGGGATGGCAGCGCCGATCTTGGCGAGGGCGGTATCTATGGCTTCGCGGAAGGCGGTTCCGGAGAGGGGCTTGAGAAGTCCGCGGCTGAAGTAGAGAGCCATGAGCTCATCGACGGTGAGCGAGACGCTCTGCTCGGGACAGAATCCATCCATGAACTTCCAGAAGACGGTTCCGTTGCGCTGCTGGGAGACGATGGGGAAGCCTGCGGCTTCCAGGGCATCGACATCACGCTGCACGGTGCGCTTGACGACGCCGAGTTCAGCGACAAGCTGGGTGAGGGTTCTGCCGCGGGCAGAGGAGAGCAGGCGGACGAGTTTCCACTGACGGCTTAATTGATTGCCTCGCATGGTCAGGAGAAATGTAATTGGGGAGCGTGGGATTGGCAAGGAGAGAAGAGGAGCGGGAGGCAATGTATGCCTCCCCGCGTTTGAGACGGGATCAGTTTTTTACGGTCATGGCGCTGGAGTCAACAGCTTTCTTTCCAGTGACGCCTTCGAGTCCGGCGAGGATTCCGCGGTAGTCGTTCTTGTCGGCCTGGAAGGCGAATCCACCCTTCTTGTCGCCATCTGCCCAGGTGAGCCCGATGTAGTGCTTCTTGGACTTGCTGAGGGCCATGAGAGCGCCAATTCCAAAGGAAACGACGGCAACACCGATGGCAGCACCCACCCGCCGGTGGACGTCCTGGCCGTAAGTGATTTCCGTGACGGAGGAGGTGGGAACGATTACGACTTCCTTTCCGTGCTTGCCCTCGCTGACGAAACGAATCTGCTTGCCTTCGATGAACATCTTGAGCGTGGTTGCAGTCTTGACGTCTGGCAGAGAGCCGCCATCGTAGGTCACGGAATAACCGGAATCACCTGCAAAGAGCGCGCACGGAACACACAAACATAGCAACAGAGCGATGAGAGATCGCATGGCTTCATTCCTTTCAGATCAGGAGGGATTCTGTAGTCCGGGGCGGCTCCCCCAAGCCGCCCCTTTCCTGTAGCAACGGCACACAACCGGTGCCCCGTACAGAGTTCAGGCAACGGATGCTGCCATCAGTTCCATGGTGGGACGGGGGGTGTGACAGAGTAGGTCACGGGGAAGAGATGGGGCGACCGAGGCTGTCACAGGTGGAAAGAGAGACACCCGTGTATAGGTCGCCAACATGGGTGGAGTCAGAGGTTGCCAGGGTGGTTGAGAGTTGCCGGGATTGGAGTTATAAAGAATCGTCGTCCACTTACGTTATCGAGGAAGGTTTGAGATGCGCACATTGCCGCGCGGTGTTTTTCTATGCTTCCAACTGATGGTGTTTTCGCTGAGGCTGCTGGCTTATTCGGACTGGCTTCCGGTGAGCCAGGACGAGCTGAAGATGACCAGCTTCAACAAGCAGCCGGGGGCGGCGGCGGTGGTGCTGTACCAGGAAGAGATCGATGACGACACGAAGCACTCACAGTCGATCTATACGCGGATCAAAATTCTGACGGAAGCAGGGAAAGAGTACGCGAACGTGGAGATTCCGTACGACAAGAACTTCCTGTCGATCGGGTCACTGAAGGCACGGACGATCCAGCCGGACGGGACGATTGTGTCCTTTGATGGCAAGACGTTTGACAAGACGCTGCTGAAGGCGAACGGGGTGAAGTGGAATGCAAAGACCTTCACCATGCCAAACGTGGAGGTGGGCAGCATCATCGAGTACCGGTATTTCCGCGACTACGACGAGCACTGGGACGTACCGCCACGCTGGCAACTACAGGGAAAGCTGTTCCGGGTGAAACAGTACTTCTCCTACGTGCCGACGAAGCACGACGTGATGATGCGGCATGACGTGGCGGGTAGGGGCGTTTCCTGGACGGCGTTCACGCCGAAGGGGACGGCGCTGACGGAGAACAAGTTTCTGAACAAGTTCGAAGTGGCGCTGACCGACACTCCGGCGTTCGTGGAAGAACCCGATATGCCTCCGGCCAATATGTATCGCTATGGAGCGCACTTTTACTATGACCTGCACCAGGACACGGCGGCTTTCTGGAAGAGCGAGGGGAAGTTCTGGGCACACGACGTGGACCGGTTCCTGGGCAAGCATGGCGGACTGGCAGAGGCAGTGCAGGCGACCGTGGGCGCGAACGACGCTCCGGAGGAGAAGGCGCGGAAGATTTATGCGTTTGTGCAGGGGCTGCAGAACCTGGACTACACGGCGAAGCGCTCTGAGATTGAGATGAAGTCTCTGGGGTTGAAGGACGCGCGCGGAGTGGAAGACGTGCTGCGCCAGAAGATGGGCGACGGCGAAGACCTGGCGCGGCTGTACTTGGCAATGGCGAAGCAGGCAGGGCTGACGGCCTCGGTGATTCGGGTGGCGACGCATGACGACGAGGAGTTCTTCGACGAGCGTTTTTTGAGCTTCGACCAGCTTGACCGCGAGATTGTGGTGCTGAAGCTGCCCGCGGGCGAGGTACGGCTGGACCCGGGGGTGAAGTACTGTCCGTTTGGACTGCTCTACTGGAAGCACGCAGACACACGCGGAATCCGGGTGGCAGGCAAGGGGACCGAACTGGTGACGGTGGAGGGAAACACCTTCAAGGATAGCTGGCTGAGACGGGATGCGGACCTGAAGCTGAATCTGCAAGGGAAGCTGGACGGGACGATCCGGGTGACGTACCAGGGACAGCAGGCTCTGGAGCGCCGGCTGGAAAACTGGAAGACGGACGAGGCTGGAAAGCAGAAGGCGCTGGAAGACGAGGTGAAGCGGTGGCTTCCGGAGAACGCGGAGATTTCCCTGATGATGCAGCCGAAGTGGGATTCGACCGAGGATATGCTGGCGATCTTCCGGGTGACGACGCCGGGAGCTTCGACGGCGGGGAAAAGAATACTGGTGCCGCTGGACATCATGGAGTATGGACGGCAGCCACGCTTCCCGCACGCGGAGCGGACATGGCCGATCAGCTTCAATTATCCATACAGGACATCCGACCACGTGCAGATTACGCTTCCGGCTGGATACACGGTGGAGGACCTGCCCGCAGCGTCGAAGTCGCAGCTGAATTATGCGTCGTACATGATGGACGGGCAGATGGATGGCGGGCGAATTGACGTGATGCGCGACCTGGCAATGGCCG
>CAILAZ010000178.1 GCA_903832295.1 uncultured Acidobacteriota bacterium
CTCACCTTGACGGCCCACAAGAAGCGCGGTCACCCCAGGCTCACAGAGAGCCCACAGAGGCCACCAGCACCAACTGGCGCCAACCAGCCAGTCGAACCTCCAAAGGCCTGGAGAGCTTGAAAAGGGCCTCGAAACAGACGAAAACAGATGGTAGTCAATTGCAAACGCTTGAGCGCGTGTAATTTGCAAGCCAAGTTTGCAACTTTCAACAGCAATGAGTATCGATTCGCAGCGATGGATTCCGCTGAACCATGTTGAAGCAACCCTCAGGCCGACCACGGATAGCGATGGGCAGCGAAGAACTGCGATCAAGACAAGATCAACCCGTTTAACCGGACCAGAAAATGACCGTGCATGTTCTGCGCGTGGCGAGGACCATCGGCGCGATCTTGGACTCTGTGGGCAAAGAGAGCGATGACAAAAAAGCGCAAAAGCGAGGCCCAGTGAACCTCGCTTTTGTTCCAGCGCCACTCAATGCCGAACACCTAAAGGGGGTGCTTGATTGTGGCAAGATACTGCCGAAGTGTGGAAGTCCGGGGGGTTTTTCCGGCCAGGAATCCGACGGTTGCATTCAGAGTTTGCTGGCAGAGAATGCCGGTCGCGGTCACGCAAATGGGGAATGTTGGACAGCGAATGGAATCGACCAAGCGTGCAACCATGGTGCTCGAACTGGCAATGTACAGCACGCACGAAAGCTCCTTCTCCGTCTCAATCCTCTCCGCGATTTCCTCGTATCGCTGAATAGTTTTGTAAGTCCGTTCGTACTCCACGCCAATCTGAAATGCCTGACCGTTGCGATCGGTGAGCTTCACGACGGCGTCATAGTCCTTCGCAAATGGCCGGACCAGAGGAGTCGCGTTATATGTCTTGATCTCCGGATCGCTCACCCACTCGAACTCCGAAAGAAGCTGTGTTCGTAAGAAGGCAATACGCACCTCGTTCAAGTCGAGGAAGTGCGAAGCCTGAAACGCGGAAGGCAGCCGTTCCGTCTCCGAGGAGATTGAACTGATGCCAAGTCCGAAGGACTCCAGCGCATTCAATCCCCACCGGGTGATCTGATAGATCGCGCCGGTATGGATCGTTTTTGCAGGGACAACCTGTATGAGTTCGCGTTCAAGACAGCGGCCGATACGCTGGCGAATGGCCGATCTTGTCGCCTTGATATGACCTCGCTCCGCCAACTCAATCAGTTGCCGATTGGAGATGAAGGTGGCATTGCGAACCAGAGCGAGGAGGCGTCCGTCCGCATCCGGATCGAATGTCACACGGCTGGCACTGGGAGACCGTCTCTTGCGTCCCGGCGGCAGGGGCATTATCGGGTGAGCAGTTTCTGACGTTCTAGTAACCATGACAACTCCAATCTTCCGAAGGTAGTTGTGACCTTGCTGTCAGGCCACATGAGAAGCAACAACTGTTGAACGCGGCCACGTTCGCTCGCCGAGACAAGCTGAACGTGGCCGGACAATGGCCGGGAAGGCAGGTCAACTGCACCGTGAACTGCGCTATCGAGGGCAACAATATAGCAGTCGATCCGGCGGCGCTCGCTCACTCGCGGATGAAGAAGAATCCGGTTCTGCTGGCCTGACCGCACGACGCCTTGCGAGAGAAACACCCCGCCGACCTCGTCCTCATACCGGGCAATTGGGAAAGAGCGTTTGCAATTGATGCGGACGATGCCACCGGTTTCAGGGGAGCACCAGCGCCGCACCTCGCGCGTTCCGAGGACGAAGCCGGTGGTATTCATCACTGCCGTTTCCGCCAGTGTGGCGCCAGGCCTCGACCACCAGAGCGCACCACAGCCGGCCCACTTCACGGCCAGCATCTTCTGAGAAGACTCGACCACGGCCGTCAATTCGTGCCACTCCCACCGGCGCCGTTCCCACGCGGCCTGCTGTTCAGGTCACTGATGAGCTGCCGCTGACTGGCGATTTTGTCGTCCTTGGCTCGCAGTTGCACACCCTGTGTCGCCAGCTGTGCCTGTGCTTTCTGGAGAGCCAGTTTGAGCGCCTCCGTTTCTTCGCCACCGGTCTCGTCCGAGGTTTTCTGCGAATCGCCGAGCGCATCTGAGCTCGGCGACTCCGCGTCTGCTGGCTCCTCTGGAGCGGAGAGTATCTCTGGCGGTTTCTCGCTTTTGGACATGGCATAGTGGATTGCTTTCACCGATAGCGGAGCGGCATCGCTCTCCTTGCCGTCCTGGTCTGACTCGCTGGAAGAGGCGGACAGCAGCGTCGGCGCTCGCTCGAATTTCTGCTTCTTGAGGACTTCGTTTCCCCGGCTCGGCTGCGCCTCGGGTGAACGGTCTCCTTCTGCACCAGCGGTGCGCGACGATTCGGGAATGGTTGAGGAGGTTTCCGCTGCTCTGACCGACCGTTCCTCTCCCGCCTCGTCTTTCGCGTCCAGTTCTGCGACCAACCTGTTATGCGCCTCGATCGCCTCAAGCGCTTTCTGCTGGGCGAAGACGTGGGCATTCCAGAGTTGTGCGACGATGCCTCCGGCAATCTGCAGCCTCTCCTCGCGCTGGCGCTGAAGCCAGAGAATGTAGGAGGATTGGAGCATCACGATGACGATAAGAGTGAGCAGTGCCCAGTAATAGAAGTTCTCAATCGTCTCCTGTACAGCCGCGAGGTGCCATTCGGCGAGCAGCCCGCCATAGGGAACATTGCAGGGATTAACTCCCTTCAGTGCTCGCTCGATGGGCGACTCCTGGAACGGCCTTCTCTTGGCAACGTCAGCTCTCGCGGAGGACCGCTCCGATGCAGTGGACTTCCCTGCCCCGGCCTGAGCCTCAGGCGACGTCTGCTGGTAATTGGACTCGGAATCGACCTGCTGATGGGAGATTGGGTCGCCCGGCACCAACCCCTCATCGGTTTGCCCCAGCGCGGTATGCGGCGCGAAGAAAAGTGCAAAAAGCAAAAGTATTACTCTCATCGAATACCTCCTCTGGGCGAAGTGCGCCGCATCCTGCGGGCATCGGCTAGCTGCGCCGGCATTTCCTCAAATTCCAAATGAAGTCCCTCTGACCATTTCCGGCGTACGGCAAGTGGAGTGTGTAGCGCTGCCGTGGGGCTCTCTCTAAGCAGGCTTTGCATTCCCTGGCGGACGTGAATGTGTTCAAGAATTGTGCCGCGCCGGTGGTCGGTTAGGAGCACTTGCATCTGGCCTCTGGGCAGCCGTTTCACCTGTTCGTCCTTTGCTGCCGTCTCATACACCTCGGTCTGAGTTCCTTTGTCCTGCTCCTCGTAGCTGCGGGAAAAGAATCCCTTCGTGACGAACTGCACCGATCTCCGCATCTCCTTTACGCGGGAGGAACGTTCGATAAACATTCGCGACGTCTCGTCGTTACTTAAGCGCAGGGCAAATATCGTATTCGGCGCGGACGACAGATCGCTGCTAAATGACTCACTGACCTTACGCAGCTGCGGCTGGCTCTGAAGAGAGAACAGGAAGCCAATATTGCTGCCGCGCGCCTGGTTGATGATCCTGGCGAACTCCTCGTAGGCGAAGGGCTCAAACTCATCCAGGATGACGCTGACAAACGGATGCTCAGTGTCGTACCCGGACCTTGCATACCGCCGCCCTATCATCAATTGCAGGTTATGGAGCATGATTCGTCCGAGCGACGTAACGGCGGGGCCGTTGATATTGGAGTTGAGGGAAAGGATGAGAATCAACCTCTGATCGATCACATCGTCTAGCGTGAGCACGTTCTCATAGGCGCCGGTAATTCGCGCCATCTCCTTCGTCATGAAGGTCATCAGGTGGTTGATCAACCCCTGAATCTTGGGCACCCGTTCCTTGTCGTCAAAGGTCTCGGCAAGGTTTCGGATGCTCATTGCCAGCGCGCGGCGCTCATCGGGAGAGGCGGCAAGCCGCGCCATATTGTCCTGCGCAACCTGCACCTGCTTCTTCAGTTTGGAAACCTCGTAGGCGATGACGAGAATGTCGTGAATGTTGAAGCGCTTGCCGGAGTAGTGCAGGATGCGGACGAGGTTTTCCAGATATACACGCTGGTGGGAGTCGAAGAACTCGTTCGTGTTCATTTGGAATGAATCGAAGACGAACGCCACCTGCTCTTCCGGGGTACTTCCCCTGGGAACCCAGAACGGGTTATAGAAGGCAGAATACTCGGAGCGCTGCGGGTCAATCAGCCGCACCTGGTGTGTCCTGCCAGCCGCGTCGATGACAGGCAGGAGATTCTCGATGAACTTGTGTTCGCCCTTGCCGTCGATAAAGATGATCGGGCAGCCGCGGGCAATATCCTGCTGGGTAATCGATTCTAGCAGTGTCGATTTGCCGGTGCTGCTCTGTCCGTAGCAGATCGCCTGCGTTGAACGAAGTTCGTTCGACCAGTAGAACGGTGTGCCATTGGTTCGGTATCCGAGCAGAACGGAGTCATTGGCGGCCGCTTCCGCAAGGTGTTTCCGCTCAATATGGGGAGGAATCACCGGAGTCGCCCGTGGCCAGACCTCCTGACGGTGCGCGTTACGGGTGACAAAGTAGCGCAGCGCCGAAACTGCCCAGAAGCTCGCCACCAGGGGCCACAGCAACATCTCAATCAGCTGCTCATTCGTGATGAACAGGCGGGCATGCACGACCCAGAGAACCACCGCCACAGTGCCGGCGGCCAGGAAATAGAGGACAACCACAGCCTCGCGCTCGCGAGACTCCTCTGATAACGTCATCTTCTGTTCCATCGTCAATCACTCTCCAGTCCACGGTTCGGTGTGGATGTTTTGCCGCCTGTTCCGCTGAAAGACGTCGCAGATGATCTCGGCGGCATAACGGCGACCAGATTCTGTCCAAATAGAAGTCAAAGTGGAGTGAGCGCAGTCGATCCTGCGCAGAAGCTTCTTCATCGTGTCTTCGGCCGAGAGCAGCAGAGTCCGGCAGAGCTCAAGGGGACAGACGAGTTCCTCCATCTGCCAATCCGCGAGAATGTGCTGCTTCTCCCGGTTCAGCGGCAACCACAGCCACTGGTTTTGCTCGGAGAGATAGAGCCTGCCTTCCACCTTGCAAATGCACAGATGGCCCGCGTATTGGCAACCTCCGAGCAGCGCAATCGGGTGAAAAATCTCGCGAATCGTGGTGAAGTTGTTGCCCGCTTCGTGCGCCATCGGTTCCTCTACCGTCCCTGCCTGTACGAAAAATAGAGAAAGAGAATGAACATCAAGACGAGACAGACAGCCCCTGTAACCAGGACGGGGTGTAGGCGGCGTTGTCCCGGGTCGTCGATTTTGGCATCCGGCTTGTAGGAACGTGGTTCGACGGGATCGGTGATTCGATCAAGCAGGCTGCTTGAGTAGTTCCCCACCTTCC
The DNA here is from genome assembly GCA_903832295.1 of uncultured Acidobacteriota bacterium. Classification (GTDB taxonomy): domain Bacteria; phylum Acidobacteriota; class Terriglobia; order Terriglobales; family Acidobacteriaceae; genus TOLSYN. The sequence continues at coordinate 5,317 of CAILAZ010000178.1, forward strand.
CTCTTGCGAACGCCTCTTGAAGATGGGCAACTCCCTCCTCCGGGCTGATCGCCTTCAGTGATCTCTCAACTGGCACAATTTGAGCTTCCATTTGCGTTTTCTCCCTGTTTTTTGGCCAAAAATAGCCGGCCATTGCGCAGGCCGACTATGAAACTGCCGTGAAGCTAGAACACTACGGTTGCGGTGACGGGATGCTTTTCATCGTCCGGAAG
>CAILAZ010000179.1 GCA_903832295.1 uncultured Acidobacteriota bacterium
GCCAGCGCCACCGCCGCGCCCGCGTCAATCAGCCTTCGCGCCGGAGGATATTTCTTCGTCGCCAAAAAGTAATTCGCTCCCGGCAGCAAGGTCGCCACCGTATTGCTCTTCGCCAGCGCCGCCACGTCCGCCTTCTCCAAACAGTCCAGGTGATCTACCGACGCCGGTTCCAGCGCCAGTATCTTCTCCAGCGGAGTATTTGTCAGCTGCCCCACGTGCACCCGCGTCCGCATCCCGCGCTCCCCGGCCGCCCGCAGAATCCGCTCCGTCTGCTCCAGCGTAAACGCCCCCCGCTCGCAGAACACGTCCACGAACTCCGCCAGCTTTCCCCGAGCCACCTTCGGCAGCACCTCTGCGCACAGCAGCTCCACGTACTCCTCCGGCTTGTCCTTATACTCCGGCGGAGCCACATGCGCCCCCAGGAAAGTCGATACCACCGTCCCCTGCCAATCCGCCGCCGCGCTTCGGATCGCCTTCAGGCTCTTGATCTCCGATGCCGCGTCCAGCCCATAGCCGCTCTTCGCCTCCACCGTCGTCGTTCCCTGCGACTGTGCCTGCCGCAGCGCCGAGTGTACGTGGTCCGCCAGCCTGTCTGCCGTCGCCTTCCGCACCGCCTCAATGCTCGAGCGGATTCCGCCCCCCGCCGCCGCAATTTCCTCGTACCCCGCGCCCGCCCCGCGCTTCTCAAAGTCCACCAGCCGGGGCGTCACAAACACCGGATGCGTATGCGAATCCACAAATCCCGGCAGCACCAGCTTCCCCCGGCAGTCCAGCTCAATCACTTCGTCCCTGTGAGCCTTCAGCCACGGATGCCGCAGCACCTCCCGCGTCACTCCCACCGCCACAATCTTCCCGCCAGAGATCAGCACCGCCCCATCGTGGACCAGCCCAATCTCCCGCATCGCACCATTGCGACGAGGCCCCGCCTCACCCGCCATCGTCACCAGTTGCGAGATCCTATGCAGCAGTACCGCCGGCTCCTGCCTCACTTCCGTGCTCTTTGCCTTCGCCATGGTTGTGCCTACTTGCCTTCCATCGGAATCTTCACGCCCTTATCCTTCGCAAACCGCTTCGCCTCGCCATACCCCGCGTCCACGTGCCGGATTACGCCCATCCCCGGATCGTTCGTCAGCACGCGCTCAATCCTCCGCGCCATCTCGTCCGTTCCGTCGGCCACCGTCACCTGTCCCGAGTGCTGCGAATATCCAATCCCCACGCCGCCGCCGTTGTGGATCGAAACCCACGAGGCCCCGCTCGCCGTATTCACCAGCGCGTTCAGCAGAGGCCAATCCGCCACCGCGTCGCTGCCGTCCTTCATGCTCTCCGTCTCGCGGAAAGGCGATGCCACCGACCCGCAGTCCAAATGGTCGCGTCCAATCACAATCGGTCCGCGAATCTTCCCCTGCTTCACCAGCCCGTTGATCGCCAGCCCGAACTCTGCCCGCTCTCCATACCCCAGCCAGCAGATCCGCGCCGGCAGCCCCTGGAAGCGGATCCGTTTCCGTGCCAGGTCAATCCACCGCGCCAGCTTCCTGTTCTCCGGGAACAGTTCCAGCACCAAATCGTCGGTCACTGCAATGTCCCGCGGATCGCCCGACAGCGCCACCCACCGGAACGGCCCCTTGCCTTCGCAGAACAGCGGCCTTATATACTCCGGCACAAATCCCGGGAAGTCGTACGCGTTCTTCACTCCCTGCTGATAGGCAAACGTCCTGATGTTGTTCCCGTAATCAAACGTCACCGAGCCCATCTTCTGTAGCCGCAGCATCCCCGTCACATGCCGCGCCATCGCCGCCAGCGAGCGCTCTTCGTACGCCTTCGGATCGCTCGCCCGCAGCTCCAGCGCCTCCTCCAGCGTCATCCCGTTTGGCACGTACCCATTCAGCGGATCGTGCGCCGACGTCTGATCCGTCAGGATATCCGGCACCACTCCCCGCTCCGCCAGCTCCGGAATCACGTCCGCGCAATTCCCTACCAGCCCCACCGAAATATTCTCTTTCTTCCGCACCGCGTTCTTCAGAATCCGCAGCGCCTCGTCCAGCGAATTCACCATGAAGTCGCAGTACCCGCTCTTCAGCCGCTTCTTGATCCGCTCCGGGTCCACATCAATCCCCAGGAACGCCGCGCCCGTCATCGTCGCCGCCAGAGGCTGCGCGCCGCCCATCCCCCCCATGCCGCCGCTCACAATCAGCTTGCCGCTCAGGTCGCCGCTAAAGTGCCGGTCCGCCGCCGCCATAAACGTCTCAAACGTCCCTTGGATAATCCCCTGCGAGCCGATATAGATCCACGACCCCGCCGTCATCTGCCCGTAGGCCATCAGCCCTGCGCGCTCCAGTTCGTTGAACTGGGTCCAGTTCGACCAGTGCCCCACCAAATTCGAATTGCACAGCAGCACCCGCGGAGCATACTCGTGCGTCCGCATGATCCCCACTGGCTTGCCCGACTGCACCAGCAGTGTCTCGTCGTTCTCCAGCCCCTTCAGCGAGCGCACAATCGCGTCAAAGCAATCCCAGTTCCGCGCCGCCCGCCCCGTCCCCCCATACACCACCAGATCCCGCGGACGCTCCGCCACTTCCTCGTCCAGGTTGTTCATCAGCATGCGCAGCGCCGCCTCCTGCGCCCACCCCTTGCAGGAGAGTTCCAACCCCCGCGCCGCCTTCAACGGAGTATAGTGCCGCACCGCATTTTCCACTTCCATCGCCATAGCAACCTCGCCCGCTTCCACAAATAGCGTGAACAAAAATCCTAGTTCCTATTGTCCTCCTAGTCTAGTCTCGGAAATGTTCTTTGAAGTGCGCCTCGCGCATTGTCTTCACTGCTGCCTGAAACCTAGCCTGAAGTTTTGCCACCAGGTCTTGCCTGAGGTTCCTGTTTTGAAGGGTTTTGCCTTGAGAGTTTTGTCTTTGAAGTTCTGTCTTTGAGGTTTTGTCTTTGAGCTCTTGTTCTTGAGCTCTTGTTCTTGAGCTCTTGTCCTTGAGCTCTTGTCCTTGAGCTCTTGTTCTTGAGCTCTTGTTCTTGAGCTCTTGTTCTTGAGCTCTTGTTCTTGAGCTCTTGTTCTTGAGCTCTTGTTCTTGAGCTCTTGTTCTTGAGCTCTTGTTCTTGA
>CAILAZ010000180.1 GCA_903832295.1 uncultured Acidobacteriota bacterium
CGAAGACCGACACATCGGTTATTGCCGCCGACCTGAAGGCTCTCGGCGTCATCGTATGAGCGCACCCAGCAAGACCTATCCTCTTCCCGATCCCGCTGCGCTTGCCGACAAGGTAGCCGCAGCGGGTGGGCCTAAGCTCGACCCCACGCAGCCAACCGGCGAAGCGTCCGCAGATGGGGTGACAATCGGCTGGAACATCGCAGGCGGGGAAATCACCGTCGCGGTGTTGTCAAAGCCCTTCTACATCTCTCTGAGCACTATCTGGAGCCATGTGGACAATCTGTTCGCGTCGTAAAGGGGAATAGATGGCCTACGCATGGCTCACGTTCGGACAGGCAAAGGCCGAACTTGCCACGCGCCTATTTCCCGTTGGTGGATTCTGGAGCGATGCGGAACGTGGCCTTTATATCGCGCTCGCGCTGCGGATATGGAACTGTCTCACGGCCTTCTTTGTAGCCGAATATCCGATCACGCTGCAATCCCCCTTCGTCAACTGGAACGCGGCCAATGGCTCAGGGTCGCCGCGCCAGCCTACTCTCTCCGACATCGACATCTACACGATGATGGAGTACATGCTTCTGGAGCCTCCGACCGGGGGAACGTGGACCGGGACAAACCAGTTCTCCATCGAAGCTCTTGCCCAGGCCGTGCAGGGGCGCAGAGACGAAATCCTACAGGTTGGCGCAACCAACGTCACCGAGATCACCTTGCCGCTCACACCGGGCACCAGCCGCGCCACGTTGCCTGACACGGCGCTGGACGTTCTTCGGGTACGCTGGGTGCCTGCCACGGGTCAGGGAAGCCCTGCGGTGCTCCAGCGGGGCGATGCTGAGTCCTTTAGGACGTTCACCCCCGGCTACCTTCAGACGACCGAGCCTCCGTTGCGCTGGGACGTGATCTCCGGTCCTCCGCTGGCGCTCACGCTCGACACGCTCTCTCCCGTGCCAGCCACGCTTCAGGTTCTCATCATGCAAGCCGAGCCGGTTCCCGCTCCGCCTGCTGCGACGCCCTTGGGGATGCCGGACGACTGGGCATGGGTGCCGCTGTTTGGTGCGCTTGCCGACGTGCTGGCGGCGCAAGAAGAGGCGCGCGATACACAGAGAGCAGAGTACGCGCGAAAACGCTACTTGGAGGGCATGGCGTGGCTCAAGCAAGCGCCGTGGCTCATGGAAGCCAGAATTACCAACGTGCCAGTCGCGACGCCATCGGTGATTGCCGCCGACCGCTTCAATTACGGGTGGCAAACGAACTCTGCGGCGTTCCCGCAAGTCGTTGTGGCCGGGGTGGATTTGTACGGCGTCAGCCCAACTCCAACGGTGGCTACTTCGGTCATGCTGGTAGTGGTGGCGAACGCCCCGATTCCCACGGCGGACAATCAAGAGATTCAGGTTCCCCGCGACGTGATGGACGCGCTTCTGGATGAAGCCGAGCACCTTGCAACTTTCAAGATGGGCGGTTCCGATTTCACTACCAGCCTTGCGCTCCACGAATCTTTCTTGGGGGCGGCAAAGCGCTTCAATGCTAGGA
>CAILAZ010000181.1 GCA_903832295.1 uncultured Acidobacteriota bacterium
CCATGCCGCCCCCATGCCTTTGGGCTCAATGTGGTCGGGGACCACGTCCTTGCAGTCGATAAACGGCAGGTGGCAGATCCCGCAGTTTCCCTTTTGCGCAGAGATCTTCTGTGTGAGCACTTTCCGCAATTCTGCGGGTGAGCGAAGTTCCCGGTATCCTCTGGGATGATTCGGGTCGTCGACGCGCTGGACTCCCATTTTCGAGCGTTCTGACTTGGACCCTTTCTCACGGCCACAGCAGAAAAGGGAGTGATGGATGGGACAAAATTGATTTCGGTGAAGTTTCATTGGAATGCCTTCGTGTGTTCTGGTGATTGCTACGCTTGCTTTGCTGGCGGGGTGGTTCGATTTGTTCAGCTGCGGGCCCCTTCACACGTTGAGAGAGGCAAAGCAGGTCAATAACTTGCACTCGCGCCGAGTTTCCGTCCACCAGCAAAATTCAGTAGCTCACTACTCTGTAGATCCCCGTACTGCAATTTTTTCATTGACACTGAAAACACGCGGTCGCACTATCTGTACGGGATGTACAGACAATGATAACGACGGAACTTTCGCGGGTTTGCTCAATCCTCACTGGCTTTACGGCTCGAGGTCGACTCGAGCCTGCTCTGCACGGAGGCGTGCTCGCCCTTCAGCTTCGAGACATTGCGCCGGATGGCACCATCATGTCAGCAGGCTTGACGCGGATTCAGCTCGATGACGCACCGGATCGCTATCTGGTGCGCACGGGCGACGTCGTGTTTCGTTCGCGAGGCGAGCGAAACACCGCAGCCGTAGTTGGCGAGTCCATTGCCGAACCGGCGTTGGTCGTATTGCCGCTCATGATTCTCCGCCCAAACACACAATTGCTCTCAGGTGCTTATCTGGCCTGGGCGATCAATCAGGAACCGGCTCAGCGCCATTTCGAAGTTGCGGCTCAGGGCACAAGCCTTCGAATGGTCTCACGAGCGAGCCTCGCAGAACTGAAAATCTCCGTCCCAGACTTCGATACACAACGACGGATTCTGCAGATAAGCGCTCTTGCTGAACGCGAGCAGGCACTTGCCCAGCAACTTACTCTGAAACGCCATGAACTGATTCACCGTGTACTGGTCGAACGCGCCCAAGCGCACATCTCGATCAGCGGAATGGAAAGGTTGCCGAAATGAAAGATCGAATCACGCAACAGCAGGTCAATCAAGCAGCATGGGCGGCATGCGACACATTCCGTGGTGCTGTGGACCCCGCACAATACAAGGACTACATCCTGGTGATGCTGTTCCTGAAATACATCTCCGATCTCTGGAACGATCACGTCCAAAACTACCGGAAGCAGTACGGCAAAGACGATAAGCGCATCCGCCGCCGGCTTGAGCGCGAGCGTTTTATTCTTCCCGAAGGCAGCAGCTTTTACGACCTCTACGAACAGCGCGGGGAGGCCAACATCGGCGAGCTCATCAATATTGCTCTTGAGAAGATTGAAGACACGAACCGCGCCAAGCTCGAAGGTGTCTTCCGCAATATCGACTTCAATTCAGAATCGAACCTCGGTCGCGTTAAAGATCGCAATCGCCGCCTGAAGAACATGCTGGAAGACTTCGCCAAGCCAGCACTCGATCTCAATCCTGCCAGGGTCACTGAAGACGTCATTGGCGAGTGCTACATCTATCTGATCTCGCGTTTCGCCTCCGATGCGGGCAAGAAGGCCGGCGAATTCTATACGCCAGCGGCTGTCTCGCGATTGCTGGCCAACCTTGCTGCCCCGAAGCCCGGCAACACCATCTGCGATCCCGCTTGCGGTTCAGGATCTTTGTTGATCCGCGCTGCCGAACAAGTTGGCTCGGACAACTATGCTCTCTACGGCCAGGAGGTCAATGGCGCCACATGGGCGCTGGCCCGTATGAACATGTTTCTCCACTCCAAGGATGCAGCCCGCATCGAGTGGTGCGACACGCTGAACAGTCCGGCGTTGATCGAAAACGACAGGCTGATGAAGTTCGATGTCGTGGTTGCAAATCCCCCCTTCTCCCTCGACAAATGGGGAGCCGAAAATGCCGAGAAGGACAAATACAACCGCTTTTGGCGCGGCATTCCTCCCAAGTCCAAGGGAGATTACGGATTCATCTCGCACATGATCGAGATTGCGCGCACGCAAAGTGGCCGCGTGGCCGTCATCGTTCCCCACGGCGTTCTCTTCCGCGGTGGCAGTGAAGGCAAAATCCGTAAGGCGCTGATCGAAGAGAACCTGCTTGATGCCGTCGTCGGTCTGCCAGCCAATCTCTTCACCACCACCGGCATCCCGGTAGCAATTTTGGTCTTCGACCGCTCTCGCGAGCAGGGTGGCAAGAACGAGTCCCGCAAGGATGTCCTGTTCATCGACGCCAGCAAGGAATTCACGCCGAACAAGACGCAGAGCCTCATGACCGATGAGCATATTCAGAAGGTGCTCGACACCTATCAGAAGCGCGAAGAACTCGACAAGTACTCGCACCGCGCCACTCCCGAGGAGATCCAGGAGAACGAGTACAACCTCAACATCCCCCGGTATGTGGATACCTTCGTTCCGGAAGAAGAGATCGACGTCGCAGCGCTTCAAAAGGAGATCAACCGCCTGGAGGGTGAGCTGGTCAAAGTGCGAGGCCGCATGGCTGGTTATCTGAAGGAGCTTGGCGTCCATGTCGAACGGTGAACTGATTCTCTACACCTCGGAGGACGGCGCGGCCAAGATTCAACTGCGTGCCGTCAACGGCACTGTATGGCTCGCGCTGAATCAGATCGCAGATCTCTTTGGCAGAGATAAGTCTGTGATTTCAAGGCATATAAAGGCTATCTTCGAGGAAGCTGAGCTTGTCCCGGATTCAGTTGTTGCACGTTATGCAACAACTGCCGCCGACGGAAAGACCTACCAAGTGGACTACTACAGCCTGGAGATGATTCTGGCTGTGGGCTATCGAGTGCGGTCGCAAAGGGGTGTCGAGTTCCGCCGCTGGGCCACCACCACGCTCAGGGAATATCTGGTCAAGGGATTCGTCCTCGACGAGAAGCGCCTCAAAGACCCGGCCTGGGACTACTTCGATGAACTCCTGGAGCGGATTCGGGAGATTCGCGCATCGGAGGCGCGCTTCTACCAGAAGGTGCGGGAGCTTCTGGCGCTCAGCGAGGATTACGATCCGAAGTCTCATGCGGCGCAGGCCTTTTACGCCACCATTCAGAACAAGATGCTGCACGCCGTCACCGGCCACACGGCGGCAGAGCTGATCGCCGCCCGCTCCAACCCGGGCCAGCCCAACATGGGGCTGACCGCGTGGAAGGGAGCACGCGTCCGCAAGAGCGATGTGACCACCGCCAAGAACTACCTCGCTGAAAAGGAAATCAGCGAACTCAATCTGATCGTCACCATGTTCCTCGATACTGCAGACCTGCGTGCGCGCCGTCGCCAGACGATGAAGCTGACCGAATGGGAGGTGGTTCTGGACGGATTCTTGCGTTCGAACGAACTGCCCTTGTTGCTCAATGCCGGAAGCGTCTCCGCTGCGAAGGCAGAGAAGATCGCCTTCGCGCGCTACGAAACCTTCGATGCACAGCGCAAAGAGCAGCTTGCCGCGGGTGAGCAGAGCGACATTGTGGAGTTGGAGAAGATTGCCGAAAGTTCTAAACGTCTTAAAGGTGGCAAACAGTGATTGCGAAATGGAAGAAGAGAGAACTTGGAGATATAGCTACCTTTTTTTCTGGCGGAACTCCTAGCAAATCGAATCCTGAGTATTGGGGCAATGATATCCCCTGGATAACGGTCCGGGATATGAAGGCGATGTACTACTCAAAATCAACTCTGTCGCTCACCGAAATGGGCGCGTCAACTCTGCGCATCATGCCCGCAGGGACGATTTATATCCTTGTTCGTGGGATGGGACTCTTCAAAGACTTGCCCGTTCTCTACTGTGATCGCCCTGCAACTTTCAATCAGGATGTCAAAGCAATCATCCCGAAAGACGGCACCAACCCAGAGTTTCTTGCCTACAGCCTTGTCGCGAATAAATCACAGATCCTTCGCTTGGTGGATAGAGCAGGACACGGTACAGGAAGACTCGATACAGACCTTCTCAAGTCAGTTCCATTCGTGATTCCACCCTCATCTGTGCAGAGTGATGTAGTTCGCATTCTGCAGACTTGGGATGACGCAATCGAAAACCTCGAAGCTCTATGTCAAGCCAAACTTCGCCGCCGGGACGGCGTTGCACAGAAACTTTTGGCTTCGACTCAATTGATCCGAAAGAGAAAAGCAAAAGGTTGGAAGATCACAACTTTCGATGAAGTCTTTACCGAACGACAGGATCGTAACTGCGGACTAGCTTCAGAATCCGTCGTTACTGTTGGCAAATATGCAATACGAAAACAATCGGAGCATTTTACTCGCTCCGTTGCTAGTAGCGATCTTTCAAACTATTGGCTCATTTCTCCGGGCGATTTTGTCTATGATCCGATGTCGGCCTACTATGGCGCACTCGGACAATACACTGACGATACAGATGGGGTCGTCAGCCCTGCCTACCGGGTCATTCGACTGAACGAAGGTGTGTTGCCGACGTTCATGGTCTACCTGTTGAGGTCGCGCCGCATCAAGTTCCTGCTTGAAACGCGTTCAAGCCAGGGGAATAGAGAAGGCAAGCGCAGACTCTTGCAACGGGATGAGTTTGCAAACATTGACTTCCTAATACCACCGCTGGAAGAGCAATGTCGAATTGCGACTATTCTTTCGGCATTTGAAAATGATCTCGCAAATACGATGACTTTGGTGGAAGAAGTAAAGCGCCAAAAGCGCGGCCTCATGCAAAAGCTTTTAACCGGTGTATGGCAAGTGACACTTTAGAGGAGAAGGAATGTCAAGAAAGCACGTACCGATTGCCATTGCCTACGATTTTGATGGAACACTTGCCCCCGGCAATATGCAGGAGCATCAGTTTTTGCCGGATATCGGCATGACTCCGACCGAATTTTGGACTGAGGTGAAGAACCTCACCAAGAAGCACCAAGCGGATGAAGTGCTGATCTACATGAACCTGATGCTGGAGAAGGCGCGCGCGAAACATGCGCCCGTCCGGCGGGATGACTTCAAAGTCCGCGGCAAGCACATCGAGCTCTTCGAAGGCGTCGATACGTGGTTTGACTCCATAAATGCGTATGGGAAGAGCAAAGGCGCTTCGGTGCAGCATTACCTGCTCTCTTCGGGCAACGAAGAAATCTTCGCCGGAACCGCCATCGCCGCTAAGTTCGCCAAGGTGTACGCATCCAAATTCTTTTTCGACGAAAACGGCGTTGCCATCTGGCCTGCGCTTGCGGTGAACTACACCACCAAGACGCAGTATCTGTTCCGTATCAACAAGGATGCGCACGACCTGAGCGATAACTCGAAGGTGAACCAGTTCGTCGAGAAACGTAATCGGATCGTTCCCTTCGAGAACATGGTCTACATCGGCGATGGAGCGACCGACATTCCTTGCTTCCGCTTGATGAAGGAGCAGGGCGGGCTTTCCCTTGCGGTGTACGCCCCAAAGAAAAAGGGTGCCAAGGCTAAGGCCGACAACTACCTCAAAGATGGCCGCGTCCATGGGGTTGTCACTGCAGTCTACAGCCAAGGCAGCGAACTTGACCGCACCATTCGAGCATTCATCGATTCTGTCGCTGCGCGTAGCGATCTAGAAGCTGTGATTGGAGAAAATCGATGATCTTCGATGCCGCTGAGAAGTACCAGTCCCAGATTCCAGCCATGCAAATGTTGGTAGCGCTCGGCTTTCAGCCGCTGAGCCAATCCGAATCCCTTCGCTTGCGCGGCGGGCGTCTCCGTTCGGTGGCGCTGGACGATGTGCTGGCTGACCAGTTGTTGAAGATCAACCGCTACGCATACCGCAGCCGTGAGTATTCTTTCGATCTGGAGGACGCTCACGAGGCAATGCGCAGGCTGAAGCCGACGCCCGATAGGGTGAAAGGACTGATCGCCACGAATCAGGAGATCTACGATTCACTCATCCTCGGCACAACCATCACCAAAACCATCGACGGCGACAGCAAGAGCTTTTCCTTTCGCTATGTGGACTGGGAAAACCCCGGGAGCAATCTGTATCATGTTGCCGCCGAAGTCTCCATTGAGCGTACTGGAACCACGCAGACCAAGCGCTGCGACATTGTTGCCTATGTGAATGGCATTCCCTTCGTCGTGATCGAGAACAAGCGCCCGACCGAGTCGCTGAAGAAGGCTACGAGCCAACTGATTGGCTACCAGACCGACGACAACATTCCTCACCTCTTCCACTTTGCGCAGCTGCTGATGACGATGAACCGTCAGGAAGCTCGCTACGCGACAGTGGGTACGCCGGCGAAGTTCTGGCAGGGTTGGAGGGACTCGGAAGACAAAGACGAAATAATTTCCTTACATGCCAACCGGGCATTGACCACTGCGGAGATGGATGCGGTCTTCAGTGGTGACTTTGCAGCCGCAAGACCATTCTTCGGCGCGATGGTTGCAGAAGGTGAACGTAGCGTAACGGCCCAGGATCGAGCGATCTTTGCGCTGTGTCGCCCAGAGCGCTTGTTGGATATGGTGCGCAGGTTCACTGTTTTCGATGGAGGCGCCCGCAAGATCGCCCGCCATCAGCAATACTTCGGCATCCTCAAAGCCATCGAGCGGGTGAAGCAATATGACCTGGAAGGCAGGCGCAAGGGCGGCGTGATCTGGCATACGCAGGGCTCGGGCAAGTCCCTGACGATGGTGATGCTGGGCAAGGCACTTGCGATGGAGAAAGACATTGCGAGCCCGCGCATCGTCATCGTTACCGACCGCGACGACCTGGACAAGCAGATCAAGGGCACCTTCAAGGCTTGCGAGTTGGAGCCGGTGAGGGCGACCAGCGGTTCGCACCTCTTGCAACTAATCCAGAACAAGACGCCGCTGATCACCACCATTGTGAACAAGTTTGATACGGCTCTGCGCTCATCACAGGAGCCGGACAGGGACAAGAACATCTTTGTGCTCGTGGACGAAAGCCATCGTACGCAGGCAGGAAAGCACGGCGGTCACAGCCAGTTCGCTACGAAGATGCGCCGTTTGCTGCCAAAGGCCTGCTACCTCGGGTTTACGGGAACGCCGCTGCTGAAGAAGGAGCGGAATACGCTTGCAAGCTTTGGCGGACTGATTCACTGGTACAAGATCGATGAGGCAGTAGCGGATCAAGCGGTTGTCCCTTTGCTCTATGAAGGGCGCATGGTGGAACAGCAGATCAGCGCCGATGCGATCGATAAGTGGTTCGAGAAGATCAGCAAGGGCCTGACCGACCAGCAAAAAGCTGACCTGAAGCGGAAGTTCTCGCGCATTGGTGCGTTGTCAAAGACGATGCAGGCGATTCGGGCAAAGGCCTTCGACATCTCTGAGCACTTTAGAATGCACTGGCAGGGAACACCGTTCAAAGCGCAGCTGGTGGCGCCGTCGAAGGCTGCGGCGGTGCGCTTTAAGGACGTGCTCGACGAGCTCGGCCACGTATCGAGCGAGATCATCATCTCGCCTCCCAACGATAACGAAGGCAATGAAGAAGTGGACAAGGACTCCAAGGACCTGGTCCGCAAGTTCTGGGACCGAATGATGGCCCGCTATAAGACCGAGGATGAGTACAACAGACAGATCATTGGTGCCTTTAAGGGCTCGGGCGATCCGGAAATTCTGATTGTGGTCTCGAAGTTGCTGACTGGATTCGATGCGCCGCGAAATACGGTTCTCTATGTGTGCAAGTCGCTGCGCGAGCACAATCTGCTACAGGCTATCGCCCGCGTGAACCGCCTGTATGAAGAAGACGGCGAAGAAAAGCAGTTCGGTTTCATCTTGGACTACGAAGGACTGCTCGGCGAGCTCGACAGTGCGCTGACCACATATAGCGCCTTCAAGGAATATGACGACGATGACCTCGCTGGAACGGTGCATGATGTCCGGGGCGAGATTCGTAAACTGCGCGGGCTGCACGATCAATTGCTTGATCTCTTCAAGTCCATCAAGAACAAGAAGGACATGGAGCAGTATGAGCAGTTCCTCGCAGATGAACCAGCGCGTCAGGATTTCTATAGGCGCCTTCGCGCCTTCAGCCGGTGCCTGCACATCTCACTCTCTTCGGATAAACTCCTCGACGTGTACGCGGACGCCGAAGTGGATCGCATGAAGCGGGATTGGAAGCAGTTTTCCGAGTTGAAGCGCTCCGTGCAGCTACGCTACCAGGAAACAGTCGATCTAAGAGAATTCGAGCCGAAGATTCAGAAACTCCTCGATGATCATGTTGTTGCCATGCCTGCGGAAGTGGTCGTGGAGTTGGTTAACATCAACGATCCGAATGCTCTCGAGGCCGTTGTCAAAGAAGCCGGTGTATCCACTACTTCAAAAGCAGACCGGATTGCCAGCGCAATGCGCAAGGCGATCCACGAGAAGATGGAGGAAGATCCGAGCTTTTATAAGCGATTCTCCGAGTTGCTGGAAGAGACGATCCGCGACTACCGGGCAAAGCGGATCTCGGAAAAGGAGTACCTGAAACAAGTTGTAGATCTTGCTGCGAGAGTCGCCCACAAAGACCGTGGCAACGTTCCTGAACGAATCAGAGGGAACGACGACGGCCAAGCGTTTTACGGCATTCTGGACGGCGCTCTTGTCGATTCAAGCGGACGGCCCGTCGACAAAGACGAGATTGCGCAGATCGCTTTGGCCATCGTCGAGATTATCAAGGAGCACCACATCGTCGATATCTGGAGAAATGATGTGGCCCAGAACAACATGCGCAACGCAGTGGATGATTACTTCTTCGACGTTTTACGGGATCAGAAGAGAATCAACTTGCCGGTTGAGCTTATGGATGACATCGACGAAAAAGTCATGAATCTTGCTCGTGCGAGGTTCCCGGGATGAAGTGCGAGGAGTACAGCATAGACTACGGCAAGCTCGTGATCAGGTTCACGGTGGTTCGAAGGAAGCGGAAAACTTTAGAGATCGCGGTTGAGCCGGACTCAACTGTGTCCATCGCCGCTCCGCTGTCGGCGAGTCTTGAGAGCATCGAACGCAAAGTGCGAAAACGGGCGGCGTGGATCCAAGAACAACAGAGATATTTTGAACAATTCAGCCCACGTACTCCCGACCGACGTTATCTGCCTGGTGAAACCCACCTGTACCTCGGACGGCAGTACAGACTGAAGGTTGTGAAGTCAGCCTTAAGCACCGTGAAACTGTTTCGCGGGCGCATCGTTGTGCAAAGCACTCAGCCAGAGAGTAGTAAGGAAACGAAAAGGTTGCTCGATGAGTGGTACGCAACAAAAGCACGTTTGAAGTTCAGTGAAAGGCTGGGGACATGTCTTCAGCGTTTCTCGCGGCCAGCATTCGTCGTTCCAAGTGGAATGACGATTCGGTTGATGAGAAAGAGGTGGGGATCTATGTCAAAGAGAAGAAGGCTGCTGCTGAATCTGCGCATGATTCAAGCTCCAGTCGATGCGATTGACTATGTGATTACGCACGAGTTGTGTCACATTTTAGAGCCAAACCATAATGCTGCATTTTATAGAATCCTCAGCAAAGCAATGAACGATTGGGAATACAGGAAGGAACTGCTTGAGCGGATACTTGCTTAGCGAATTGCCACAGTGATCAGATTTTCACAGGTACGACTGTTCCCCCAAACGGCTGTTCCCCCAAACGGCTTGCATAAGCGTCCATGGTTTGCCATAATTCAGCTGCTGTTGGAGTCAGAACAACGATTCCGCCAGCGGGCGTAACTCAGACGGAATCTGTTCCCGACGAGAGCGATACCCGACGAACCCATACCTGACGGTTGTAAAAGAAAATCGAATAGAAGTGGAGAGGCCGTAGCAACACAGGAGACGGCCTCTATAGTTTTTAGGGTTCAATTCTCGATTCCTTCTCCCCAACAAACTAGCCCGTGACCATGACATGCTGCGACGCCTCGGGTGGCGCTGTTCCCACGTTCTTCGGGGTGTCCCGCCTCAGCTGGAAATGGAAAGAGCGTTTGTCCGTTAGAATAGCGGAGCAAACGTATGAGGAAAGAGCGCAAACACTACACTGCTGAAGAGAAAGTTGCTGTTCTGAGGCGGC
>CAILAZ010000182.1 GCA_903832295.1 uncultured Acidobacteriota bacterium
AGCCTTGCTCCAAGCGAGGTAGTGCAGGGGCATGGAGTCCACTACGGTTCCGTCGCAATCGAAGAGGTATGCCTTGAAGTTGCCTTCCGGCAGTACGAGGCTGGCTGCCGCACGCGGGCGATCTGGCGCGCCGGAAGAGGTTCGATCCTGCATGGTCACTCCTTGAGACTTGATTGTAACCGGCCCTGCGAGGCGGGGATCAGGATGCGTTGGCTGAGCGTTCGCCGGCGAAAGCCTCCAGGTTGGGAAAGCCCGCATCACGCCATCTCCACAATTTGCGGAGGCCCGTCTCGATGGCGGCAATGACGGCGGCCATCTCTACGGGATCGGGCGATGACTTCTCCCACAGCGGCAGCAGAACGCCACGGAGATCGGTGGCTGAACGAAGGGTGGAAGGGTGGAGCGCGTTCAGTGCTGCCGCGGCTCCAATGCTGTATCGCGGGGCAGGGATGCCCTGGCTGAGGGCGGTGCGAATTGTGCCGACCAGGCGATCGTCCCACTCGAGTTTGCGGGCCGGGTCGCGTCCGACGCGGTCCACGGTGTCTCCCAGAAAGGGGTTGGTCATGCGCTCCAGAAGGTCATCGGCGTACTCGCGATATCCTGCGCGCGTAAACAGGCGGTCCACGCCGGTGTGCTTGCGTATGAGGGCCTCGCCAGATTCTTCCACGAACGCGGCACGCAGAAAATCGATCACGCCTGCCTGCTTTCCAAGGTCGGTAATCTGCTCAACACCCAGAATCATTCCGAGATATGCCGCGACCGCGTGAGTGGAGTTATGCCCGTATAGCTTGGCCTCCTCAAAGGGCAGCAGATCGAGCTTTTCTTCGAAGACCTGTATGCCGCGCCGGAAGTCCGGGACAGAGCCATGCCCGGTGGAGAGGGGGCGGGAAATCAGGATGCGATTGAATTCCTCAACCAGAAAGGCACGTCCATCCCCGGGCGTGACGCAGGCCATTCCCTGCTTGGCCACCTGCTGCGCATCAGTGACGACACCGCTCATCTTTCCAATGACCGTGTTGACAAATGCCACGCGTTTGCAAACTGCGGCCCTGCATCCAGGCGGCAGCGCGCCGAGTACCGCTTCTTCCAGCAGTTCGGCAGCGCGATTGTGATTCTCCGCGGCGTAGATGATTACAGGAGGTCCGTCGAGGGTGACCTTCTGAAGCAATCCCTCCGCGAGGATTCGGTGAACACTGCCCGCGGAAGAAGAGGCGTAGAAGCGCACGCTGGGGAGCGCGGTTGCAATTTCAGATGCACTGGCCACGGCATGTATCAGCACTCTCCGGTCGGCAGCATCTTCCGGATTCATCGCCTGGATGGGGCCGACCTGTTCGGCGCGCACACAGTCACGGAAGGCGATGTTGACTGAGTACTGCCCTCCGGACTCCCGCAGACGGGCGACGGTCTCGGGCACAACTTCGGCAACCGTCAGGGAGCGGAAACTTCCGGAGCGATAAGCTTCATAGAGAAAGAGCCCGGCTTGAATGGCCCCGAAGCCGAATCCGACAAAGCTGCGATCACCGGAAAGAGCCAAGGGAATTATCCGTTCTGGAGATAGGCCAGTTCGTCCGCGCCTGACCAGGACTCTACGACTTGTATGGTGGGAGTGCGCCGGAAGGGATAGACCACAGCCTTGCCGTCAATGTCCTGAGCTTTTACGGACTCCAGGAATTCCACGGCATGCTCCAGATCTCCAATGCGGGCAATGTGGGCTCCAGGATCAATCTGCTGATTGGCGATGAGTTCAAGGGTTCGCGCCATATCCCAGGGCGAGCCGCCGCTCGAGCCTGTGATGTTGATCTCCTTGTAGTGCACGGCGGTGGCGTCAATTCCGACAACCTCCTGCCCCTTTTTCAGGCCACCAAACAGGTTGAGCACCGCGCCCCGTCCGACGATGCGCTGGGAATCTTCGATCGCTTTCGGGACCCCCACGGCGACGATGACATCGTCTGCGCCCTTGTGACCGGAGAGTTCGGCGACTACATCGTCGAGCGAGGAGGTCTTCGCGGGAACAAGCACCAGGGCGATCCCGAGCTGTGCAGCTCTCTGTCCGAAGAGCTTCTGTACCAACGCAAGGCGGGACTCAATGAAGTCCGTGACCACGATGGCACGTGGCTTGTAAGCGAAGGCAAGGTCCACATGCATGCGGCCCATCGCGCCAGCTCCGACGACCACGGTGATTCCACCCTTCTTCAAGCCTTTGGCAGAACACCTTGGAGCAAGCGGATCGGGCTGTTCGAGGTGAAGATGATGGTCCTGGGCAGAAACCACACAGGAGAGAGGTTCGCACATGGAGGCATGCGCCAGCGGAAGTCCACAGCGGGGAAGTGGAAGCAGGCACCCTGCATTGAGCACTTCCTCCGGCACCAAAATGTATTCTGCGAGGTGCCCCGCCAGGGTATAGCCGACGGCAACCTTGTTCACACCGCGACCCCCATCCCGGTAACGCTCACGATGATTTACCGGAGGGTGGTCCACGGCCGGCTGAATTACGAAACGCTCCCCGACCTGGTACTGGTCGCGCAGTGCCTCACCCACCTGCACCAGGGTGACCACGCCTTCGTCTCCGAGGGTGATGGGAAAGCGGCACAGATCCCAACCGTACATCAGTCCATGTTGTGGGCCCTGTTCAATCAGCTTTATCAGTGATGTGCAGATGCCTGCAGCTTCGACGCGGGCGAGGAGCTGATGCGAGCCCGGAGTGGGGACGGGAAGGTTCCTGATTGAGACATGGTCGAAGCCGACGCCGTCCAAAACCAGCGCTCTCATTTGCTGGGGAATATCAACTGAGTGACCTGCAATGTTCATCGTTCTCGAATCCCGTGGGGGCCGTGAAAGCCCGAACTGGTTGGATTAGTCTGCGACATGGACGAGCTTCTGCGTACCCCGGAGCTCAAGGTCTTCGGTCAGGATCGTCTTCGTCATCTCATACACGGCGCGGCGGGCTTCTGCAGCCGAGACCAGGCTTGCGCTCTCGTACGAGCGCCGGATAACGGTGCCGATGTTGATTTTGGCGATTCCACGCTGGATGGCACCCATGATGTAGGGTTTGGGAATACCGCTTCCGCCATGAAGAACGAGCGGGATCCTGGTTACATGGTGGATCCGCTCCAGATGCTCAAGGTCAAGCCGGGCCTGGACCTTCGCGGCATGTGGGGAGAGCGGGCCATGAATGCTGCCCACTGCGACCGATAGCCAATCCACACCGGTTTCGGCG
Source organism: uncultured Acidobacteriota bacterium (assembly GCA_903832295.1). Classification (GTDB taxonomy): domain Bacteria; phylum Acidobacteriota; class Terriglobia; order Terriglobales; family Acidobacteriaceae; genus TOLSYN. Next base: position 3,218 of record CAILAZ010000182.1, read on the forward strand.
ACAAATCGCAGAGCGTCGCCCGGGGCAGTGAAGCCACGCCCAGTGGTGAAGAGTTCCTCATAGGAAGGTAGAGGGCCGGACTCATGGCCAAAGACCGCGCCTAATTCGCCCTCCACTGGAATTCCCGTGCGGCGCGCGATATCCACGATCCTCCGGGTCGCCTGGATGTTTTCGTCAAGGGGCAGACGCGAGCCATCGACCATGACAGATTGGTAGCCGATGCCGATGGCCTCTTTGATTTCAGCCTCATAGTCAATCCGCTGATTGTCCTCGTCGATTACGGGGATGTGATCCAGATGGAGGCGGGTATGCCGGTCGCAGCATTTAAAGCGTTGGTACTGCTCATAGACGGCACGCATGTTGCCAGCCTTGAACTTGACCCATTCCAGGCGGGCTACGGCGATAAAGCCAAACGAGTCCGTGTCATGGAGAGCAGAGATCACGGGTTCCATCATCGGAAGGTAGGGGATGTTGAATGCAGGAATTACGACTTCGGAAGGCTGGGATGCGAGGCGGATACCGCCCTTTTGATCACCCGATCCTGCGGTACTGAGAGAGCTCATCGCAATACTCCCATCTCTAGTTCATCGCCAGCCAGTTGCGAGACCGTGTATAGCGCCGCAATCTGAAGTCGAACACAAAACGACATAAACATATATAAAACATTCAACATTGTCTATCGAATAATCACGAAAATCTTTCTTTTTGGAAAATCCGGACAGTTTTTAGGCGAGTTTTCTTCAGAGGAAAGAACCGGACCGAAGTCCGGCGGGAAACGGGACGGGAGGGGAACGAAGGGGCGGGACTGGCGCGCCAGGAGTGCTGCCAGCGGGCCGCCACCGATGTCAGAACCGGAACAGGTTACGGCTCGCTATTTGCTCTCTGCAATCTGCACATCGAGTTTGGCAGCGCGAAGCGCCTCAATATGTTGCGGATCCGTTTTGCCGTCGGTGACCAGAACGTCGATATCGGTCACGGGGCCAACGTAGGCAAATGACTGAATGCCGAACTTGCTGTGATCCGCGAGGGCTATACGGAGACGTGCAGCCTTGGTGATCATCTTCTTAATCTGCGCCTCGGCTTGCCTTGCAGTGGAAACCCCATATTCGGGATCGATCGCGCTTACCCCCAGGATCGCTTTGTCGATGCGAATCTCGGAAAGAGCGCGAAGAGCCCACTCTCCAGAGAGATAGAAAGTGTCCTTCTGTAAATCTCCGCCGGTGCAAAGCACGGTGACGCCGATACTGCGCTGCAATTCGCAAACAATGGATGGGGAGTTTGTCACCACGGTGAGCCGGTTGCGATGAATCAGATGACGGGCCAACTGGCAGACCGTCGTGCTGCCTTCGAGAAAAACAGTCTCGCCGTCGAGAATGAGCCGTTCAGCGTGGCGGGCAATCGCCTCCTTCTCCTCGTTATTGCTGCGCAGCAGGGAATCGTACGCCGGCTGAAAATTGGTACTGGACATTCGAGAGACCGCGCCGCCATGAGAGCGGATGAGAACTCCGTCAGCCTCCAGCGCTTCCAGGTCCCTGCGGATCGTGACCGGCGTAACCTTCAGCTTTTCGCAAAGCTCAGACGCCGTAATGGTGCGGCGTACAGAAAGGAATTCTCGAATACGAAATCTGCGTTCCTCGGCAAGCAAAATAAAACTCCTTCGTAGGTAAGCATAGCCATTAAACGACAAAGATCGAGTATTTGTGAAGCTGTCGCACCTGATTGTGATCACAATCTCTAGCTTTCTGCGACCCTCGTGCGGGAATGCGAAGGCTTTTACGATGAATAGAAACGAACAAATTAATACAATTTATATTGTCAAACGAACAGAATAAGGCTATTCTCAAAAGGTCCAGCGGGGTTTTTCCCTTGGTACTCTCATCGCGACCGGACCTGGTCCGGGGGATACCAGAGCTGGCTTCTCAGGAGTTGCCTGGAACGATGGCCGTCCACGTTGAAATGCCGAAACTGGGAAATACGGTAGAAGAGTGCGTCATCTCGAAGTGGTTGAAGACCACCGGAGACAGCATCTCTGCCGAAGAAGCGGTAGTTGAAATAGAGACTGACAAGGCAAGCTTCGAAGTGGTGTCGCCTGTCGGCGGAACGCTGCTGGCACGGTTTTTCGACGAGGGTACGCTGGTTCCCGTTTATACCGCGCTGTTTGTGGTGGGAGACCCGGGTGAGGACGTGGAGGCATTCCGGCCTGTTGCCGAGAGTTCCGCCCCGGCGAGCAATGCAGTTTCCGCTGCCTCTGATGCGCAACCGGCTCGCAGGCCCGAACACGTCTCCCCGGCAGTCTTCTCCTACTCTGATGCTCCCATGAAGTTGAGCCCGCGAGCCCGCCGCTATTCGGAAGAGCATCGGGTCTATCCGGGAACAGTGCACGGATCGGGGCCGGGTGGCCGCTTGCTGGAGGCGGACTTGCGGGAGGCTTATCACACTCCGCCCCAATTGGCTCGTCAGCGTGGACCGGTGGAAGACACCGTTCCGCATCGCCGCGAGGTTCCGGTCGTCCCGGCTCTGCCCGTGGAGAGCTTACCCGGCGAGCCAATCTCAGGACTGCGCGAGAAAGTCGCCCGCAGAATGCGCGAGTCGCTCTCTACCACCGCGCAATATACCTTGAATTCTTCTGCGGACGCGCGGGGCATGCTCGCGCTCCGTGCGCGTGCCAAAGCCTCTGCCAGCTCCGATCTCAATATTAATGACCTTGTGATGTTCTGCACGGTACAGGCGCTGGTCGAGGTGCAGGAGTTGAATCAGTTGTTCTCCAATGGAAGGCTCCAACGGAATCGCGAGGTTCACCTCGGCTTCGCCTGCGATACAGCACGCGGATTGCTCGTCCCAGTTGTTCACAACGCGCAAGAGTTAAGCCCCGTGCAACTGTCGGCCCGAGTTCGAGAGCTGTCTGCACAGGCAACGGAGGGCAAGATTGCGCCGGACAATCTGACCGGGGCGACGTTTACCGTGAGCAATCTCGGCGCATTGGGGATCGAGTCATTTACTCCACTGCTCAATCCCCCGCAGGTTGCCATCCTCGGCGTTAGTGCTATCCAGTTGAAGCCTGTGCGCGGGGTGAACGGAATCGAATTCATCGAGAGCATCGGCCTCTCCCTCACGCTCGATCACCAGATCATCGATGGTGCACCGGGGGCGCGGTTTCTCAAAGTACTCAGCGGAAAGATCGCGAACGTGGAGCAGCTATGTACGATCTGATGGTGATAGGGGCCGGCCCCGGGGGATATGAAGCTGCTGCCCACGCAGGCAGGTTGGGCAAGCGAGTCGCGTTGGTTGAGAAAGCGTTGCTGGGCGGCACATGCCTCAACGTGGGATGTATTCCGGCAAAGACGTTTCTGCGCTCATCCCGGCTGTTCCATGAATGCTGCGAGGCTGCCACCTATGGAGTGAACATTGGCCAACCTGTGTTCGATATGCGCGCCCTGGTAGAGCGGAAGAGCCGCATTGTGGGTGCGCTGGGAAAAGGAGTGCAGGCCATTCTGAAGAGGGCCGGGGTTGAACTAATCGGCGGCAGCGCACATTTGGTTTCTCGCGGCGTGGTGGAAGTAGAAGGAGTGCGCTATGAAGCCCGGAACGTTCTTCTCGCAACGGGATCGCGACCCGCGGTGCCACCCATTCCAGGGATTGCCTCGGAGTTCGGGTTTGACTCGAATACAGTTTTCTCTCTGACGCAGGTACCGAAGGCGGTAGCGATTGTTGGCGGCGGTTACATCGGGTTGGAATTTGCTTGCTTTTTCCGTGAGATCGGCTGCGAGGTCAGCGTGTTTGAGATGCTGCCCCAGATTGCTGCCGGCGTGGACAGCGAGGTAGCAGCCCTTCTGCTGAAAGTGCTCAAGCGCAAAGGCATACGCTTTCATCTCTCTGCAAGGGTGCGGCGAATTGATGGTCAGTTATTGCAATTTTCCGATGCCGATGGCAAGGAAAATTCCATGCAGGCCGATTGCATCGTGAACTCCACGGGCAGAGTGCCCGCCCTGGAAGGTTTGGGATTGGAAGAGGTTGGCGTTGATTTCAGTCGGAGGGGGGTCAGAACCTCTGAGCAGGGAAGAACCAACGTCCCTGGGATTTGGGCATGCGGGGATTGCTCTGGGCGGCGGATGCTTGCCCATGCCGCAACGCGCGAGGGAATTGTCGCGGTCAACAATATGTTTGGCAAGAAGGATCGTGTGCGCTACCGGTCGCTGCCTTCAGTTGTCTATACCCATCCCGAAGTAGCCATGGTCGGCCGCACGGAAGAAGAGCTTAAGGATGCGGGGATCGAGTACCGGAAGTCAGTGGTGCCGCTGGCCGTCGCTGGTCGCTCGCTTGTGGAACACGAGGACAACGTGGGCATGGTCAAAGTTTTATGCGGCGCCCGTTTTGGCGAAGTGCTCGGAGTTCATGCCATTGGCGACGGGTGCAGCGAGTTCATTGTGGCAGCCGCCGCCATGGTAGAAAATGAAACCTCCGCAGCCGAAGCCAGTGAAATCGTATTTCCTCATCCCACCATCTCCGAGGCCCTGCGGGAAGCAATCCTCGGGGTTCATCAGGAGCTCTAATCATGCCCAAATCGATTGTCATTGAGCCCGGCGAGGTCTTGGCAAAGTCAAAGATCTGCACGCCCACTATTCCCGTCAACGCGTACGAGCGCACGCTGGAAGAAGAGCTCATCAATTTTTCGACGGAAGATCTGCTGCATATCTGGCAGGACATGTGCGCGATCCGTGAATTCGAAACAATTCTCAATGAAATCAAGACCAAGGGCGCATACAAGGGCGTGACCTACAACCATGCCGGCCCGGCCCACCTCTCGATCGGGCAGGAAGCTGCGGTTGTTGGAATGGCTTTCTCGCTGAGCCCTGACGATTACATCTTTGGCTCCCATCGCAGCCATGGAGAGATCCTCGCCAAGGGCTTCAGCACCATTCGGCAACTCGAAGAGTATGAACTGCTGGAGATCATGAAGAGCTATCGCGACGGCGCGATCCTGCGCCCGGTAGAGAAGCACTTCCGCGGTTCGATCCGCGAACTGGCATTGCGCTTCTTCGTCTATGGCGCTTACAGCGAGATCTTTGCGCGCGAGACCGGATTCAACCGTGGTCTGGGCGGCTCGATGCATGCGTTCTTTGCGCCTTTTGGGATCTATCCTAATAACGCCATCGTGGGTGGCTCTGGTTCCATCGCTCCGGGCGCTGCGCTCTTCAAGCGGGTAAACCGCAAGCCGGGCATCGTCGTCTGCAACATTGGCGATGCGTCGTTTGCGTGCGGTCCGGTGTGGGAGGGAATCACCTTCGCCTCCATGGACCAGTACCGCAACCTGTGGGACCCCTCGCTTGGCGGCGGTCTTCCCATCATCTTCAACTGCATGAACAATTTTTACGGAATGGGTGGGCAGCCCTGCGGTGAAACCATGGGCATGCAGTACATTGCCCGCATCGGTGCCGGAGTCAATCCTGAGCAACTCCATGCCGAGCGCATAAACGGTTACGACCCGCTGCCCGTGATTGACGCCTTCCGGCGCAAGAAGCAGATTCTCAGCGAAGGTCGCGGCCCCGCGCTGCTTGACACCGTCACCTACCGGATCAGCGGACACTCGCCCTCCGATGCCTCCAGCTACCGCTCCAAGGAAGAAATTGAGAGCTGGCAGAAGGCGGATTCGATTGTCAGCTTCCGTGACCGCCTGGTGGACGCGCACATCCTCACAGCAGACGAATTGCAATCCGCAAGAACCAGCGCCGAAGAAGCCGTCTTCGAGATGTTCCGTCTTGCAACCGACCTTGAACAGAGCCCGCGCATCACCCCTGACTCCAACCTGATCGAGCGTTCGATGTTCTCCAATCGACGGGTGGAGAGCTTCGGCAACGCCACTCCGGAATTTCTGCAGGACATGGAGGCGAACCCGCGTGTCCAGCAGATTCGCGGAAAGATCCGAACTCCCTCGCACGATGGCAAGCCCGTGCCGAAGATGAAGGCTTACAACATCCGCGATGCTATCTTTGAGGCGATGCTCTACCGCTTCAAACTGGATTCGACGATGATCGCCTTCGGGGAAGAGAACCGCGACTGGGGCGGAGCCTTCGCCGTCTACCGCGGACTTACCGAGGCGTTGCCCTACCACCGCCTGTTCAACTCTCCTATCGCCGAGGCTGGAATCGTAGGCGCGGCCGTCGGCTACGCAATGTCCGGCGGCCGCGTCGTGGCCGAGCTGATGTATGCCGATTTCATGGGCCGCGCCGGGGACGAAATTTTCAACCAGCTCTCCAAGTGGCAGGCCATGTCCGCCGGAGAACTCGTGATGCCCGTCGTGCTGCGGATCTCCGTCGGAGCCAAATACGGCGCCCAGCACTCACAGGATTGGAGCGCCCTGGTCCACCACATCCCCGGCCTGAAGGTCGTCTATCCGGCCACCCCGTATGACGCCAAAGGCATGATGGCTTCCGCCCTCGCGGGAACCGATCCCGTCGTATTCCTCGAGAGCCAGAAACTTTACGACATGGGCGAGATGTTTGCGGAAATGGGAGTGCCCGGAGAGCATTACGAACTCGATCTCTCCCAGCCATCCGTCAAGCGCAAGGGAGCGGACCTGACAATAATCACCCTCGGCCCCACCCTTTACACCGCAATCGCCGCCGCCGACCGCTTGCAGAAAGATTTCGGAATCTCAGCCGAAGTTATCGACCTCCGCACCATCAACCCGCTCGACTATGAGCCGCTCGTAAGCTCCCTGCAGAAGACCGGCAAGGTGCTGCTTGCCAGTGACGCCGTGGAGCGCGGCAACGTCATGCACACCATCGCCGCCAACCTCGCGCAGCTTTGCTTTGATGACCTCGACGCGCCTCCCGTCGTCGTCGGCTCACGCAACTGGATCACCCCCGCCGCCGAGTTGGAGACTATGTTCTTCCCCCAGCCTGAGTGGCTGCTGGACGCCATCCACGAGCGTATCCTGCCCCTCAACGGCTATCAGCCTTCCACCAACTTCACCCTCGGAGAATTGAAGCGCAGGGCGCGCGCCGGGGCGTAACCGTCCACTCCTCTCAAAGCATCTTGGCAATGAGAAGCGGACACAATAAGAAACGCGGCGAGTCATTCGCCGCGTTTCCGTTGCATCACCTTTGCTGTGTTACCCCTGGCACCATTCCAGCGCCAGCGTCGTCAGTGCCTCCGCAGAGGTAATCACCGACTCCACGTCCACATACTCATCCACGTTGTGCGCACCGCCGCCGCAAGGCCCGAACAGCAGCGTTGGGATTCCGAATTCGCGGTGAACCAAAAACGCATCGCAAGGGTAAGGAGCCACCGTCAGCACTGGCTCTCTTCCGAGCGTCGCCTCCGCGCTGCTCACCATCGATTGCGCGAACGCATGGTCCTTCGCTACCTCGTGTCCAAGCAGCGGAGCCTCCAGCACCGGGCGCCACTCCACCGGGTAACGATGGAAGAACGCATCCTGGCGTTCGAAATCGCGCAACGAACGGCGAATGTCCTTGATCACCTTGTCCACGTTTTCTTCCGGCAGAAACTGGAAGTAAACCCTCACCCCAGCATAGAGCGGCACGCTCAGCGGAACCTGCATCTCCAGCCGGTTTGACTCCACTGCCAGCACCTGCACCGGGGCCGGGTCTGGAACCCCGGCGTACGCATGAGTGCTCTTCAGCCCGCGCCTCTTCTCCACCCACGTGTCCACCCACTGCAGCAGGCGCGCCAGCGGCAGCGCCGGGCTCACAACCTCTTCCTTGGAGAAATACGCGGCTGCATCTCCTGCCTGCACGCACAGGTCAACCACAAACCCGCCGCGGGTCGCACGGTAAATCTCCAACTGCGTTCCCTCCGAGATTACGCAGCCGTCAAAGCTGGCGTCGCGCAGTCGGGCCGCCAGCGTTCCACCGCCGCCGCCCCACTCCTCGTCCACCACCGACTCGCAGGCCACATCTCCACCCGGGCGCACTCCCGCCAGCTTCAGTGCGCAAAGCACCGCCGCCTGTGCCACCAGCCCGCCCTTCATGTCGAAGCTCCCCAGCCCATACACGCGCCCCTGGTGCAGAGCCCCAGACCACGCAGGCGGAAACTTCCACGTTCCCCGTGATGCCGGAACCGTATCCATGTGCCCGTTGAACAGCAGGCTCTTGCCCCGCCCGGAACCGGGGATCCTCGCCGCCAGGTTCTTCCGGCCCTTGTAGTTCCGCCCAGGCTTTGCGTAGCGGTGCCCAGACTCCGCCACGAAGGCGGTTTCATACAGCTCCGGACGCAGGCCGTACGTGCGCAAAAAGTCGCGCAGCACAATCTGCCCCGGCGTTTCCGTGCCTTCCGGAGGCACTGCCACCGTGTTCGTGCGAACCAGTTCGCGCAGCAACGTGACCAGGTTGCGGCGCAGCGGCTTAACCATCCGGGCCGCATCTTTCGCCGTGGACGAAGGAGTGACTGCAAGCACTGTGCTCATGAGTTGACCTTTGCCTCCATTGCCACCGGAGCCTTTGATTTAGCGCTTTCCTGGGCAATCCGCGCACGCTCTTCATAGGTGGTTACCAGGAAGGTTCCCAGGCAGACGAGGGCTCCGCCCGCCAGCAAACGCCATGTAGGTTTCTCGTGTACGGCGACCGTCGAGATCAGAACGCCGAAAACAGGAAGCAGATAAACGGAGAGTGACGCCTGGGTTACATCAATGCGCTTGATCACCCAGAAGAACAGCACCATCGCCAGCGTCAAACTGAGGAACGCAATCCCCCCCAGTGAGAGCCACACCTTCAACCCCAGCCCCGCCAGTTGGCTCCAGTGTGGAACCCCCGTGTAGATCATCAGCGCCACCAGCACCACATCCGTCACCAGAAAGCTGTAGAACAGGACTTCCACCGGGCTGAACACCCGCAGCAGTTTCTTGCTGTATGTGTTGTAGAAAGCGCTGCCGAAGCAACCCACCAGGATCAACAAATTCCCCAGCAGGTAGCTGCTTTCGAATACCTGTACCGAGCCCCACTTGATGTCGGAGACCATCAGCACGCCCACCAGCGCCAGTACAAACGATACCCAGCGCAGGCGCGTCATCCTCTCCCCGAGCAGTAGCGCCGCCAACACCGCCGTCATCACCGGAATGGTAAGCGTGAGCACGGACGCGTTGGAAGCCAGTGAGCGCTGTACGCCCGAGGTCAGCCCCAATTGCGCCGCCGTTACCCCCAGTGTGCCTGCGGCGATAAATCCCCAGACCGAGGCCTTGATGTCCACGGCCTCGCTCTGCTTCCGCTTGAAGGAGTCCACTAACGCAAACGGCATGAAGAGCAGTGTTGATATCGCGAGAGGGATCAGTGTAACGGTGATCGGACCGAGGCGTTCGGTCGCGATCTTGGCTCCAGAGAACTGGAACGCCCACATGAGGTTCACTAAGAACAGAACCGCAAAATAACCGAGAGGGGACTGCTGCCCGACAGCTTTCACCGGCACAACCTCCTAATCGCAAGCGTACGTAAGGCGAGGGATCGAGAAACTCATCCAGTATTAAGTCGAGGCATGGATTGATGTCAATCGATAAATAACGTAATTGATCGATTTATATCAGAAATGTTCTTTTTACTCGCCTCAGCCCGCCATTTATCTCCGTCCGATGGGCTGTGCCTCGAGCACGCGCACTTCAAACGGCTTCAGCTCGATGCGCACCGCTTTTCCCGCCCGCAGCCTCTCGGCCGCCCTCGCCGAATCCCACGGGTATGTTGCCGTGTACTCCAGGGCTGCGCCCTTTTCCAGTTCGAAAGCCTTGCCCACGTCAAGCCCGAACTCCTGTGGCTTGGCCGACGGGTTCCGCAGCACAACCGTCCCCTTGGCGGGGCTCCATGCCGCCCACCCATACACCTGGAGCTGTCCCGGATCGCCTCCGATCCAATGTGTGTCTTTCAGCGTTGTCGCGTTCGTTCGCGACCAGATGGCAGTCTGTGCCAGCGTGTCCCAGTCCTTCGTCGAAAGCAGGGCCGGGGTTATGTACATCTCCTGCAGTTGCGTTCCCGAGCCGAAGAAGGAGTGGATCTCGTCCGCGAAATCCGCTTGCGGGTCTGAGTTCAATCCCTCGGCTTGCAGTGCGTAGAGCAGCCCATGCAGCATCACCGAATTCAGCGGGAACAGCGGCCCCTGCTGCACCACATTTTTGTAAGTCTGGGCGTCGCGGTAGGTGATCCAGCGTTGGCGCCCGCTGCCTTCGCCCGCGAACGCGTGGTCGTCTCCCCCGCGCCAGATCGAGTCCGCGTACAGCAGCCAGAATGGCGAAGGGTAGGTCCCCGTCGTCAGGTTCACGAACAAATCCTTGCGCTCCTGCCGCAAGCGCTCGATCAGGTGGATCGCCGCATCAAAGTCGCTGTCGAACCGGCTTCCCGGAAACACCTGGTTGGCGTTGCCCGTGCCGTCAAGTTTGAAGGAGTTGACCCCGTTCTTGTGGACCATCTCCAGGCAGGCCTGCTCGAACTGTTCATAATATTTCGGTCCTGACAGGGCGTACCCGTCGTTCAGAATTTCGTACCCTCCGCCGCGTCCAAACGCAATGCGCTCGCGCTTCTCACGGTCATACCCGCCCCACGGGGAGAGCCACACTCCAATCCCCGCCCCGTACTGCGCAGCCGCCTCCGACTCTGCTGCAAACTCCTTGGGGAAGCCCTTGTTGAACTTCCAAATGCTGTTCGTATCGTCCCACCCGTCGTCAAACAGAAACGAGTCCAGCACCGCATGGCGCTTCACCACCAGCGCCTCGCCAAACGCGTGAATGCGGTCCAAGGCCCCGGCGTCGTTGAATTGCGCCCCATGCTGCTCATCGCCGAAGCCGAGGTCATACCAGGTGTTGTAGTGCAGGAATGGCCGGTAGGGATGAGCTCTTTCGCGCTCGATGTACTCGAGGAAAGCACGGCGGATCTGGCCATCTCGAAAGACGCCAACCACAGAGGAATAGCTGGCGCTTGCACCCGAGCGCAACGGCAATTCCCGCCTCAGCACTCCGTCCACGTGCCCACCCCCGACGTTCAACAGCGAAAGGGGATGCTCAAAGCCAAAGAACATCGTTTCGTCTGCAGCCGGAGACCCTTTCGCGGTTCCCACAACGCGTACTTGCGGCGAGTCCACTTCAACCATGTGGACGGCGGCAATCGGCACGTCCCCATCCTCGGCTCGCAAGCTCAGCTCCTGCCTGAAATACGCCGAACCCTCGCGCAGAATCCCGCACCAGCGTACGCGGGCCCGGAGCTTTGTGTTCGCCAGGTCCATGCATATCTGCTGCCCCGCTTCGCGTTCGGAATAGCGCGACGCCGACGGCTGCGCCCGCAACTCCTCTACCACCGCCGGCGCAGTCACCGAGAAGCCCTGCGAGCCCAACCGCTCCCCGGTTTTCATGTCCAGACTGAAGGCTTCAGGAATCCGCAGCACCCGTCCGCTCTCGAGGTTTTCCATTCTCAAGCCGGTAAAATGCTGGTTCTCAAGTGAAACGCTCACCTTGATCCGGTGATTTGCGAGCGTATTGGGCGCAGTAGCCGCCGCCCCCGACAAACAACCAAGCAGGAGGACCGTGTTGACAGCTGCAATAGTTAGTTGCATTGGAGTTTTCACCTTTCCAAGAGGGTACGCGCAGAGTAGTTGCTGTAGAGATCGATTGTCAACCTATTTGATTGTTTGCTTTGCCGAATGCGGTTGCTGAAATGGCCGGAGCAACCTAAGTCAGTCAAAATTTCGTAAGTTACACATATAGCGACAACTTGTGTGAGGTATTCTTCAGCCCACCTCTTTGCCCCCGCCACATTTCTCCGAGGTTTTTTCATTTTTTTCTTGACATTGAATAGCCCTCCATGGTCTATGTTTGGTTGCGATCCTGATCGATTTTGATCGATCCAAAGAAAGGGCAGGCTCAAGCACGGGGCCCCGTTTGAAAAATAGAGCCGCGGAAGGTCGCACACAACATGAGGAAATTTGGCTCACTGATTCTCCCGATCTGCTTAGTCCTGCTTTGGTCCGCTTCAGCCATTGGGCAGAGAACCTCGTCAAGCATCTCTGGCACAGTGGTCGATCCGACCGGCGCGGCGGTGCCAGCGGCACGAGTCACCGCAACCGAAGCATCCACCGGAGCCAGCGTAACCGCCCAGGCCAACGCTCAGGGCTTCTACGTCATGTCCAACCTTGCTCCCGGAAAATATTCCGTTCGGAGCGAGGTCGCTGGATTCCAGAAATACGAACAGACTGGTGTCGTGCTCCAGGTAGGCCAACCGCGCACCGTGGACATCGCGTTGAAGGTCGGCTCCGCCAAGGAACAAGTCACGGTTACCAGCGAGGCGCCGCTGGTGGACACGCGAAGCCAGACCGTAAGCTTCGCGATTACTCCCCAGTTTACCGAAGAAATTCCGCTTAACGGTCGCGATATTCTGCAACTCATCGCGCTCGCTCCTGACACGAGTTCCCATAATACCCAGGCGAACGGCTACGCCACCTCGCAGCTAGCCACCAACCCCTCGACCAAGGCTGATGGCGGAGTGACGGCGAGCGGCGAAGCGCGCGAGAACACCACGGCCTACTATCTTGACGGCGGCCTTGATGAAGATGCTTACACTGCGGTCGCCAATGTCCTTCCCAACCCGGACGCGGTGCAGGAGTTCACGGTGGAGACCAACTCCTACAACGCCAAGTGGGCGGGCAAGGGCGGCGCCGTGGTCAATGTGTTGACCAAGAGCGGCTCCAACAAGATCCATGGCAGTGCATTCGAGTACGTCAGAAACAACGCATTTAATGCGAACAATGTCACCTCTACCGCTCCGGATACGCTGAAACGCAATCAGTTCGGCTTCAGCGCCGGTGGTCCGGTGGTCAAGAATCGTACCTTCTGGTTCGGCTCCTTCCAGCGCACCACCTTCCGCTACGCCAGCAACTCAAACATCGCCTTTGGTCCCACGGCGGCAAACCTGGCCGGTGACTGGTCGGATGTCATGCCGCATACAGGCGCGTGTACCAACAATCTCCCGGCCGCTCAAAATACGAACCCCTGCCTGGCCAATCCAATGACAGGCGAGGTGTACGCCGGCAACAAGATTCCGGCAAACGAATTGTCCACGGCCTACAACAAGGTCTCGCTTGCACTGCTGAAGTGGGTGCCCACGGGCAATTCGACCACGGGACAGTTCAACTACGTCCTCGGACAGAAGGAGGACGATAATCAATATGTCCTCAAACTGGACCATAGCTTCGGTGACCGGATGACGATCTCCGGCAGCTATCTGTGGGACAAGTACTCGCAGCCGGACGTTGTCGATCCCAAGAATCTGCTGACGGGCGGCCCCGACCAGACCTGGACCAACCAGCATGCAGCCTTGAATTTGAGCTATCGCCTCAGCAATAACCTGATGACCACAACCGGAGTGACCCTGAGCCGCGCGCTGATGCTGCTCACCGGATCGCCGGCTTTCAAGAGTGCCAGCCTCTCCGCCCTCGGAGCCAATTATCCCAACTGGGACCCCTCGGGGACCTCGGAAGAGGGTTTCTACATCGGTGGCTGGTTTACCGCCTACTGGATTGCCCAGCAGAAAGTTGCCCGCAACCAGATCGATATCACCAACAACTGGACTTACGTCAAGGGTAGCCACACCTTCGATTTCGGCGGGGAGTTGCCCTTCTATCAGAGTTCGATGTCCCAGGCCTACGTCTCTGCGGGCTACCAGGGCTGGTGGGACGCATACTCCGGCTATGCACCTCTGGACTTCATGCTCGGCTCCAATGACTTCTACGAGCAGTTCGCCCCGTCGCATGTTTCTCCTCACGGCAGGGGACCGGCGCTCTATGCCAACGATGCCTGGCACGCGCGTCGCAACCTGACGGTGAACGTTGGTTTGCGTTGGGACCCGTGGCTGCCCTGGCCAGATTCCAGCGCCGGCAAGATTGGCACCGTTTTCAACCAGGCGGCTTATTCCGCGGGAGTTCGCTCGACGCGTTATCCCAACCTGCCCCCAGGCCTTCTGGTGCGGGGCGACGCTGGCGTACCCGACGGATTGGCACATGCAAACTATAAGTTCCTCGATCCGCGCATCGGTATTGCGTGGGACGTAAACGGCGACGGTAAGACGAGCATTCGCGCCGGCTTTGGCATGTATCACGACCAGCCATTCGGGCGCATGTATAACCAGATGAGCAGCACCACTCCGTTCACCCAGGGTGCCGTGATCACCGGGCCAATCGACTCCAAGGGGAATGCGGTGAGCGCATACTCACCGTATGACGCGTATCCGTACAGCGGCAAACTCCCTGCTTTGCAGAATCCGCCGGCTTCAAGCACGGTCTTCCCACTTCCGCTGGGGAGCGCCGTCGGCTTCTCGCCGAACTTCAAGGCTCCAACCACATTGCAGTGGAACTTAACCGTGGAGCGTCAGATTCCCGATGGCATTTTGGTTCGCGCCGCCTACGAGGGATCGGAAAGCTACCACATGTTCGACTCGCGCGACATCAATACCGCCCTCGCCGGAGCTGCTCGCCCGATGGCTCAGTACTACGGCGGCGGTGTTATCCTCAACGAGAGCATCGGCACCTCCAGCTACAACGGTCTGGCTCTCTCGGTAGAGAAGCGCATGACCAAGAGCCTGTCTTTCCTGGGCGGCTACCGTTGGGCCAAGTGCATTGACTTGGCTGGGTCCAACTCCAGCTTTGCCTTCAATGAGTTCACCAACGCGTTGAACCCGAAGCATGATCGCGGCACGTGCGACTCCGATATCGCCGAGCAGGTTAAGTTCTCCGGCGTGTGGCAGACGCCGAAGCTGGAATCGTTGGGCTTTGCCGGCCGGCAGATTCTTGGCGGCTGGACAATGAGCGGCATCCTGCAGCAGCACGGCGGATTCCCCTTCTCGGTTCTCGCTGGCAAAGACCTGAATGGGGATGGCTACGGGAGTGACCGCGCGATCAAGGTGGGCAATCCATTCAGCGGAACTTGCGCCAATGGTGCTTCCACTCACACCCGATCCTGCTGGTTTAATCCGGCTGCCTACACGAACGTCGCCGCGGCCGGTACGGACGGCAACTCTGGCAGAAACAGCCTTCGCGGACCCCGTTTCACTGACGTGGATCTCGCGATGGTGAAGACGATTCCCTTGCACGAGTCGCAGAAACTGGACTTCCGGGCAGAAGCTTTCAACCTCTTCAACCATCCCAACTTCCTGAATCCGGGCAACTCGTTAACCGCTACCACTTCACTCGCGCAGGTCCAGCAGGCGTACCAGACAAGCTCCATCGGCGGAATCGGAGGACAGCGCGTTCTCCAATTTGCGCTGAAGCTTATCTTCTAACGCAAGACCTGTACGGTTAAGGCAATAAACAACCGCTGCGGCCTCAATAGCCGCAGCGGTTTTCCTTCCACCCCCATGGATGCTCGTAGCAACGACCATCAACGGTTACGCAGTCAGCGATTCAGTAGGTGATGTTGGAGGATGGTTTCGAGCCTTCCACATACTCCGCTCCCCTGCAACTGGTTCAGCAGTAACTGGTAGTTTCCTCCCTGTGAGCCTGAACGCATAAAACGGCGGGAACTCCAATCGGAGTCCCCGCCGTGGTTTCGAGCTCACATCCGCCTCAGGGCAGTATCGCTTTGATCCCCGTCAACTCGCAGAAGTCGATCAGCGCGGGGTACAGGTCGCTCCCATAGCCCAGGCAGGCGTATTCGTTGGTCCAGCTATCCAGCATCTTGTCCATGTCGCAGTGTGCGGTCACAAAGCCGTGCGGCCAGAAGGGAATCCCGCACTCATGCAGACGTGCCTCCAGCTCCTCTTTTGGCGGCTCAAACACCGTGGCCCGTGTTATCACCATCTGGAACACTCCGTTCACCCGCCCCAGGCGTGCAAGCACTCCTTCTCCCACCTTGCAAACCAGCTTCACGGACAGTCCGCCCGCTTCGCCCTCCGTTGGAATCCCATGCTCTGCAAATCCCGCCGGTCCCAGCTTGCTCGCCAATGAAGGCGGACACGCGCCATCGCCGATGATCTTGATCTCTTTCTTCTTCTTGTCGATGTGCTGCAGGTCGCCGTAGTAAACCCGTTCCTTGCTCAGCTTGGTCAGCAGCCACACCGTCAGAGCCGTGTTGAAGTCCCCCAGCGTCGAGGTTCCATACCCATCCTCCAGCATCATGCTCTGAGCAAAGCAGGTCGCCGAGTACTTGTCGCCCAACCCTGGGAAAGACTGGATGGTGTAGAAATCAAACTTCTCCCGCTTCACAACTTTCTTCAGCGCCAGGTACAGCCGGATCGAACGTTCGTTGACAACTGTTCTTTCCGGAGCGGCTCCAAACAGCTCCGCCAGCCGTGGCTCCAGCTCTGCAATCTCGGCGTCGGTTATTGCCTCAGCCGCGCACACCAGCTCGGCCGTATCGCGCGAGTCGATATCCACGCCGAACATCCGCATCCATTGCGACGGATCGGCAGCGCCGCAAGTCTGACCCATGCCTCGCCCGCCAAACGTCCCCAGCGTTGACATATTCAGCGCGCTCTTCAAGTGTGCCGCCCGTGCATAGCTCGTAACCTTCAGCACCGTCTCCGGGTCGTCCGCCTCGCCATAGACAAATTTGTGAGGCACGCCGATTTCCAGCAGCCCGCCATGCATCACCAGCCCGCCTACCGGCCTCCACCCCTGCGACTGTGGGTGCGTCCACAGCAGCACGGCCTTCCCCGTGGCCGCGTAGTCGCGTATCGCCGCCGCCAGGTGCGCCGCCCAAACCCATGTTCCGGAGAAGAGCACAATCATGTCGATGCTCTCGTCCTGCTTCATCTTCCTCAGCGCCGCCTGCGTCTCTTCCTTGCTGGCGATCACCACCTCGTGTACCTTGACCTTCATCCCCGCCTCGACCAGTGCCTGCTTCGAGCGTTCGACAATTGCCTCGTCGATGAAGGGCTCTCCCATCGGGTCTGTCAGCCCGTCCTTATGAACTCCATATACGATGAATCCGATTGTTGGTTGGATCAAGATTCCTCCTTGTGCTCAGCCATCCTCAAGCCTGCCGCACCGCAGCTGACCGCAGCCTCTGGTAACGCTTTCGTGGTTCGCGGTAGCTGCTCGCCATTTTCATGTCCGGGCTCACCACCGCACTTTCCTTTACAAGTTGGTTCACTGCCTCTTCAAAGCCCGAAAACTCCCCAACCGCCACACCCGCCAAAATCGCCGTTCCCAGGCAAACTGCCTCCTGGTGCTTCATCACGTGCAGCGGATGCCCCGCAATTGCCGCCCGCAACCGCAGTCCCAGTGCCGACCTCGTCCCCCCGCCGAACACCCGGATCTCTTCGAAGCTCCCCACCGCCTGCGCCAGCAACTTCGTCATAATGGAGAGCTCGCACGCCAGCCCCTCCAGCACTCCCTTGTACAGCCGCGCGCGGTTCGTCGAGGGCGTAATCCCTGAAATCGCAGCTCGCACCCGCGGGTTGAATTCCGGGTTGCACGTTCCAATCAGGTGCGGCGTAACGCACACCCCCGAGGGCCCTTCCGGAGCGCTGGCTTCCAGAGCCGCATACCGCTGCGCCTCCAGCTCCAGCACCTTTTCGCCCGGCATCTCCTCTGCCCCCTCTGCGTACAGCAGGTCGTGCAGCCACTTCACCATGATTCCCGAAGGGAAGTAAGCCAGCGTCACAAACTTGTCCGGAACCACGTGGCAATACGAGTTCAGCGAAGCGTTCAGCGCCGCCGCCGTCAGTATGGGCGCGTCCGACGCCGCCACCAGGCACTCATAGGTTCCCATCGAATCGCACACCCGCCCGCCGCCGGTCACGCCCGCGCCCAGGGCGCCGCAAGGCTGGTCGTGCCCGCCCACCACCACCGCGGTCCCCACCGGCACTCCGAGACGGTTCGCCGGCTCTGCCGCCAGGTAACCCGCAATCGCCCCCGCGGGCACCACCAGCGGCAGTTGCGATTCATCCAATTCCATCCCGTCCAGCACTTCGCCTGACCAGCACCGCCTGCTCACGTCGAATGCCATATACCGCGATGCCAGCGACTCATCCACGCACGCGGGCAGCCCCATCCTCTGTAGCAGGTATCCCACAACCGTCACAAACTTGCAGGTTGAGGCAAACAGCTTCGGCTCGTTCTTCCGCAGCCACAGCATCTTTGGGATTGGGTACATCGGATGCGGGAACAGCCCGGTAACCTGGAACAGCCGCTGCCGTCCCATCACCTGTTCGCAAAACGTGGCTTCCTCGGTTGCGCGCCCGTCCTGATTCAAGATCACATTGGACAGCGCTTCCCCGTGGCAGTCCACCGGGACGAAACTCTCCCCGTGGGAGCTGATCGCCAGCGCCTGTACCGGGTCCGTCAGCCCCCGGCTCACCGCCTGGCAGCAGCCGCACAGCGCATCCCAGAACTTCCGCGGGTTCATCTCTGCAAACAACGCACGCGGGAACTCCGGCGTATAGCAGGTGGAGTGCTGTGCCAGCAGCTTTCCACTCGTCGCAAACGCCACCGCCTTGCACGTCGTGGATCCGATATCAATGGCAAGCAGGCTCATGTTTCCCCGAGTCCATTCAGCTTCCAGCCGATTCCTTGCGAGATTACAAAAACTCTTTGACTGCTACCTTGAGTTGCCGCCGTGCGCCCGCTTCCGTCACCGTCGCAGTGCCCTTGCTGATCGCAAACTTCTGCACTCCGCCAAAATCCGCCGGAACCTTGAACATCGTAATCAGGTAGCGCAACGCAACCTTGGATTTTGCGGGCAGCCACCGGTAGGTTCCCTCGCCAAACACCGGCCCCTGCGAAACCGTTTCCCTGCGCGGAATCGCAAACGGTGTCGAACTGAACTCAATCCCGCGGCAAAACGCGCGTCCCTTCCACGGAGCAACCGTTCGTGTCAGCCGTTCCTCCCAGTTTCCAACCCACGGAAAATCCGCCCGCCGGAAGGCATAGACCACCAGCAATCCCAGCCTCGGATTGCACGCGCTTACAAATGCCACTTCCAGCTTCGGGTCCAGCAGTTGCGAAGTGTAATGCTCAAAAGTCTCATCCGGAGTCGTGCGCAGGTTCACCACTCCGCCATTTTTCCCCGGAGCCTCCGGCCACACAAATTCCGCGTCTGCCTTGATGAACATCTGGTCGCTGTAATCCGCCGAATTACTCACCGCCCGCGTCGCCGGCATGTCGAACACTGTCGTATTGCATTCCAGGAAGGGAGGTCCAAACGTCACATGCTCGTTCCAGCAGATTGGCCGGTCATACAGTGAGAGGTTCTCGGCCTCTTCCTCGCAGTACACCACCGCGTCTGCCGGGTCCAGCGCAATGCTCCGCTTAAAATCTATCTGGGCGTGGTTCAGCCTGCACCCGTAGCGCAGAGCTCCCGTTCGGGCCGTGTCCTTCAGCAGCTTCCACATCGTCGCCGGAGCTTCCCCGTGCGTAGAGAGCCCCGCCGCCGTCTCCTCTGCCGAGGGCGGCCCGAAATGGTCGAAGCTCAAGCTGTGCCCTGCAATCCCAGCCAGCAACTTGCCGTCCGGCGGAGGTCCATACTTGCGCAGGTGCTTCCCTGGCGAGTACTCCTCCGGATCCATCGTCGTCCATTGCGGACGCCACAACGGGTTCACCCCCGGCACACTGTTCAGAGCCAACTCGCAAATGTGTCCTCCGCCTTCGAGGACGCCGACATGCCCCCACCCGGCGCTCACCCGGTAACCTGCCCGCTCATCCATCATGTTCGCAACCTTCGCTACCGAAGGCGCCGGCTTTGCTTCAGGCGTTCTCTTTGCACACTGGGACATGGTCGTCTTGGCTCCCAAGGGTTGGACTTATAAGAGCTTCTATGGAATGCATCCAGCGCCTGCTGACAAACACTTTAATCCCTGGGGCATCTGTCGGGCGATATCCGTTCTGGTTCGCGGATCAAACGCCACATTAGTTAGAATATGATCGTTTGTCAACCATTTTTATCGTTTCAGTTCTAATTTCGCACGTATTGGAAGAAGCGGAGCCAGCCGGACGCCTCTGGCACGCCTAGTTCTGGCGACCGCTCCCTGTTCTCAAAGTGCATCACAACCCGCCCTCTGCGCCGTTCAATTCCCTGATTGCGCCACATGCTAGAACAAGTTTGCCAAACCAGCTCTGAAAGTATGACCATAGTTTGATTGGTATTGAATCTTTATTTTGCACGGCAGGCGTCAACTCTCTGGAAAGTGATTCATAAACGATGGCGAAAGAGCAGAAGAACACCGCAACGGAAATTGCAGCAGCCAAAGGCAAGCTTGGCATCTTGATTGTCGGACTTGGTTCGGTTGCCACCACATTTATTACTGGCGTGGAAGCGGTTCGCCAGGGAATCGCTACCCCCATCGGCAGTCTCACGCAGATGGGCACT
>CAILAZ010000183.1 GCA_903832295.1 uncultured Acidobacteriota bacterium
GCACTCGTCGTCCTGCATCCGGTTGCCCGCTCCGATGGTCATAACATTGAGCGGCCCGAGGGGTAGAAACTCGCAGTCCCCCATGCCGTTGTTCATGGCTGGATTCCACTGGACTTTAGCATACCCCGTATGAAGTAAGGCCCACATAACAGACTGGGTTAGCTCCATCTCGAAGTCCGTCATTCCCGCCCACATGACGATCATTTCGTTGAGCAGGTCTTGGAGTTTATTGAAATCTGTGCCCTCGTCCTCGTTGTGGAACTTGACTTGAAAATCGGGAGCGATGTCCGTGAGAAGCCCGGCCATTTCGACGAACTGGCGAAAAAGGCGGTTGACTGTGGGGCGGGAGCGACCGAATCGTGACTTGGCGTTCCACTGCTGGCCGGAGATGTAGTCAATAAGCCGGGAAGTCAGGCGGATCTCGCGGGAATCCGCAAGCTCCCGCTCCGCCTCGTCGTAAACGGAATCGGACCAGGCGATAATCTCCTGTTCCAGAGTTTTTCCCGGTTTCTCGACTGTCTCTGCCATCGGCTCAAAGTGTACCCGAAACGCCTAACTTTTACTTCCAATTGGGATAAACAATTTTCCAGAGCCTACCCAACGCTCGCCATCGCCTTCGACATCCGCTCTTCCCACTCGTTCAGTTTTGCGACGAGCGTCTCGTTCTGAGCGGACAATTCAGCGTTCAATTTGACCGTCGCAACCATCTCGGCGCCATTCTTGACGCCCAGTTCCCGAAGTTCGGCCGCCTGCTGGCCGTCGATCAAGACGGGTTCTCCAGCCATACAGGACCGGATGAGGGAGGCAACGGTCGGGTGGAAGCGCTCGCCCAGCGACTCTTTGGCCCTCATCAGAACCTCGGAGTTCACCCAAACCTCAGCCTTCACGTCGTTGATCCCCGGCTTAAACCGGACTTCCATTTTTATCATCTCTGGATTTAGGGACAGCATCTGCGCGTGAGGTGCCTTGTGGCCCATAGGGCAGAACATATCCACGTTGTCGCGGTTTAGCTCTACCCGCGGACTGCCTTGATTTCGGCAGAGGGGGCAATACATAAAAGCTCGGTCAGCCATGGTTCACCTCGCCTGCCATAACAGAACTTCTTATGACTGTTTGAATTGTAATTGGGCCTCCGTTGAGATCGGGGATTTGAGCCAACTCCGCCCTATCCGCGCGAATCACGAGCGTGTCGTGAAGCCGCATTAGGAAGTTTGGGCAACTCAGAGCAAGCTCCTCCCGGCTACTGGGAAGCAGTTTGCTGTGAAGCTCGTAGAATTCTCTTGGAGCAAGTAGCATGATTTTCATTCTCGTCTCTCCTACCAGTCGTCGCCGAAGTCGCCACCGCCCACCGGCCCGGCGCTCGCCAGTGAACTCCGATATGACCACACCAAATCCGGCGTGATCTCCGTCGAGTGAATTCCGTACTTTGAGTGTAACTCCTGCTCTGCACCCATTGCGTCAAATATGGGCGAGTATAGCGTGTTGGCGTTGCATACCAGGATGGGTTTCACCTGCCACCCCGCCTTGCCCTGAATCATCTTATCTGCTTCCGCCGCGGTGTTGTACTGCCCGCGCTGGCGCATGATGTTGTCGTAAACCCCGTAGACGTGCAACTCTCCCGTCTCGCGCACGCGCTCCGTCGCCGCGCTGACCTTCAAGTGCTTCGTAGTTTCGCGGAGGCAGTAGAGCCCAATCATGCCAGTCATAACGCCGTCGTCCTCGTTGCCTTGTCCTTGCGTCTTTCCCCCAACTTCGATTGCGGCAAAATCAATCATCTCGTCCAGTAAATCCGCATCGCGGATCACTACGCTCTGGTCGAGAAGCGCCTCATTCATGTTGCCGATGATCTCGTCGCGGGTCTTCGATGTGGTCAGCCAGTGGAGGTAGTTGCTCTGCTGGTGGGTGAGGCGGTCTTTGAACTGTGGACGGTAGAGGTTCGGATAGTCCATGTCGCGCAGTTCGTTGCCTGTCGTAATGCCGTCCTTCATGTACTCAACAGCCACCTCAGCCCCGTTGTAGAACAGGCCGATTGCCGCGACGACGTGCGCAAACCTCTTTGGCGGAATCCAGCCCCACCATGTCGCAACCTGCGTGTCCGGTTCAATTCCCTGCCCAGCGCGAAAGACGTTACATACGGAAAAGTCTCCGCCATTTCCAAGCGCCACATCGGCAGACACGTAGTAGGTTTGGTTCGCTTCGGGCATCTCCCAGATGTGAAATCTCTTTCCGCCGCGCCCTGACTTGCGCCGCGGGAGAATCTCGTCGTCCGCTACCGGCATAATGTCGTCGGTATTGAAGCGCGGGGGTTCCATCGAGACCAGGGTAATCTCGCCGGCATACAGCGGCTTGCAGACTTTATTCATCTCCTGCCACTCAAGAGAATCGCGGTCAAAAGCGCATAGGCCCGATGCCTGAAACGCTTCGTTCGGCGTCAGTGGGTAAGACTCAAGAAATCCAGCCTTTGTTCCCGAGCGCTTCGCCGCGCGCATACGAACGCGCCGAAAATTCCAGAACTCCTTTGGAATCTCGAAGTGTTCTTCTTTTTTGACGCGCGCATTGAATGTGACTTCATCTTCCGCCAGCTCGAACGGTCCCTTGATCGGTAGATAGTATTTCTTGACCTTGTAAACTGGAATCCAGACAGC
>CAILAZ010000184.1 GCA_903832295.1 uncultured Acidobacteriota bacterium
GAAGTGTCATCATAGAAGTGTCATCCTGAGCGAAGCGAAGGACCCCAGCGACGATCAAATCTCGAACGCGGCCCGGAAGGCACTTCGGCCTCCCCGTTTCCGCTTTAGTGAAACGACCCCCGCAGAAGCGACTTCGCTACTCGATCCACCCGCCCCCCACCACCTCGTCCCCGCTGTACAGCACCACTGCCTGCCCCGGAGTCACGCTCCTCTGCGCCTCATCGAATGTCACCCTTACCTCGTCCTCGCCCACCGCCTCCACCAGGGCCGACGCCGCCGGATGCCGATGCCTGATCTTCGCCTCCACTCGCATCGGCCCATCCAGCCTCTCCACGGAAATCCAGTTGCACCGCTTCGCCCGCAGCGTCTTCGTCAGTAACTGCTCTGCGCCGCCCACCACCACCTCGCGCCGGTCTCCGCGAATTTCCACCACGTACAGTGGCACGCCCGTCGCCACTCCCAGACCCTTCCGCTGACCAATCGTGAAGTTATGAATCCCCTCGTGCCGGCCAATTACCTCGCCTTCCACAGTCACCAGCGCTCCGCTCAAATCCGGCAGCCGCTCTCCCTGCTCCTCCATGTACGCATCCAGAAACGCCTTGTAATCCCCGCCCGGCACAAAACAAATTTCCTGCGAATCCGGCTTCTCCGCCAGCACCGTCAGCCCCTGCTGCCGCGCCTCTTCCCTCACCTCGGGCTTCTGCATCCCGCCCAGCGGAAACCGCGTCCGGCTCAACTGCTCCTGCGTCAGCCCAAACAAAAAGTATGTCTGGTCCTTCGCCCTGTCTGCCGGGCGCATCAGGATCCACCGCCCGCGCCCTTCGTCCCACTGGTTGCGGGCATAGTGCCCTGTGGCAATCAAATCCGCCCCCACCGAGCGCGCCGTCCGCAGCAGCTGGTCAAACTTCAAGTGATTGTTGCAGAGTGAGCACGGAATCGGCGTCCTGCCAGAGAGATAGTCCGCCACAAACGGACGCACCACGTCCTGCTCGAAGCGCTCCTCCTGGTTCACCACGTAGTAAGGAATCCCCAGCCTCGTCGCCACCGAGCGCGCGTCGTACACATCATCCAGCGAGCAGCATCTCCCTGCCTGCGGCTCGCCTCCGGCGTTCGCCCCGGGGAGCCTGCGCTGGTTCCACAACTGCAGCGTCAGCCCGATGACCGCATACCCCTCGCGCACCATCATCGCCGCCACGGTCGAGGAATCCACCCCGCCGCTCATCGCCACCGCAACCGTCTGCTTCTTGTCTTCGATCAAAGCCACCGCTACTGCCTTCCCGCCCACACCGGACTCATCTCCCGCAACTTCGCCACCACCTCCGGAACCAGCGCCAGCACGGTCTCCACTTCCTCCGCCGTATTCTGCTTTCCCAGGCTGAAGCGGATGGAGCCCCGCGCCTCGTCGCCCGTCAGCCCCATCGCCGTCAGCACATGTGAAGCCTCAATCGCTCCCGACGAGCACGCCGCCCCCGTCGAAACCGACACGCCCTTCAAATCCATCGCAATCACAAACCCTTCGCCCTCAATTCCTTCAATCACCAGGTTGGATGTATTAGGCACCCGCTCCGCTTCGCCGCTGTTCACCGCGGTCCCCGGCACCGCCCCGCGGATTCCCTCTTCCAGCCTCTCGCGCAGCGCCCGCATCTTCTCCACGCCGCCAGCGGCAAACCACTCCATCGTCCACTCCGCCGCCCGTCCAAAGCCCACAATCCCCGCCAGGTTCTCCGTCCCTGCCCGCCGTCCGCGCTCGTGCCGGCCACCTACCTGCCGCGCCTCCAGCAGCGTCCCGCGCCGCACGTAAAGCGCACCCACACCCTGCGGACCGTGCATCTTGTGCGCGGCCAGCGTCAGCAGGTCGCAGCCAATCCGCTCCACCTCAATCGCAATCTTGCCTGCCGCCTGAACCGCGTCCGTGTGGAAGTACACATCCGCCTCTCCCGCGATCTTTCCAATCTCTTCCAGCGCCTGCACCGCCCCCGTCTCGTTGTTGGCCATCATCACGGAAATCATTTTCGTCTCCGGCCGCAGCGCCGCCCGCACATCCTCCGGAAGCACTCTCCCCATCCGGTCGCAGTTCACATACGTCACTGCCACCCCCTGGCCTTCCAGCCGCTTGCACGCGTTCAGCACCGCGTGGTGCTCAATCGTCGAAGTCACCACGTGGTCGCCTTCCTTCACCAGACCAAACAGCGCCAGGTTGTCGCCCTCGGTCCCGCCGCTGGTGAACACAATTTCGCTCGCCCGTGCTCCCACCAGTCCGGCCACATGCTCGCGAGCCGCCTCCACCGCTGCCCGTGCCTGTTGCCCCTGCCAGTGGATCGAGCTCGCATTCCCAAAGCTCTCGCCCAGGTAGGGCAGCATTGCCTCCAGCACCGCTGGCAGCAAGGGCGTGGTCGCGTTGTTGTCCAAATAGATTCTCTTCATCACCCTCTTATTCTATCTCCCCTTCTCACACGCCCTTTTCCGCCCCACATGCATCGAATACCCATGCCGGGCCGCGCCACCAATCCGTCTCCCACTCTCCCGCCCCGTCCCCAATGCCGTCCCGCGCCCTCTCGCGCCGCAACTCTCTGCTTCTGGAGCGTCGTCCTCCTCTTCCTCGCCGCTCTCGCCTTCCTCGGCATGCTCGCCTATACCCGCAACGCCGGGCAATCCGAGCCCAACTCCCACGGAGGCATTGTCCTCGGACTCGCCCTCGGAGCCTGCGCCGTTGTCGCCGTCCTCGCCGGAATCTGCTCCCGCCACCGCCACCGCCAATAGCTTTTCGCCCAGCAAAAAGCCCGGCGCGCCTCTCCGTTCCTCGGAGCTGCACCGCCGGGCCTTTCCAATCCGCGCTGCTTACTCGCGCTCGTCCATCGGGATCCACTTATTCGGATACTTCGGTCCCATGTACTCCGCTCTCGGACGAATCAGCCGGTTGTCGTTCAGCTGTTCCATCACGTGCGCCGTCCAGCCCGAAATGCGCGAGACCGCAAACAGCGGCGTGAACAGGTCCACGTCAATCCCCAGCGTGTGATACGTCGAAGCCGAGTAGAAATCCACGTTCGCGTTCAACTGCTTGTCCGCGTTGATGAACTCTTCAATCGCCTTCGAGTATTCAAACCACTTTGTCTGTCCGCTCGAGTAGCCCAGGTCGCGCGACATTCTCCGCAAATGTGTCGCCCGCGGATCCTCCGTCGTGTAAACCCTGTGCCCAAAGCCCGGAACCTTCGCCTTCTGTGCCAGCATTCCCTTGATGTACTCCACCGGGTCCGCGCCGTTCGCGTCGATTTCCATCAGAACCTTGAACACCGCCTCGTTCGCGCCGCCGTGC
>CAILAZ010000185.1 GCA_903832295.1 uncultured Acidobacteriota bacterium
CTCTCGGCGAGTGGGGATGTCAGTTCCCCGAGGAACTTTTTTATCAGTGGGGTGGCATGCCCATCATCGAGATTGTGGACCGCCTCGCGGGAATGCAGGGAATCGAAATGCCCATCGAAGAGGTCGCCACGCGGAAAGAAGCTCTATTCTGTGAAAACCTCGCCCAGTTGAAAGCCGTGCCCCAGGTACTGGAGCACATCAATTCGCAACACGGGCGCATCCCGTTTGCAGTAGTCTCCGGAGGCACCCGCGAAGCCGTGGAATCTTCACTCCAGGTGCTTGGCCTCCTTGAGAAATTCGAGGTCCTTGTGTGCGCCGGAGATTATCGCCGGAGCAAGCCTGACCCCGAACCCTTCCTGATGGCTGCAAGCAAACTGCACGTCTCCCCCGAATCCTGCCTCGTCTTCGAGGACACACAACTCGGTATCGACGCCGCCCGTGCCGCCGGCATGGCTTGGGTACACGTCCCGCCGCCCTGGCAGCGTTTGTAATCTCAGGGGCCAACCTCCTGGCCACGAATCCATGATGGTAGTTGCACGACATCCTTGAGTGCTTAAAGCGCGCCTCACTCAGAACTCTGCTCAGTGAGATGTTCGTCAACCGCACAGGCGACTCTGCCCTAGAGTGCGTGAGATGACCAAGCTGGGGTGAGCTGACGTTGGGAGAGGGATTGGTCCATTCTCTACGATCGTGTCCTACGAACTGAAGGGGATGGCAACGCCGAGAGAGCCAGAGCAAGAATCTCCATACGGCTGATGCTCACTCTGGCTTCCCGGCCTCACGCCTACGCTAGGTGAGTGAGGTAATACACTCCGATAATGACAAAGCAGGCGGTTGTCTTGATGCAGGTGATTGCGAAGATGTCCTTGTAGGACTGCTTGTGCGTGAGCCCTGTGACCGCGAGCAGGGTGATCACCGCGCCATTGTGGGGGAGCGTATCCATGCCGCCGCTAGCCATGGCGGCTACGCGGTGAAGCACCTCCATTGGAATGTGCGCAGCATTGGCCGCCGCAATGAACTGATCAGACATGGCGGCGAGTGCGATGCTCATGCCGCCGGAGGCGGAGCCTGTGATGCCGGCCAGCACGTTGACGCTTACAGCTTCCTTGATCAGCGGGTTCGGGACGTGAGCCAGCGCATTGCGAATCACCAGGAAACCGGGAAGGGCGGCGATGACCGAGCCGAACCCGTACTCCGATGCCGTGTTCAGTGAGGCCAGCAGCGCACCACCGATAGCGACCTTGGTGCCGTCCGCGAACTTGGAATGAACTTTCTTCCAACCGAATAGGATCACCGTGAGGATGCCGAGAACCAGCGCGATTTCAACGGCCCAGATGCCAACCATCTTTGCGACTGGAACCGCCAGGGGCTT
The DNA here is from genome assembly GCA_903832295.1 of uncultured Acidobacteriota bacterium. Lineage (GTDB taxonomy): Bacteria > Acidobacteriota > Terriglobia > Terriglobales > Acidobacteriaceae > TOLSYN. The sequence goes on from CAILAZ010000185.1 coordinate 1,373, forward strand.
TGCCGCGTCCGTGAGCTGGATGTACATGGTATCGCCATAGAACCTCGGGATCAGCCGCGTAATCACCAGGTTCATGACCCCAACCACGACCAGCGGCAAGATTGCAATCCACGGGTTGGTCAGCTCGGTCAGTGCGATCGGCTCAGGCTCATTGAGGTGCCCCGTGCCATAACCTTCGCCTGCCTTTGCACAACTCCGCCGCCGCCAATCCAGAAACGTCATGCCCACGGCGAGAATGAAGACCGAGCCAATGATGCCCAGCCATGGGGCAGCATACGCGTTGGTCTTAAAGAACGTGGTCGGGATGATGTTCTGAATCTGTGGTGTGCCGGGAAGCGAGTCCATGGTGAAGGTGAAGGCACCCATCGCAATCGTCGCAGGAATCAGGTGCTTCGGGATGTTCACCTCACGGAAGAGCTCAACCGCAAAGGGATACACCGCAAACACCACCACGAACAGGGAAACGCCGCCATAGGTGAGCAGAGCGCAAACTACTACGATGGACAACATAGCGCGTGATGGCCCAAGCAGCTTGACGACCGAATGCACAATCGACTTCGCGAAGCCGGAGATCTCAATGAGCTTTCCGAAGATCGCCCCCAGCATGAAAACCGGGAAGTAGTTCTTGATGAAGACAACCATGTTCTCCATGAACAGGTTGCTGTATACCGGAAGCACGAGGTGAGGATGAGTGCATAGAACTGCCAGCAAAGCCGCGATCGGAGCAAATAGAATGACGCTGAAACCTTTGTAGGCGACGAACATCAGGAAGCAAAGAGCCGCGAGACAAACGATGAAACTCATAACATACTCTCCAAATGGAGCAGCAGCGGAACACACGTGATTCAGCGGCCTGACGGCCAGCTAGCAGTTGCGCCGCGCCCCTCGAAAGTGGAAGGAGGAGCGCAGCACAATGTGCGTTACTTGATGTGGGTGAGCCAACCGGGCAGCTTGACGTCCGCGTAGCCGTCCATCACCACGTCGCCAGTCTGCTTCTTGATCACAACATTGATCTTTGCCACGGACTTCGGTTGAAGCTCCGCGATCGTGGCCACGAGGGTAACCGTGTCACCAATAAAGACCGGGGCGCGAAAGTTGACGAGCTGGGTGAGGTAAACCGTGCCAACGCCCGGCATATCCATGCCCAGGACCTTGGAGATGATTCCGAACAGGATACCGCCATGGGCGATGCGCTGGCCGAACTTTGTCTTCTTGGCGAAGGCGTCATCCAGATGAATCGGATTACGGTCTCCGGTCAGTTCCGCAAAGCCATGTACCAGCTTGTCGTCAATCAACTGCGTGTAGGTGAACGACTGTCCGACAGTAAAGGTTGCTGCAGGTGTGGCTGCAGGTATAGTAGCCGCGGGTGTAGTAGTGGACATTGCTTTTCTCCTTGTTAAAGTCGCGTCAAAGATTCATCGCGACGGTGAACTGTTTGGCTAGCTGCAACGGAAGGTAACGCCGAAGGTCGCCCTCGGATAGTTCCATTGGGTGACGCCTTTTTCCGTGCACATGATTCGACAGGTGCCGCATTCGAGGCAGCCAGCGTACTCAAAGTTGACTGCGCCATCTTTCAGCCGATAGCAGCGTGCAGGGCACACCACAAGACACACCTGCGGCGTGCAGGACGCGCAGATCGCCTTATCCACGAGGATGTGAGGCTGCCCCTCATCCACGCTGAACTTGTCGAGCGCAAGTAGTTCTTCCGGACCTAGCTTCTTAATGCTCATAGGCTTCTGAATGCCTTCCATCCGTCGGATGCCAACTGACCGAGGGTCACATTTCTTTTCACCGCGCCATACAGGCCGCTTAGCATTGGCTTTGGAGTCTTGCCATCCACGGTAAACAGGAACTGCATGGCGTCGTTTGCAAGGTTGGGATAGGCGCTGAAGATTCGGGAGATCTCGAAGATGTTGTGAAAGTTCTGGTAGGCTCGCTGGTTGGCGGTCAGCAGCAGACGCTCAAGCTGCTTCATGTATAGCTCGCCGGTCTGGGATGGGCTGTTGGTTTCCAGAACCGCCTGCGCCGCCGCTAATCCACTCACGATCGCCAGGTCCATGCCGCGAATGATCAAGCCCGTGTTGATTCCGAACTTTGCCGCGTCACCAATCACCAGGAAGCCTTCGCGATGCAACCGTTTAGGAATCCCGTTGTAACCGAGCTCGGGAACGAGGTGGGCACCATACTCTACGCTGGTGCCACCCTCGATCAGGGGCTGGATCGCCGGATGCATCTTGAAGTCCTGAAAAATATCCTGCACCTGTCGCTTCTGCTTCGCCGCCTCAACCAGATTGAAGACGATGCCGATCGAAATGCTTCCCTTGTTGGTGTAGAGGAAAGCTCCGCCGGAGATGCCATCAGTGCAGCCAATGGCCACGCGCGCTGCGCCTTCGGTGTCTTTCACTCCAAAGCGGGCGCTGATGAGGTTGTCCGGCAGGTCAATCGTCTCTTTCACGCCGAGACCGACAGAGTTCGGGGCTGCGTCCGGAAAGAGTCCAGCCTTCTGCCCCAGCAGCGAGTTGACCCCATCCGCGGCGATCACGATATCTGCGCGCATCTCGTCCGCGCCGGAGCGAATACCGACGATCTTCCCGCTCTCCTCGATCAGGCCATCCACAAGGACTCCGCTTGCAACGGTTGCACCGTGCGACTCAGCTTCACCGGCAAACCACTCGTCCAGCTCCGCCCGGACGACCGAGTAAGACTGTGGAACCTGTTCGCCAAACGCAGGATCGAAATAATCAATGGTGGTCGAGCCGCGCTCGTTCAGCAGCATCACCTGCTCGCGCACGATCTTCCGCTGCAACGGCGCCCGCTTGTACATATCCGGTTCCAGCAGTTCGAGCGCGTAGGTATATAAGCGTCCGCCGGAGACGTTCTTGCTGCCGGCAGCATTGCCGCGCTCCAGCAGCAGGACGTTCTTTCCTCGCTTCGCCAGGGTGTAGGCACAGGCGGAGCCTGCTGGCCCCGCGCCCACTATGATCGCGTCATACTTGTCATCTGCCATTTATCTCGCTACTTTCTCAGTGCGGCCGTCAAAAGCGGCAGAACTTCATAGAGATCGCCGACGATGCCGTAATCGGCAGCTTCGAAGATCGGGGCGCGCTCGTCGGTATTCACCGCCACGATCACCTTTGACTCGCGACAGCCGACCATGTGCTGCACCTGGCCGGACAAACCGACCGCAAGATACAGGTCCGGCTTGACGGTCTGTCCGCTGATTCCGACATAGCGTGCGATCGGCAGCCAGTGTTCGTCCTCGGCAATACCGCGCGTGCAAGCCAGCTCCGCCTTCAACACGGCCGCCAACTCTTCTGCCAGCTTCAGGTCTTCTTTCTTCCGGAAGCCCCGGCCAACAGCGACCAGTTTGCCTGCCGTCGTGATGTCCACTCCCGTGTCCCCGGTAGGGCTGACCGCGCCGAGCGTAACCCGTGCGTCTGTCTCCACCGTAACGGATTCGACCGTTCCCGGAGTGGCAGCCGCGGGCGGCGCCAGGAATGTGCGGGACCGGATGGTGGCAACCGCGGGAAGGACAACTGCCTCCTCGCATAAAGCGAGCCCAGCGTAGAGCACACGCGTGGCCAGCAGTTTGCCGTTCTCAACCTTTAGCGTCTTCGCATCCGTGGTCATTCCTGCGTTCATTCTTGCCGCCACATAGGCCGCAATCGTTTTGCCGCGAAGCGTTCCGCCGATGAGCACAATGCTGGCGGCTGCTTTGTTAACCTGCGCGAAGATAGCTTCCGCGCAGCCGTCCACCCACTTGCCCGCCGACTGAAGAAACACCGCGTGATCGGCACCAAGGGCTGCCAGCGCTTTGGCATCGGCTTCGCTGAGCGCAAGCGCCGTGATCGGCTGATTGAGTGATTGCTTTAACTCCAGCGCCGGGGTCATCAACTGCGCGGCTAGCATACTGTCTTCAGAGAAAATAATGATTCCTGGCATACTTTAACCCTCCCTTAAATGAGGCCCTCAGAGGCCAGACCGGCTTTCAGTTTGGCCACGTTGTCCGCAGCGCTGGATTCCTTGAAGATGACGTTCTTGCGTTGCATTACGAAGCCTTTCACCGAGCTGCGAGTGGCCTTGGGTACTAGGTCTTCGGGCTTGAGGCCGAGATCGGCGAGCTTGATTTCCTCATTCGGCTTCTTGGAGGCGCCGAGCACTTGCTTCAGCGTCGGTATCCGCGGCTTATTAATCTCGCTCAGGACGCTGACGACAACCGGGGCCGTCACGCTCACTTCTTCCGTGCCATCTTCGAGCTTGCGCGTGGCGCTGACTACAGCTCCCTCTACGCTCAACTTCTGCAAAAAAGTCAGGCACGGAATGCCGAGCAGGGCAGACAGGCGCGCAGCGGTCTGCTGATTGAACAGATCGGAGCTTCCTTCGCCGCACAGAATCAGGTCGTAGGGGCCGATCTTGCGGATTGCCGCCGCGAGCACATTCGCCGTAACGGCGGCATCGGCACTCTCGGCGGAGGCGTCAGCGATCCAATAGACCTTGGCTGGACCGCGCGAGAGCACGTCCTTGAGTGATTGTTTAACGGTTGCGGTGCCGTAGGTAAGAGCATCTACGGCACCGCCGTTCTTCTCGACGAGCAGGGCTGCTTCTTCAATCGCGTTGCGATCAAAGTCGCTGATCTTGCCCTTGGCCCGGCTGGCGTCCAGGCTCAGGTCCTCCGGCTTGATCTTGATATCCTGCTCGTCGAGCGTCCACTTGTAACAAACCAAACACTTCGGCACTGGAATGCCCTCCTGGGGCGGTTAAGCGATGCTTGCTGCGATTAGTTTTTCGGGGAAGTCTCCCGGAGCGTCCAGAAGGTTTGTGCCCGCGATGTCACGGAACATGCGCGGAAGCGGCATGGACTCGCTGTAGCCGAAGCCGCCTTCTACCTGGCAGGTATCGATCAGCATCTTGGAGCCGAGGCGCGCCAGGAAAGATTTGACCATGGCCGCTTCCACTTCAAAAGGCTTGCCTTCCTCGATCAGCAGCGCCGCGTTCCTCAGGCCAAGGCGCGCCAGATGACAGTCCGTGGCTACTTCCGCCAACAGAGTCTGAATTGCCTGCAGCGTTGCAACGGGCTTGCCGAACTGAACGCGCTGCTTGGCATAGGCGGCAGCGTGTTCCACCGCAGCCTGACCAATGCCAACCGTCTGAGCAGCTTCTGCCACCGAAGCAACCGCCAACGCCTGGGACGCGATGGCCGCACCTCCGTTGACCGTGCCGAGCAACGCTGTCTCCGCAAGGACAACGTTCTCGAAGGTGAGGTCTGCAACGGGGCAGCCCTTCAGACCCATCGTCTGCAGCTTTTCACCCACCTTTACTCCGATGGCCGCCGCCTTCACAAGGAATGCGGTGAGAGATTTCGCGCCGAGTGCAGGATCGGTGATGGCAAAGACCACGTACACGCCCGCTTCACCTGCGTTGCGCACAAAGGCCTTCTTGCCGTTGAGAACATAGCCAACGTCTTGCTTCGTGGCTACAAGAGCCTCGGCTCCCACTCCGGGTGTCGGGCCGTGCTCGTAGATGGCAACGCCGCCGAGAACCTCACCCTTCGCCAAGCCGGGCAGGTATTCCTTCTTCTGATCTGCCGTGCCCCACTGCTGGATGGCGTAGGCCGCGATCGTGTGGTTGTTCACGATGGAGGCCACCGCCGCACAGTAGCGCGACAGGTCTTCAATCACTTCCACATAGCTCACAAAACCGGCCGCCGCGCCGCCAACGTCGTCAGGAAGCAGCAGGCCCATGAAATCATGCTTCGCCAGAGCCTGGACGAGTGCCTTGGGATATTCGCCGGTGTGATCCAGTTCGACGGCGATGGGTTCGATGTACTGTTTGCCGAAATCGCGGGCGCTCTGCCCGATGAGCTGTTGTTCTTCAGTCAATTCGAAATTCATTACTTCCCTGCTTTCTGTGCAGCGCTGGCTGCAGGTGCATGCGCCAGAACGGCGCGCGAAATCACAAGCCGCTGGATCTGATTGGTTCCTTCGTAGATCTGCATGATCTTCGAGTCACGCATATACTTGCCCAGCTCAGAGGTGTATCCGTAGGAGCCCATCAGGCTGACCGCGGTGGCGGATACCTGCATGGCAACGTCGGAGCAGAACGTCTTGCAGATTGCCGACTCCTTGGAGTACGGCACGCCCGCATCGCGTAACTGCATTGCCTGGTGCAGAGTCTCTCGGGCTGCTTCCACAAGAATCTGCATGTCGGCCAGTTTGAACTGCAGGGTTTGCCCAGGGAACGGCTTGCCGGGGAAGCGGGCATGCACGTGTGCGACGCAAGTATCCAGGGCGCGCTGTGCAATACCAACGCTGAGAGCGGCGATTGCCGGACGAGCCATGTCGAGGGTCTTCATCGCGATCTTCATTCCCTCGCCTTCCTTGCCAAGCAGGTTCGTGGCAGGAACGTGAACATCCTTCAAGAGCAGCTCGACGGTGTTGGAGGCACGAATTCCGAGTTTGTGGTCCGTGGTCCCGATGGTGAAGCCGGGAAGACCGCGCTCGACGATGAATGCGCTGATTCCTTTTACTCCCGCGGCCGGATCAGTATTGGCGAAGATGACGTACACAGTGGCGAAGCCGCCGTTCGTGATCCAGCACTTGGTGCCGTTCAGTATGTACTCATCACCCTTCTTCACTGCGGTGGCCGTTCCGGCAGCGGCATCGGAGCCGGCACCGGGTTCGGTAAGGCCGAAAGAGCCGATCTCAGCGTTGAGCATCGGCTTGAAGTAACGGCGCTTCTGTTCGTCTGTGCCCGCGATGAGCACTGAATCCATGCTCAATACGCTGGCCGCAAGGGTCGTACCCATGCCCGCGCAGCCGTAGCCCCACTCCTCCAGGACCAACGCCTGGGTAAGAGCGTCATAGTTGAGGCCGCCAAATTCCTTCGGCACAGCCATGGCGAAGATGTTGCTCGGCTTGGAGGCTTCCAGCAGAAGCATGGGAAACTCTCCGGACTTATCGAACTTCGCAGCGTTGGGGATGATGACTTTGGCAACGAACTCTTTTGCCGCCTGTTGAATTGCTTTTTGTTCCTGGCTCAGAATGCTCATGATCTTTAACCTTTCTTCGGATTTATGCGGTGGTTAGTTCGGGGGCAGCGACCGCTGCTTTGGTGATCTTTGACTCAAGAATCTTGCGCAGGCCGCCCCATTTGGGTTGGAAGATCGCGGTATCCATGGTCTTGAGGTCGGCAGAGACTCTTGGGGCGAAGCCCATGTGGGCGAAAATGTCTTCTTTCATACGTATGCCCGGCGCGATCTCGGTCAGCGTAACCACGCCATCCTGCAGCTCGAATACAGCGCGCTCGGTGATGAACAATACGGGTTGCTTGGTCGAGTTAGCGTACGTTCCGCTGAAACTAACCTGCTCCACAGCCTTCACGTACTTCTGGCTCTTGCCTTCTTGCTTGATGACTAGCTTGCCGCCTTCTACCGCGATCTTGAGACCGCCCGCGGTGAACGTGCCACAGTACACGACCTTCTTGGCGTTTTGCGTGATGTTGATGAACCCGCCACAACCGACGCAGCGTCCGTGGAACTTACTGACATTGACATTGCCCTGGGGATCGACTTCTGCTGCGCCCAGGAAAGCAAGATCCAGCCCGCCTCCGTCATACCAGTCAAACTGCACCTGTTGCTCTACATAGGCTTGCGCGTTATAGGACATGCCAAAGTCATGGCCGCTCGCCGGGATACCGCCGATCGCACCGATCTCGGTCGTCAGCGTCAGCATGTCGCCGACGCCTTCCAATCCAGCCACGGCGGCAACACCCTCCGGCATTCCAATGCCCAGGTTCACACAGGAGCCGGGAATCAATTCCATGGCTGCGCGACGGGCAATAATCAAGCGTTCATCCAACTTCATCTCAGGAAGATCATTGACCGGGACACGAATCTCGCCCGAGAAAGCGGGATTGAATTGCGTGCCCGCAGACTGCCAGTGATCTTGCGGCAATGCCACGACAATGTAGTCAATCAGCACGCCGGGAACGCGGACGCGCTTGGGATGAAGTGTGCCAGTCTGGGCCACATACTCAACCTCGGCGATGACAATGCCTCCGCTGTTCTTCGCCGCCTGCGCCAGAGGCAGGCACTCCAGCAGCGCGCCCTCATCGCTTACCGTCAGGTTGCCAAACTCGTCGGCTGTGGTGCCGCGAATCATCGCAACATCCACCTTGAAGCTGGGATAGAGCAGCCACTCCTCGCCTTCCAATTGAATAACTTTGACGATCTCTTCCGTGGTGGCCTTGTTCACCTTTCCGCCTTCCACCCTCGGATCTACGAACGTACTCAATCCAATCTTGGTGATGACGCCAGGCCGGTGCCCGGCGATTTCGCGCCATAGCTGTGCGATGGTTCCCTGCGGAAGGTTGTAGCCTTCACAGCCGCCGTCAATGATCATCTTGGCCATTGCGGGAGCAAGGCCAGTGTGTCCGCCGATCCAGCGCTTAACCATCCCCGGGTGGGCAAAGTGCGAGGTACCCTTATCTCCCCAGTCGCCGATGCCCGAAGCATGAACGATGGTTAGTCCTGCGGGGTGGGCGGTCGCAAGAAATCTCTTTTCCAACGCTACCGCGATTGTTTCCGGCCAGCCAGCCATGGCAAGCGCGCTTGCGCCAACCGTGGCTCCATCTCTAATAAGTGCTACTACCTCTTCAACCTTGATTACCTTTGTCATGTGCGGCTCCTCGGGTTAGTCCCGGAACAAACCGCAACCCATTGCAGAAGGGAACGGCGTGACCCGGAGTTAGGCTCCAAGGCTACTTTCGCAGCACCGCAAATGGTTAGGCTGGTCAAGATTGCACAGAAAGGGCAATTTAAGAGCCGGTACTTACCTGAAGCGGGGGCCGGGCCTCCCCGGCCTCAGTGGGAGCCCATCCCGATGCGCGGAGCGCGTGTTGGGTCGCGCTTGGTGGAACTGGCTTTTGCTGGCACCGGCCGAGCAGCCATTCATCGCTGCGATCTCATAATAGCCATACTGCAATGTCGAAGAGTTCGAACACGTCCCGGCATTTTGGCGGGGAGAGATTCCATCGCACGCGCGTTTGCCGGATAGTTGCATCTGATCCTCGGACAGTTGGTTCGCTCGTTTAACTCCGAGACTGAAGCTTAGAAGAGAGGTCGAACGACGTCTGTTCGACACTGTTCACGAGCAAGTGGAATGGAAGAACAGGCGGGAAAACGAATGATGAGGAGAGTTTTAAACGGGAGAATTTCGTGCTGAGGAATGCCGGGAGACTCTTCCTCCGATGCTCAGGCGCTTCGCCAGCGAGGACTGCGCCATCAGCATCCGGCGAATACCAGCCATCTCGCGTGCAACCCGCTCTTGCAACTCCTGGTTAAGGACTTCCGTGAAGAATTCGCCGACCAAGCTGCCCACACTCTCACAAGGCACCATCTGGATCAGTCGCAGTTCGTTGATGTCGCCGCGCCTCTCTATTTGAACAAAGAGACGATCCTGAAACCTGCGGACTGCTTTCCCGATCGCGCTCAATCCGTAGGCAGCCGCATTCAACTTCACAAACCAGACACCATCCTCCGCGCGATTCTGCAACATCTCCGTATGCCTCTGCTTGTACAAACACATCTGGCAGCAAAAGTTGCAGCAGTCAACGCGGAGGGATGCTGCTCTTTACTTTCGCCGCAGCGACAATCCTGCTAGCGTGCCCAATGCAAGGCCGGCCACCAGCGCTGCGGCCGTGGCGGTAAGCGGGTTGCGCTGAATGCGCATGGTGGAACTGTGCACAAAGTCCTCTGCGGCTTCACAACCATGATGGGCGGCACACCTGGCTGCTTTTACGCCCTCTGCAACGGCTTCTGCTGCCTCCGCCGTCACGCCAGACGCCTCATAAATGGACTCAGCAATCTGATCTCCAGCCTTCTCAACAAACGTTTGCGACATTTGATTTCTCCGGTCGTACTGTTCTGGTGCTCCCGGCTCGAAGCCCGGGGAAGTTATAACGGTGCAGGTCCAATGGTGCCCTATACATCGGTAAGAAGCTGATCACTCCAGCTCACGTACTCTCAATTCCCGCCGCTCGGCATCGGCTCTTTGCCACATTCCAAACAGGCAGCCTGCTTACGAGATGTTATTGCTCCGCAGTGCGGGCACATTCTCTGTGCGTCACAGATCGGCAGCTTCTGGGGCTCCCGGCGCAAGGACAGGCTAATGAACGAAAATACAATCGCCGCGAGCAACAGACGCGCGCACGCATCGATAATGGTCACAATATTCTCCTTGCCCGCAATTCGTCGACACGACGCTATGCAGAGCCATTCACCAACCAGCATGGGCCTGCCCGGCCTGGATTGCTGAGCTAGATTGCTCGGCTCGCTCCCTTCATCCAACGGGCTTTGACATCGAAAAGTGTGTAATGTCCAACTTTGACCAGTCGTTGCCATGCAGAGCTCCCATAGTAGGAGTTTGAACTAGAGACGCAAGATTGGGGCTAGTGCAGATTTCGCCCCGGATAGGTATTAGCAATGAGCAACCAGAGCCATGTGGCAGCCGCCGCTCTTCTGTCGGAGTTGAGGGAGGCCTATCGCGGTCTGCCCCGGCATTTACAGGTTAAAGTCGCTTTTGTAATGAGGGATTGTGCGCCCCAGGAAGAAGCCGAGGTCGTGCTTGCAAGCTGACAAGTTGCAAGAGGGCCGCAAAAAGGAACAGCACCACACGAGCCGCATCGGTTGGCTGCGCGCGTTGGTTCTGGGCGCCAATGACGGGATGCTGTCCACCTCGAGCATGGTGCTCGGCGTGGCTGCGGCCCACGCTACCCACCGCAGCATACTGGTGGCGGGGAGTGCCAGCCTGATCGCAGGAGCTATGTCGATGGCCGCCGGCGAGTATGTCTCCGTCCACTCCCAGGCGGACACGGAAGAGGCTGAGCTAGCGCTTGAGCGCTCGGAGTTGGCATCGGACTATTTAGGCGAGATCCGCGAGCTTACTGCAATCTATGTTGCGCGCGGGCTTGAACTTGCGCTCGCACGACAGGTCGCCACCCAGTTGATGCTGCATGACGCGATTGGCGCACATGCCCGCGAGGAGTTGGGAATCTCCGAGATGTTTCGAGCATCTCCTAACCAGGCAGCGCTGGCGTCCGCGGGCAGCTTTGCAATCGGAGCTTCCATGCCCTTGCTGGTAGCTGTTGTTGTCCCAAACGCGGCACTGATCCCTCTTGTGGCTCTGACCTCCCTCATCTTTCTTGCCAACCTGGGCGCACTGGCCGCTCGCATCGGCGGCGCCAACGTTTGGCGTGGTGCCGGGCGCGTCGCATTCTGGGGTGCACTGGCGATGGCAGTCACGGCAGGCCTTGGAGCAGCATTCGGCACGGTAGTCTAACTTCAGTTACCGGAAAGAACACTCACGGAGACTCGCCGCAGCGTGATGTAAAAAGAGCGGCGCGGACCCCGACTTCAGGTCCGCGCCGTTGTTTCAGGTGCCCAGCTGCTAAAGCGTTATGCTGAGCGTGAGGTTCACGCCGGGGTATGAGGGGTTGCAGAGGTAATAGACGCCGTTGATTTCGATGACATACACGTTTTGCGTGTAAAGCCAGTTGCTCGGCCATGCGTCAATAAAACCGAAAGAGTAGCCGCCGTACTGGAAGCGGTGCCCCCGGTAATCGCCCTCGCTGACGTGAAACGTGTGTTGTTGGCCAAAGTTCGCTTTGAACCGGTCATCGGGGATGCGGCCGCCGCGGGTCTGCTGCCCCGGCTTGCCTGGCTGGCCCTGTTCAGCTCTTCTTTCTTCTGGCTTCGCGACCTTCTCCTGCTTCGCAGCGGGCTGCGACCCTTGCTTGGACTTCTCAGTCTGCGCCTTTTTCTCTTCCTGCTTGGCAGGTTCTTTCCGTTCTTGCTCGTGCTCCTGAGCCCGTATGGGCGCAGCCACGGCCAGAAGCAGCGCTATCACACATGTGCTGGTGAATCTAATTGCTTTCATTTGCTATCACCTCTAGCTTCCTTGCTTGCTAAGCTCTGTTAGCGCAGGCTTCCGGTTGTCACGGTGGTTGAGCTCCCGATCGCATCGCCAGATACAACCAGCTCCACCCTCCGATTCTGCTGCCGTCCTGAAGAGCTGTCGTTGGAAGCAACCGGCAATGTGTTCCCGAAGCCTGCTGCGGTGACCGAGTTGCCAGCCACGCCCTGCCGCACAAGGTAGTCACGGACCGAGCCAGCGCGATTGTCAGAAAGCGTCTGGTTCATCGCCTCGCCACCCACATTATCCGTATATCCCCCAACCGCAATATTCAGGCCCGGGTAAGCCAGTAGAATCCCAGCGACCTTCGCTAGTTTCTCGCGGGCGCCTGACTTCAATGAGTACTTCCCCGTGTCGAACAACACGTCCGACATACTAATGATGAGACCACGCGCGCTGTCGCGGGTCTGCAGGATGAGGTTCAGCTGGTCGGACAGCTTGGCGCGCAGCGCCGCCTTGTCAGCGTCGGCCTGCTGCAGGTTCTGTTGTGCCGCAAGGCGTGATGCCTCTGCATCCGACTGTGCTGCCGCAAGAGCTAACGCCGATGCTGTCTGCGTTGCGGCAAGATCAGCCTTCGCCTGGGCAGTCGCAGATTGCGCAGCAGCCGCGTCGTTCTGCGCCCTGAGTGCATCGGCTTGTGCCTGGGTCTTGGCATTCAGGGCGGTGGCTGCATCCGAGTTGGCCTGGTCCCTCATGCGGATTGCATCCGCAGCCTGTCTCTGCGTGGCCGCCTGGGCATCTGCCGCCGCCTGCCGCTCGTTCTCCGCGTGCTCTTCAGCTATCTTCTTCACGGAGATCTCCCGTGCGTCCTCTGCGGTCTGTACAGCTTCGCGGGCAACAGCGATCAGCGGCTTACTCTCAATGTGCTTCCGCGTAGCGTACTCATCGGCGGTATTCATCAGCTCAACCGCGTGCCGGTAGCTGCTGGCCGCGTAGGTCTCGGCGCCCTCAGATCGCGCGATGCGCAGCGCATTCCGCGCCTCAAAGAACTCCAGCGGGAGGCCGGCATTCATAACCACGGGATCGAAATGATAGCCGGTCGGAATGTAACCGCCACGCTCCATCAGTTCAAACCGCGCATTCACTGCTTCGGTCGTTCCCTTGGTATTGTCGCGGACTACGTTTTCGAGAATGACCACGTTACTGGGCTGCCTGACTGCGTAGTACGGCTCAGCCGTAACGATCAGGGCAAAAGCCTGCAGGTCGGTGGTCACTTCTACCTTGCTGCGCTCATTGCCGCCGACCAGAACTTCGCCGAGATTGACCGCACGGCCCTCGGGGGAAATCGCCCACAGAATGTAGGTCAGGTACTCGTTCCCAAAGGACTTCGGACTCTGCAGATTGCCGAACTCAGCCCGGATCTTGATCGACCCGCGCTCACCTTGGACTTTGGCTTCGCCGTTTGCTGACGGCATAAGCGGAGTGCCAACAAAATCGACGTGTGTGGAGCCGCTGCGATGCTCGTAGTTGACTGCAAGCGCGCTCCTGCTAATCACATTCACACGGAAGACGGGTGTGTGGTTCATGTGTTCAATACCGGGTGGTGTGTTGGTTTGAGCAAACGCGCTCAGACTGAGAAGAATTCCAGCGGCTAACAGGAGCTTCGTATTCACGGTGTTCCTTTCGAGCAGAGGCCTGCTCTGTTATGTTGGGCGAAACGGCTGCACGACCCGAGCCGGCGCTGCCAATGGCCTAGTTTTTGCCGATGCGAATGCTGGAAAAGTTATGCAGCAGTCCGGTGACATTGAGCAGCCAAAGGACAACTGCGATGACCACGACCGCATTAAGGATGGACTTGATGGTCCCCTGCATTGGAATGTAGCGATTCACCAACCACAGCACGACGCCTACAACAATCAGGAGTTCCACGATCTGAAATAACGGCATAGTATTCCTCATGTTTCCGGAGCAGACCTCGCGTCATTCGCGAGTTGATTCCCTTGAACCGCGGGGCAACGGATGATGGATCTCAATCAATGGCTGCCCCCGCTGTAATAGGACCAGTTTTTGTCTTGCGACAGCGGCGGACAGCTGAACGCCCAAAAGCATCGCGGTTCAGCTTCGGAGCGCACCAACCCTTGTACAGTGGCAGCCATGGCGCCGTATGCCTGTACAAAACAGCACACACGCGAAGATTCTTGACTGCCAATGACAATGCGCCCTGCTAAGCCTTTCAACGGTTCGTGGCTGCGGTGTGATTTCTCTTAGGATGGTCAGAACTGACCGTGCATCGGAGTGCAGATCACTTGGAATGGACTGGAGTCGTTGCTCCGAACCCTCCTGCGGCCGCAGCGAAAGCCAAATGTGAGCAACTGTGCACAGTTCGGCCTGCGTAGAGGTTGTACCATCGCCGTTGATCGGCACCAGGAAGGAGCAGTCATGCACCGCAGAGCAGATGAGCAGCGTGAACGGGAAGCAGAATTCGAGGAAGTCGAGGCGGCTTCAGAAGCGCCAGGTTCGGAGAGCGCCGTCCAATCGGGAGATACACAAGCCCTGTCCGCTGTCAGAGATGTTGCAGATGAGAGTGTGAGGGAGTTGGTTGAAGACGGTCAACCGTACGAGGCAGGAATCACCGCCGGCGTCGAAGAGGCAGGAAATCACCCGGAGCGCCCGGTCCGCAGCCACGAAGGGCTGCGCCCAACACATCAGAGCGAGCTTTCCCCCGATCCTGAGTGGCAATGAACATCAGCTTCATGGATGAAAGTGGGTGGATCAGGAGAGGTACGCGATGAGAGCTCAAGCGCAGCGCGAGCTTGATCCAACGGGTACCTTGCCTTTTGCATATTGAGAGTGTTTGATGGTTATGGCAGCTGCAATGGTCCCGCCACTGACAGTGGGTTTCCAGTGACCTTCCAACCAAGCGTTGTCGCTGGATCTATGGCTATCAGTTGCCATACCTTGGTAGATGTTTGACCACCCGAAGAACATGCAGACGCCCCATCAGTGTAACTGTTCGCATTACCTGTAACTTCTTGGCTGCCTGTCGAAACACTGACCGATGCGGCCATTGGGCCAGCGCCAATTGGAACCATGAGCTGGTTTGCTTGGGCGGAATAGATCACGTTCTTGGTATAGGTACTGCCACCCCAACCTAGCGAATAGTATGCTGTTCCCGTACAGGCTGCGCCAGACCAGAATATGCTTGAATTAACCGAACTTACGGTTGGCTGGGCGACCGGGAACCGACCAGATAGACCCACGGTAACAAAATATCCATTCGTATAAACTGTCACATCTGTTCCTGTCGGTCCCCCCGCGCCGACCAAGGATCCGAGGGCATTTCCATTCGCATCCTTCACAA
>CAILAZ010000186.1 GCA_903832295.1 uncultured Acidobacteriota bacterium
AGTGCCCATCTGCGTGAGACTGCCGATGGGGGTAGCGATTCCCTGGCGAACCGCTTCCACGCCAGTAATAAATGTGGTGGCAACCGAACCAAGTCCGACAATCAAGATGCCAAGCTTGCCTTTGGCTGCTGCAATTTCCGTGGGAGTGTTTTTTTGCCCTGTCGCCATCTTATGAGATCACTTCCTTAAAGAGTCAACATCAATACTACAAACAAGTTATGCTCTCTCTTGCAGTGCTGGTTTGGCAAACTTGTTCTAGTATGTGGCGCAATCAGGCAATCGAATGGCGCTCAGGGCGGGTTGTGATGCGCTTTCAGACAGGGAACGGATATGAATAAGAGTTTAGCCGTAATCACAGGATGTTCCAGCGGCTTCGGCCTTCTCAGCACCATCGAACTCGCCCGCAATGGCCACTTCGTCATCGCCACCATGCGCGATCTCTCCCGCCGCGCCGCTCTCGATGAGGCCATCGCCGCCGCCGGACTATCCGCCAGCGTCAGCATTCAACCCCTCGATGTCGCCAACCCAGCCTCCCACCAACCCTTCATCGACGGCGTCTTCTCCGACTACGGACGAATCGACCTGCTCGTCAACAACGCCGGCTTCGCCCTCGCTGGATTCGCCGAGGACGTCTCCCTCGAGGAGCTCCGCCGTCAGTTTGAGACCAACTTCTTTGGCACCGTCTCGCTCACCAAGGCTGTGCTCCCCATCATGCGCCGCCAGCGCTCCGGACGCATCCTCATGCTCTCCTCCATCGCCGGACGCAGTGCCGCCCCCGCCATGAGCTCCTACTCCGCCTCCAAGTTCGCCCTTGAGGGCTACACCGAATCCCTCCGCCTTGAAATGGCACCCCTCGGAATCCACTGCGTCCTCATCGAGCCCGGCTCTTTTGAGACCGGAATCTGGTACCACGCCGAAAACGTAGCCGCTCGCGCCTCTTCTCCCGACTCCCCCAATCTCCAGCGCACCACGGGCTTCCGCAACTACATTCAGAAGCAGGTCAACCGCCGCGATCCCGGGGATGTAGCCCGCCTCATCGCTCGCCTCGCCACCGTTCCCAACCCTCGCTTCCGCTACCCCATCGGACAGGATGCCAGGTTCCTCCTCATCCTCCGCGCCGTGCTCCCCTTCAGCGTCTTCCAGAACCTCGCCATCCGGACTCTCAAGCTCGGCAGCGAGTGAGGTGGAGCTCGCCATCTTGCCAGTCTCGCCGCAATCGGATAGCTTTTCCTGAACCCATACTTCGTCTCATTGAGGCCCAATGCCCACTGCCGCCAAGCTCTCTCCCGGAGAAGTCGTAGCCCGGCGCACTATCACCTCCTACACCCTCGCCCCCGATCAACTCCGCAAGGCCGAGGGCCTCCACCGCACCAACGTCCTCCTCTCCCTCGCTGGAACCATCTTCGGCTTCGCTCTCCTCGCCATTCTCATCGCCACCCGCTTCGCCCCCAGGCTTCAGCGCTTCGCGGAATCCGTCTCCCGCCGCCGCATCGTCCAGGCCTTCATTGTTGTTCCCGCGCTCCTGCTCACTCTCGCCGTCCTCGGACTCCCCCTGGACCTCTATGCGCACCACATCTCCCGCGCCTACGGTCTCAGCGTGCAGAGCTGGCCCTCGTGGTTCGCGGACATGGCCAAAGCCGAGTTCCTCACCATCATTGTCGCGTCGCTCTTCCTCTGGCTCATTTTCATCCTCATTCGCCGCGCTCCGCGTCTCTGGTGGCTCTTTGGATGGTTCTTCGCCCTCATCGTCATCGCCGCCATGGTCTTCGTCTCACCCATCCTCATCGACCCCATCTTCAACCGCTTTGATCCCCTCGCCAAAACCAATCCCGAGCTGACCACCCAGCTCCGATCTCTCGCCCTCGCCTCTGGTCTTGATATCCCTGAGTCCCGAATCTTCCTCATGCATGCCAGTGACAAGGTAACCACCTACAACGCCTACGTCACCGGATTCGGCGCAACCAAACGCATCGTCGTGTGGGATACCACTGCCCGCGACCTCACTCTCCCCCAAACCCTCTTCGTCTTCGGACACGAGATGGGACACTACGTCCTCCACCACATCTATCTCGGCCTCGCCTTCACAGCCCTGCTCACCTTCATCGGATTCTTCCTCACCCAGCAGCTTGCCCAGTTCGCCCTCGCCCGCTTCGGACAGCGCTGGCAAATCGCCACCCTCGGCGAATGGTCCTCGCTCCCCCTGCTCATGCTCCTCGCCTCCCTGCTCTCCTTCTTTGGCGAACCCATTGCCAACACCTTCTCCCGCTGGGAGGAGCATCACGCCGACATCTACGGCCTTACCGTTACCCAGTCCGTAACTAAGAACGCCGCTCAGGTGGCCGCTCAAGCCTTCCAGTTACTCGGCGAGAAATCTTATTCTTATCCCACACCTTCCCGCCTCCAGGTTATCTGGGACTACTCACACCCTCCCATCGCAGACCGTATTCGCTTCGTCCTTACTAACCCAGTTTCAGCCAAAGCTATCGACCCTGAACCATAGCGACCCACAGTAAAATTCAAGTTAGCAATCTAGCCAACTGCGGCGAGTTTGTTACTCCTGAATTGGCCTCCATCCCTGTTCAGTGTTGCCAGCAGAGCCGCTATCCATGCGTCTTGTAGCACTAACGTGCCAGTGCAGATCTGGGTACCCACAAAATGCACAAAGGTACCTGCTCAACTGTGACCCTCAGTCAAACAATCTCTGTCCAGATTCGCATTACAGCTTTGTAATCCGCACACTTCAGTGCATAATCGACGGGACTCGGCATTGAAAGGGGGATTCATGCTTTACTGGAGTAGGTTACGGAGTCTCATCCGGCCACTCAGGGCAACCACACAGCCACCGGCTACTTCCTCGGCCGTTGCGCAGGAATGGGCATTCCCTCCAGATTCCTGGCTGGCTGCTTTTGAGGGCCTTTTCGCCGCCTCCCTGTTCTCCATGCTCTTCTGGAGCCTGTTGACTTTCACACTCTTCCACCACCGCTAAGTACATTCCCGCAATTCCCCCATTGCGGCGCTGTAGCCTTTCCTTCCTGCTGCTTTTCTCCTCTGCCCATATACTGGTTATGCTCTCAATTCCATGCTTCGGAGACCCCGGTGAAAACCTCCCGCTCCGCGCTTCCAGCAGCTCTCTTCTTCTTCGCTTTCCTGCCGCTGCCCTCTCGCGCCCAGCAGGCTCCGCTCCCAGATCCCTCCGCCCTCCTCCTCAAGGTCAAGGCCAACCAGCATCGCATCGAGGAACTCCGCCACAACTACATCTGCAAGGAGTCCGATGACATCGACGAACTCGACAAAGACGGCGCCGTCAAGAAGCACGAGACCGCAGAATACGACTTCTACTGGCAGGGACGCGTCCAGGTCCGCCGCCTGACCAGCAAGAATGGCAAGCCGCTCTCCCCCGACGAGCTCAGGAAAGAAGACGAGAAGCTCGACAAAGCAAAGAAGAAAGCCGAGGAGAAACTTGAAAAGCGCGAAGCCGAGGGTAACGAGTCTGCCAACATTGGCATTGACACTTTCCTCCGCGCATCTATTTTCCAGAACGAACGCCGTGAGCTCTACCAGGGCCATCCGGTCATCGCCATGTCCGTGGTACCCAACCCTCAGTTCAAGCCCAACACCATGGCCGAGCGCATCGTCCATCTCCTCGAAGGCACCGTCTGGATCGACGAAGAAGCCGCCCAGATCGTCCGCCTCGAAGCCCATCTTGGCAAGTCCTACAAAATGGCCGGAGGTCTCGCCTTCAACATTCGCGAAGGCTCCGGAGCACGCCTTGAGCAGCAGCACATCAATGGCGAGGTTTGGATGCCATCCCTTGCCGACATCAACGTCCAGGGCCGCGCCCTCCTCTTCGCCGGAATCCACCAGCACATCATCCAGCACTTCACCAACTACCAGAAGTTCCGCGCCGACACCAAAATCCTCGCCATCGACCCCGCCCCTTCCGAAGCAAAATAGCAAGGGCGCCCAATCATCAGGCGCCCTCGCATCATCCTTGCATCAGCTCTATTCCAGCCCAAATTCCTTCCACCGCTTCGTAATCCTCGCCTTTACCTCTTCGCTCATCTCCACCTCGTCCGGCCACGGTCTGTCAAAGCCTTCCGTGGACCACTTCCGCGTCGCATCAATCCCCATCTTGCTTCCAAAGTTCGGAAGCCTTGACGCATGATCCAGCGAATCCACCGGCCCCAGCGTAAATTGAATATCCCGCTCCGGGTCAATATTGTTCAGCGCCCGCAGTGTCACCTCGCGCAGGTCTTTCACATCGCAGTCCTCATCCACCACCACAATGCACTTGGTAAACATCGCCTGCCCCAGGGACCATATCGCGTTCATCACCTTCCGCGCCTGTCCCGGATACGACTTCCGGATCGAGATGATCATCAGGTTATGCGCCACTCCCTCCGGCGGCAGATGGAAGTCCACCAGCTCCGGAATCATCATCTTCGCCGCCGGTAGAAATATCCTCTCCACCGCCAGCGCCATCCACGCATCCTCCTGCGGAGGCTTCCCCACCACCGTCGCCGAGTAAATCGGGTTCTTCCTGTGGGTCACGCACTGCACGTGGAACACCGGGTACAGATCCTCCAGCGAGTAGAAACCCGTGTGGTCGCCAAACGGACCCTCCACCTTCATCTCGCCGATCTCCACGTATCCTTCCAGTACAATCTCCGCCGTCGCCGGAACCTCCAGGTCCACCGTCTCGCACTTCACCACTTCAATCGGCTTCCCGCGCAGGAAGCCCGCGATCATGCACTCCTCAATCTCCGGCGGTGCCGGCACAATCGCCGCAAACGTCAGCGCCGGATCGGTGCCAATCGCCACTGCCACCTCCATCCGCCCGTTTACCGGCTTTCCCTGGATCGCGATACTCCCCCCGCCGCTGCGCGCCATAATATCCACCGATGACGTCTTCCCCAGCGTCGGCCCGTTTGCCACCGCCGCCCGCATCAACTCCCGCTGATGCTCCGCCGCGTTCTTGTGCCGCTGCCAGTGCATCCCTGTCGTGGTTGCGTCGTACACGTGCATCCGGTACATCCCCACGTTCCGCTTCCCTGTTCGCGGATCCCGCGTCATCACGCACGGCAGCGTGATAAACCTCCCGCCGTCCTGCGGCCAGCATTGCAGAATCGGAAAGTCCAGCAGTGAGAATCCCTCCCGCCTTATCACCTCTTTGCAAGGCCCGCTTGATACCCGCTTCGGAAACAGGTTGCCCAGCTCCGCCAGCATCGGCAGCATCTTGATCTTTTCCAGCAGCCCCTGCGGAGTCTTCACGTCCATCATCTGGTGAATCCGCTCCGCAATCTCGTCCAGCGAATTCGATCCCAGCGCCAGGTTCATCCGCCGCTCTGAGCCAAACTGGTTGATCAATATCTTGTGCCCCGGATGCCCCTTCACATTCTCAAACAGCAGCGCCGGACCGCCCGGCCCCTTGCCATTTTTCGCCCCCCACTTGGAGACCCGGTCCGTAATCTCCGTAACTTCCAGCACCGGATCAACCTCGGCTGAAATCCTCTTTAACTCGCCCGCTTTGTCCAGCGCCGCTATCCATTCACGCAGATCGTTGTAGGCCACACGCACCCCTTCATGTAAGTGACAGGAACATCCGATTATAAAGGCCCGCCGTCGCCGCCGCACCACGCGCCCGATTCTCGTGTCCAATCCCGCCCCATATGCCGATAGAGCTTGCATCCGGGCCAATCGCACGTTCCCCGACGAAATTCTTGCAATAACGGGTGGGAAGATGTCCAGCGTCACAAATAACCAGTCGCGCTCGCAGCTCAGCAACGCCTTCTGGGAGATGGCCGAGCGTTTCGTCAGCTACATTCACGCCGAGACCGGCTTCAGCACCATTGTCTGTGACGATCAAGGCGTAATCCGCAAGGCCTTCGTCCGCTCCCGCATCGGCCAGCCCCACGCCGGATCGCAGAAGATCCTCTCCACTCCCATCAAGGAGATCGCCATCTCCCAGCAGGACGAAGCGCGCAATCCCCTCACCAAAGAGGGACTCAATTGCGCCATCGTCATCGACGGCCTCAAGGTCGCCACCTTCGGCATCGGCGGAAGCCTCGATCGCGTCACTCCCGTCGCCCGCCTCGCCGCCATGGTTATGGCCGGATGGGTCCGCCAACTCCAGCAGCAGGAAATCCTCCACGCCACCGCCGATCAGGTCTCCGTCGAACTCCGTATCTTGACCGACAAGATCGAACACTCCAATGCCAACTTCGAAAAGTTTGGCCAGGCCATCTCCTCTGCCGCCACGGAAGCTGCTGCCAGCGTCACCACCACCGACAAAATCCTCAAGCTCGTGCAAGACCTCGCCATCGAAACCTACATGCTCAGCATCAATGCCAACATCGAAGCCGGACGCCTCGGCCTCCAGGGCCAGGCCTTCGCCGTTGTCGCTGGAGAACTCGGCCGCCTCGCCAAAGACACCAAGGCCTCCATGCAGGCCGTTGAAGACACCATGAACTCCATCCGCACCGCCGTCGCCCACGTCCAGCAAACCAGCCAGCGCTCCTCCGCCCTCCTCGCCGACAACGCCGCCGCCCTCACCGCCATCCCTCCCATGGTTGACACCCTCCTCACCTCCATCACATCCCTCGAAGAGTCTTTCAAAGACCACGTTAACTAATCGCGCAGAAAAAGGGCGCGGATTCCTCCGCGCCCCCTCCACAGCCATTCCTGCTTCCTTACCGATACTCTTCCATGATCCCGTCCAGCACGCTCTTCCCCGGCCTCGTCACATTCTCCGGCAGTGTCCCCAGCGGTCTGTCCACCAGGTTCAGCATATCCACAAAGCTCGGCTGTTCCGGATTCACATAGAACAAACCTGTCAGCACCTCGTCCTTCGCTCTCGCCTGCGCCAGCCGTGTCAACGCCGCAATCCTGTCCGTCGGGTTGTACTCCTCTTCCAGCTTCGTCAGGTGCATCTTCGAACCATCATGCAGCGAGATATCGACGCCCGAGCCCTCTTCGTACTCCACGTCGATCTCCTCGAACACCGGCACAAAATTAATGTCGTGCAGCGGCTCCTCGTGGTCCTTCATAAACTTGTAGCTCTTCGTCGAACCCTCATGGTCGTTGAACGTGACGCACGGTGAAATTACATCCAGCAGCACCGTCCCGTTGTGTGCAATCGCCGCCTTCAGCAACGCCGCAAGCTGTTTCTTGTCGCCGGAGAAACTCCTTGCCACAAACGTCGCCCCCAGCTCAATCGCCAGAGCGCAGGTATCAATCGCCGGCAGTTCATTCACCGTCCCCGTCTTCAGCTTCGATCCCATATCCGCCGTCGCCGAGAACTGTCCCTTCGTCAGCCCGTACACGCCGTTGTCCTCGATGATGTAGATCATCGGAAGATTCCGCCGCATCAGGTGCGCGAACTGTCCCATGCCAATCGACGCCGTGTCGCCGTCGCCGCTCACGCCAATGTGCAGCATCTTGTGATTGGCCACCGCTGCGCCAGTTGCAATTGCCGGCATCCTTCCGTGCACCGCGTTAAAGCTGTGTGCCCGCGCCATAAAGTACGCCGGAGTCTTCGACGAGCAGCCGATTCCGCTCAGCTTCGCCACCTGCTCCGGTTCAATCCCCATCTCGTAGAACGCGTCGATAATCCGCTCTGAGATTGCGTTATGTCCGCAGCCCGCGCACAGCGTGCTCTTGCTCCCGCGGTAGTCGATCACTTGCAGGCCAATGCGGTTGCTCTTTACTGCCGGGGTTCCTGGTATCGTCGCCATCACTTCTGCTCCTGTGCCACAATGCCGTCCGTGACCGTTCGCGCTTCCAGCGGATGTCCGTTGTAGTGGCAGATGCTGCGCAGCTTCACAACCTCCGCCGGTGCAATATCCAGCTTGATCAACTGCAGCATCTGCGCGTCGCGGTTTTGGTCCACCACGTACACCCGCTCGTGCGCCGCAATGAACTCCGCCACCGCCGCCCCAAACGGATACGCCTTCACCCGCAGGTAATCCACTGCCATGCCCTGCTCGTCTCTCAACTGGTCCACTGTCTCCAGCGTCGCCCAGTGCGACGAGCCATACGCGATGATTCCAACCTTCGCGCCCTTGCTCTCGCGCTCCACCACCGGGGCCGGAACGATCTTCCGCGCCGTCTCCCACTTCTTGTCCAGCCTGTCCAGGTTGTTCACAAAATCATCCGGACGCTCCGAGTACTGTGCCTTCTCGTTGTGTCCGCTGCCTCGCGCAAACCACGCCGCGTTCGGATGCTCCGTCCCCGGCAGTGTCCTGTACCCAATGCCGTCGCCGTCCACATCCTTATAGCGGGCAAAGCCTCCCAGTCTGTCCAGGTCCTCTTTGCTCAGCACCTTTCCCCTATCCAGAGGAGTCTCCGGATAATGGAACGGCTCGCTCACCCAGTTGTTCATTCCCAGGTCCAGGTCGCTCATCACAAACAGTGGAGTCTGCAACCGCTCCGCCAGATCAAACGCCAGCATGCCGTAATCGAAGCACTCGCTCATCGAGCACGGAAACAGCATCGGATGCTTCGTATCGCCGTGCGATAGAAATGCCGTCGATAGCAGATCACCCTGCGCCGTGCGCGTCGGCAGCCCTGTCGATGGCCCAACCCGCTGCACGTTCCAGATCACCGCCGGAATCTCCGCGTAATATCCCAGCCCCGTGAACTCCGCCATCAGTGAAATTCCCGGCCCTGCCGTCGCCGTCATTGCCCGCGCGCCGCTCCACGAGGCGCCCAGCACCATACCGATCGCCGCCAGTTCATCCTCGGCCTGCACCACCGCGTAAGTCGCCTTGCCTTCGGCGTCCACGCGATATTCCTTCAGGTAATCCATCAGCGTCTCAATCAGCGATGAGCTCGGCGTGATCGGATACCACGGAACCACCGTCACTCCCCCGAACAGCGCGCCCAGCGCTCCTGCCGAGTTTCCGTCGATGATGATCTTGTTCGCGTTCTCGTTCATCCTCGCCACCCGGAAGCCGGGCTGCTGCAGATTCGCCACCGCGTACTCATACCCTGCGCGCACCGCTGCCACATTCACATCCGTCGCGCGCTTCTTTCCGCTGAACTGCTTTCCAATCGACTTCTCCACCGCCGCCATATCCAGCGAAAGCAGGTGCGCCATCACTCCCACATAGACCATGTTGCGCAGCAGCTTTTTCAGCTTCGCCTCGGGAGCCACAGGCCCCACCAGCTTGTCGAACGGCACCGCGTACCACACCAGGTCGTCCCGCAGCGCATCCAGCTTCAGCGGTTCGTCATACAAAACCACAGAGCCTGCCCGCAGCGCCTTTACATCGCCCTCGGCCGTCTCCGGATTCATCGCAATCAGCACCTCCGAATCGCGCTTTCTCGCCACGTATCCATCCTTGCTTACCCGGATCGTGAACCACGTCGGAAGCCCTGCAATATTCGAAGGGAATAGGTTTTTTCCGCTCACCGGAACGCCCATTTCAAAAATGGTGCGCATCAATACCGAGTTCGCAGACTGTGAGCCGGAACCATTTACGGTGGCGACCTGGATGCTGAAGTTGTTTACCACGGGCTCGCGTTCTTCGCGGCTGTCCGTGCCCCTTCTCGGGGCTACGTCGATACTTGCCATTGGGAAGGCCATCCTTCTAGGGGCGCAATCGATTTCCATTGCAGTGCGTTGCGCACTTTTCTTCACGTCATTATACGGCAGCCGTCAAATTCAATGCCCACTCCTCACCCGGCAGCGCCGAACTCCATCTCAAATGCACATTCTGTGCCCTGAGCTGAGCGCACTGGAGGCTTCCACCAAGGCAGAGTTAAGCTGTCACATCGGCAGAACATGCAAACTGGTTTTGCAGCGAAGGGTGGCGAGAGGATGACGCACGGGGGCGCGAAGCACAAACATCAACAAAGGTGTGGCGCCGAACAGGCAGCGCGAAAACGGCACAGTCTCTCCAGTCACCGCCGTATCAGGCTCCGGCGGCAGCAGGGTTTCGATGAGTCCTGTCCAGGTAGATATCAAACATCCTCTCAAAGGCGTCCTCAAGTGCCTCGGTCAATGTCTTGGAGTTACAGAGCGGACTGCTCGCCATGCGGGACCGTTGATCCGGTCGAAGCGCGATTCTTCCTTTTACGTCACGTGCCAGCCCTGCAACAATCTCGACGTACTGGTCTTCATCTTGTGCAACCCATTCGGGCTTTCCTAAGCCCCGAAGGAAGCTGCTCGCTATCCGGCCCCCAGACCAGTTTCCTTCCAGCGCTACCAGCGGAACGCCCATCCACAGTGCATCACAGGCCGTTGTTCCGCTATTAAACGGCAATGTATCCAGTGCGATGTCGAGCCTGTCGTACAACACCATGTGGCGCACATGATCGGCTATACGAGGTTCAAACTCGATCCGTTCCCCGGAAATCCCACACCGGCCAAGCGCAATCACAATTCGCCGGTGAGTGTCGGAATCGTCAATCCCGCGATCCTCCAAAAGAAGCTTCGACTCCGGAATCGCCTTCATGACGTTCGCCCACAACTTTATAGTTGCCTCTTGTATCTTTGGATATCGATTGAATGAACCTAGCCAGACCGTTCCGTCCGGCGAAGGCTTCCATGCACTGCAAGGCAGCGTCTCATCACCCCGATAGCACACTGCTAACCGCGGCAATTGCCAGAGCTCCTCGGTAAAGTGCTCTTTATAGAGAGAAGGCGGTGCATAGAGATCGATGAAATACCAATCCATCTCGGTCAGGCCTGTCGTGCTCCAATAGCCGATGTAGCTCAGTTGTACCGGAGCTGCGCGATGAGCAAATACACCCAACCGATTATTTTCAGTGTGTCCAGAGGTATCCATCAGAATATCGATCTCAGTTGACCGGATCAGCTCAGCGGCGTGCGCATCGGAAAGCCCAACCAGCGACTTGCAGTCGTCTGCCAGTGCCAGGATTCGATCCGTCCGCGCACCTTCTCTTCTCGTCGTCGGGAATAGAGTAACGCGAAAACGATCATGATCGAGTTGTTCTAGGATCGGCTCCAGAAACTCTGCGACCGCGTGAACTCCAAGCTCTGCGGAGACGATTCCAACCCGCAACTTCCGGCCCGCACGAGAACTTTGGGCGAACTGCCTGTTTCGGGCAGCAGCACGCGCCCCCGCACTCAGGGCGCTATCTTCCCAGTGGCTTGCAAGTGCACGTTCCGCCTCGGGAGAAATGTCTCGCGTCGAAGCGTGGAGAAATAGCAAGTTGCTGTACGCTACCGCATTGTCCGGCTTGAACTTGATTGCCGTCTTATAGCAGATCACTGCTTCATCAAGCTTACCTTGTGTTGCCAGCACGCCTCCCAGGTTGCTGTGTGCTTCGGAGTAGTCTGGCTTTAGTACGATCGCCTTGTGGTAGCTGGCAAATGCATCCTCAAGTTTGCCTTGTGTCGCCAGCACGATTCCCAGGTTGTAGTACGCATCGGGGTTGTCCGGTTCAAACTCGATGGCCTTCTGATAGCAGAGGACGGCTTCATTAGCCTTGTCCTGCTGCTCTAACATCTTTCCCAGGTTGTAGTACGCTTTGGCGTGGTCCGGTTTGAGTAAGATTGTGTTGTGAAAGCTGGCAATTGCTTCGTCGAGCTTGCCTTGGATCGCTAGCACGATTCCCAGGTTGTAGTATGCCTCCGGGTTGTCCGGTTTCACCGAGATGGCCTTGAGGTAGCAGATCACGGCTTGATCAAGCTTGCCCTGCTCCTTGAGGACGTTTGCCAGATTGAAGCACACCTCCGGGCAGTTGTCCGGCTTCAGCGAGATGGCCTTGCAATAGCTGGTCGCTGCTTCGTCGAGCTTGCCCTGCTGCTGCAACGCAAGTCCCAGGTTGTTGTATGCCTCGGAGTAGTCCGGCTTGAGCGAGATGGCCTTGTGAAAGCAGGTGACTGCTTCGTCGCATTTGTCACCCCGCCCGAGCACATTTCCCAGGTTGTTGTATGCCTCGGGGTAATCCGGCTTGAGTAACACTGCCTGACGATAGCTGGCTTCTGCTTCGT
Organism: uncultured Acidobacteriota bacterium; assembly: GCA_903832295.1. Classification (GTDB taxonomy): domain Bacteria; phylum Acidobacteriota; class Terriglobia; order Terriglobales; family Acidobacteriaceae; genus TOLSYN. The sequence goes on from CAILAZ010000186.1 coordinate 11,963, forward strand.
CAACTCTACCTTGTCTCTGGAATGCGGTTCCCAGGTTGAAATGCGAATCCGGAAAGTCCGGCTTAAGCAAGATGGCCTGGCGAAAACTCGCGACTGCCTCGTCAAGCTTGTCCCGCAGTTGTAGCGCACTCCCCAGATTGTTGTGGCAGAGCGGATTACCGGGATTTGCGCTGATCGCTCTCGTGAAAAGGTTAATTGCCAGTTCAACCGAGCCTCTTTGCCACGCAATTATGCCAAGTAGGTGGAGCGCGTCAGGATGTTTTGCTTCAACCCCTAGAATTTGTCGATAGACGGCCTCTGCCGCGCCCAAGCGCCCAGCATTGTGGTGCTTCAGTGCAGCTTTCAGAGACTCGGAGATTGCAGAATTCCCTGGGCGTGCAACTGAGCAGCCCTTGGTCCGTCTATGCATAACGTTCCTGTTCCCTTTGAATGTTGTTCTCTATCGGTCGATACGGGAGGGGACTTCAACTCTATTTAGAGCAGCGGGTGGCGATCGCAGGTCGAACTGCACACCTCCAGGTACGATCCTCCTCCACAATTAAATCGTCCCCCCGTGTCCTCCGTCACCGACCTGCCATTTCCCGCAATTTAAGCTATCGTAGAAGTACATACACATTTCCTTATGACCAAAGCTGACGTTCGCCCATCGGTAAATCCCTGGATCGTGACCATCGCAGTCATGCTGGCCACCTTCATGGAGGTGCTTGACACCACCGTCGTGAACGTCTCCATCCCCCACATCTCCGGAAACCTCAGCGCCACCTACGAGGAAGGCACTTGGGTCGTAACCTCCTACCTCGTCGCCAACGCCATCGTTCTCCCCATGGCCGGATGGCTCGCCAACTACTTTGGCCGCCGCAAAATGCTCCTCGCCTGCGTCGCCGGATTCTCCATCGCCTCGTTCCTCTGCGGTGCCGCCACCAGCCTTGAGCAGCTCATCATCTTCCGCGTCCTCCAGGGACTCGCCGGAGGCGGACTCCAGCCGCTCGCCCAGGCCATCCTCTTCGAGTCCTTCCCCAAGGAGAAACACGGCCAGGCCATGGCCGCCTACGCCCTCGGAATCATCGTTGCTCCTATCGTCGGCCCGACTCTCGGCGGCTGGATCACCGATAACTATACCTGGCGCTGGATCTTCTACCTCAACATCCCCGTCGGCGCATTCTCCCTCATGATGATGGCCCGCTACATCCACGACCCGCCCTACATCAAGCGGCTCCGTGACGCCACCGTGGATCTCTGGGGCATAGCTCTGCTCGCCATCGGCCTCGGCTCGCTTCAAATCCTCCTTGACACTGGACAGCGCAAGGATTGGCTCGGCTCCCGCGACATCCGCATCGAGGCCTTCTGCTGCGTCGCCGGACTCATTGCCTTCGTCATCCGCGAGTTCACCGTCGATCACCCCATCGTCGATCTCCGCGCCCTCAAGGACCGTTCCTTTGCCGTCGGCGTCTTCCTCATGTCTGCCGTCGGCTTCTGCCTCTACGCCAGCATGGTCCTGCTCCCGCAATACCTTGAGACCCTGCTCAACTATCCTTCCATGCAGGCCGGTCTCGCCCTCTCACCCCGCGGCCTCGGCTCCCTCGGCCTCACCTTCATCGTCGGAGCCATTGCCGCCCGCGTCGATGTCCGCAAGTTGCTCGTAGCCGGATTTGCCGTCGGCGCAACCACCATGTTCATGTTTTCCCACCTCAACCTCAATGCCGGATATTGGGACATCTTCTGGCCCCAGGTTCTCCAGGGCGGAGCCATGTCCTGTGTTTTCATCCCTCTCTCCGCTGCCGCCATGTCCCACATCAGCCGCGAGAAGATGGGAAACGCCACCAGCATCTTCAACCTCATGCGCAACATCGGCGGCTCTGTCGGAATCGCCATGATGACCACTCTCCTTGCCCGTCGCCAGCAGTTCCATCAGAACCGCCTCGTCGAGCACATCCTTCCCGGACGCACCCACGTGTACTCCTCGCTCCAGCAGTTCACCGGATACTTCATCTCCCGCGGCTCTGATCCCATAACCGCCTCCCGCCAGGCCTACACCGCCATCTTCGGACAGCTCCAGCAGCAAGCCGCCATGCTCTCCTTCGTCGAAGCCTTCAAGATCATGGCCGTCGTCTTCCTTGCCCTCATCCCCCTGGTTGCGCTTCTCAAGGACCCCAAGAAGAACCATGGCGCCACGCGCCCATCCGCAGCCATCCCCGCTCACGCCCCGGACGAAGCTCCTGCCGAACTCATTCACATGTAGTCCACAGACCGCAGCGACGGTCGAAACTCTTACGCCTTCATCGTCGGTTGATTCCAGCGGCAACGCGAACCTGATACCGGAGGTGAGTGTGCCGATTACTGACCTTGCGAGCTATGGATCACAACAACAGGATTTGCGGGCGCGGACTCCAACATTGTTAGCAGAGCATATTGCGGAGAGTTTGTGCACATCATGATTTTGATTGTGTTTTTGCTCGGCACCTTTCCATCTTCCCCAACGCAGAGGCTGGTACAAAACCACGAGCGCGGTTGATCCCGCCAATGCTCAAATTGCAGAGGGCCAAACTCCAACGGTGATTGCTGGCAGGGACATGTACACCGGCAATGATCGCCTGTGGGATTTCAGCGGCGTGCCGTTTGACATTTACGACCGCCGCAACTTCGGTTTCCCGATACTGCGGGGGTGCTTCACGGACGTGGAGCATCCCCAAGGTAGAGGGAAGGGGAACCATCGCGGAGCAGCACGAACACGGCTACGCGGCATTTGTTGGGAGTCAGGTTGATTTGCTTCCCACGCGAAAGTAACCCGGTGAGAATGCCAAGTTTGGCGCGATCTCCGGTGCGGGAATCGACAAGGGCGACACGATACAGCTTGCCCGCATCGAGGTTGCAAACAGTGGCGGCGGCGGTAACGGCGAGGTTGCGACACACTATGGCAGGTTCTCCAGACACATCAACCACCGCGACATCAAGGCCCGAGGAAGCACCAGCGGCGATTGTGATTTCTTGGGGAACAGTGGGAGCGATGTTGTAGTAGCGGGCTTGGCCGGGGGTTAGTTCAAATCCGGTTTGCGGAAGCAGCAGCCCGAACGTGTAGCGCGGCGCATCTTGGGCCACGGCGGGCAGACAGAGCAAAAGGAAAAACAGGGCGTTTTTCATAGCCCGAGATTTTAGCATCAAGGGGCAGCGGTGGATATCTTGGCGGCGGCGAATTCGGCAGTGCAAGCGACCAAAGGCGCGATCTACCAAGCCGGAACCAGAACCGCCATTTGGGCCGATTGTATCCACCGCTCTCCAACTTGACGAAATCACACTGGTGGTTTCCACTAATCTCTGAACAACCCCCACATTCTGGCCGATAGACAAACTTCATCCGAGCTTTTGGGTCCATGCTCACTGCCCGGAGGGTCGGAGGAAACATGTCAACACTCGGGGTCAATGCAAAGGTCTGGACCAGTATCAGCGTCATCGGCATTGGATTCATTGCGCTTCTGGGCCTCATGCAGTGGACCGGTGCAGAGAGCCGCATCCACCTCGACGACGCATCCAACGCCCTCTTCCCCTCCGCCCTCAGCAGCCAGCAGGCCGACGCCGCATTCCAGAAGATGATGAAACATTATGGCGATGCCATCGTCCTGCAAGACAAATCAGCCCTCGAAGCCGCCGATCAGGATGCCAAGTCCGCCTACGCCGCTCTGGAGCACGTCACCGCCAGCCTTCCCCCCGGTCAGTCCAAGACTGATGCCGCCGCCCTCGCCGAGCGCTTCTTCAACTTCAAGCTCAAGACCCACGAAACCTACCTCGCCATGCTCTCTTCCCCTGAGCTCTCTGAGAGCGCGCAGTCGCAGGTAGGAGCACTCGCCCGTGAAAGCAAGCTCCTCGAATCCGCCCTCCAGGGTCTGCAGCAGAAGATCACTCTCGACTTCCAGAATGAGCTTGCCGTCGTAACCGCCTGGTCTCAGCGTCAGCGAACCTTCGGCCTGATTCTCTTTCTTATCATTGCTGTCACCTGCTACCTCGCCGTCAACAGGCTTGTCGTCCAGGGAGTAACCCGCATTCTCTCCTCCGCCGTCAGCACCCTTGGCGATGGTGCCGAGCAGGTCGCCAACGCCGCCGCTCAAATCAGCGTCTCCGCGCAGGAACTCGCCCAGGGAGCATCCCAGCAGGCGGCCTCTCTCCAGCAGACCTCATCCTCCGCGCATCGCATCAACACCATGACCCGTCAGAATGCCGAGGACTCCCGCAAGTCCGCCGACCTCATGAACGCCACCACCCGCGAGGTCGAGTCCGCCAATGACAAACTCGCCGGAATGGTCGCCTCCATGGCGGATATCAGCGCATCCTCCCATCAGATATCCAAGATCATCCGCGTCATCGACGACATCGCCTTCCAGACCAACATCCTCGCCCTCAACGCCGCCGTCGAAGCCGCCCGAGCCGGAGACGCCGGCCTCGGATTCGCTGTCGTCGCCAACGAGGTTCGCAGCCTCTCCCAGCGCTGTGCCCAGGCCGCAAAAGACACCTCCGCCCTCATCGAGGAATCCATGGCCAAGTCCAAGGAGGGCAGCCGCCGCCTCATCGAAGTCGAAGCCGCCATTCAGGCCATCACCCATCACGCCTCCAACGTCAAGGCACTCGTCGATCAGGTCAACTCCGGCAGCCAGCAACAAGCTCAGAGTCTCGACCAGATTGCCGGCTCCATCGGCGAAGTCAACGCCATCACCCAGCGTTCCGCCGCCAACGCCCAGCAGAGCGCTGCCGCCAGCCACGAACTGCACGCCCAGGCCAACGCCATGAAAGTCATCGTCCTCAACCTCTCTGCCCTCATCGGCGGAGCCAGTCAGCACACCCCCGGTCCCGCCGCTTAACTACCTTCTCTGCGCCCTCCCCCTCCGTGCAGCTTCCGTCAATCCGGAGGCTGCGCCCCTCGAATTGCACCAGGTTCCCAATCTTCAGCTCGTTGCAAAGAAAGAGCCCCGTCTCCAAGACGAGGCTCCTTCGAATCTCCCTGCGTTTGCTCTTATTCTTCCTTGAAGAACTGCGCCATCTTCCTGAACTTTTCGTATCGCTGATCCAGCAGCTCTTTTGTGCTCAGTTTCCTCAGCTCGCCCAGGCTCTTCACCAGCACCTTGTCCAGAATCGCAGCCATCTGCGCATGGTCTGAGTGCGCGCCGCCCTCCGGCTCCGGCACAATGCCGTCGATGATCCCAAATCCCAGCAGGTCTG
>CAILAZ010000187.1 GCA_903832295.1 uncultured Acidobacteriota bacterium
CCAGAACTCAATCACTTCCATGTATGTGTCCATTGCGGTAGCGCGTTTCGAAGGGAAGAACACGAGGGCAGAGCGCTCACTTCAGGCATCTATTTATGCCCAAAGTGTGGCCTTGAAGGTCCCCTCAACATTGTGATACGAGAAGATGAGAACCGCGGACCCAACGACGGCTGTCCTCCAGGCGGTCTTTCATCCCGCTAGAGGCAAGCGCGCCTGCTGCGCCGGACGTGTACTCGCCAACTTCCGGCCGGCAGCCCGGACAAATTCGCTAACCAGACGGGACTTGCTGTCCGCGCGCGTCGCCAGCTTCGTCACCAGCCGGAGGCGTGACTCCGCCAGGGGCCGCATTGTGACGCCGTCGCGAGCAATGCGCCATGCGTTGTTGCGCGTCAAGAACGCCACCCCTTTGTGCGTCAAAATCAGTTCGGAGGCCTCGTCTGCAGTTGTCACGTGATGTACGTCGGAGGCGGCAATACCTTTCTCCGACTGAACATTCCGGATCATTTCGTGCAGATAGGGGTTGACGTGAGGCGCAGGAAGAATCCAGTCGTGACCGCTTAGGTCTTCGAGTCGAAGCTCTTTCTTGCTTCTTACGGGATTGTCACTCGACAGAGCAATATAAATCGGAGCATCGGCTACAACGAGGAGATTCAGCTTGGGTGTATCTTGGACGGCGGTAACCAGCGCCATATCCAGTTTCCCCAAAGCGACCTGCTGCACGAGTTCGTGGGAGTAGTTGCTCCACTGCTTGATCTTCAGTCCTGGAAACAGCGGAAGCTGAATCGACATTAACGTGGTAACCAGATACGGATCGATATAAGCAGATCTGCCAATATTGAGAACCTCGTCCGCTCCTCGCGACGCGGCTGTGGCACTCAAGACCGCGCGCTCCGCATGTAGCAATGCACTGCGGGCTTCTTGCACAAAATGGCGGCCTGCCTCAGTCATCTCGACAAGCTGGTGATTGCGCTCGAACAGACGCAACTTGACGAGACTCTCCAGTTCCATGATTCGTCTGCTCAGGGTGGATTGATCGATGCACAGACGTTCGGCTGCTCGGGAGTAGTTGAGCTCCTCCGACAGAACGATCGCGGCTTGAAGTAATCGAATTTCCGGTATCACCATTGCGATCCTCCGGGAGATGAGACCTGGGTAGGACGGCAAGCACATCAGTTCAGCGTTTCGGGGGTAAACGCCAGGATTCATTTTCGATGCAGCTCTGAAAACCTCGGTTGCACAAATTGTGGTGAAACCGCCGTTATTCCCTCAGTGCATAACGCGCTGCATGGAATTCATTAGACACCGGCGCACGTTCGCGCCAAAGTGAGGTTGAGGAGCAGGCTGCCCGGATTTCGGGCAGGGAATGAAGGGAGGAATCTAGCCATGCCGTTCTTGCGTCTTCCTGAAGTAAAACGACTGACCGGACTTTCACGGTCGTCCATCTATCTACGGGTCAAGGCCGGGCATTTTCCTCCCCCTGTTAGGCTCGGAGGCAGGGCAGTGGGATGGGTCGAAGAAGAGATCTCAAGCTGGGCGCGTGACCGTGTTCTTGAGTCTCGCGCTAACTTGCGGAGCGTGCTTGCCGCGCCCGCGACTTCGCCTCCTCTTTCACAATAAACGGAACCGGCTTCCCGGAATTGCGCGTCTTGTCGAGGTAGTCTGCCCAGTCCTGCATCAGCTTCTTGCGCGGCTCCAGATACTTCGCATGGTTGTATGCCGCCGACACATCATTGTCCGGACCGTGGTGAAGCTGGATCTCAATGTGTTCGTGGTTGTACCCCTGCTCGTGCAGAATCGTGGACGCAATTCCTCGAAAGCCGTGCCCGGTCATCTCCCCCTTGAATCCCATGCGCTTCAGCGCGCCAAGAATCGTGTTGTTGCTCATATGTTTCTTGTCGTCGCGGTCGCCAGGGAAAACCCATCTGTCGTTCTTACGGAAATTCCAAAGCTCGTTGAGAACCGCCACGGTCTGGCGTGCAAGCGGAACAATGTGAGGACGCTTGCCCCCCTTCATCCTCTCCGTCGGAATGTCCCAGCGCGCCTCTTTCATGTCGAACTCTTTCCACTCGGCGTTGATTAACTCACTTGTGCGTACAAACACGAGGGCCATCATCTTTATGGCGAGCCGGGTAAAAGGCGAACCGTCATAGGATTCGATCTTACGGAGCAGCTCTGGTAATTCCGCCTTGTCGAGTCGAGGGAAGTTCTCTGTTGGCTTCTGCGGTAGCACGTCTCCTGGCCGAAATGCCGAAGCGGGGTTGTGCTGCACGTAACCGAGCGCCACTGCATACCGGAAAATCTGGTTCGTTGACTGTAGTGCCCGGCGCGCCACGTCCGTTGCGCCACGCTCCTCGATGGCCTGAATCATCGCCACGATGTCCGGCGGCTGAATCTCGTCAATCTGCCGTGGCCCGAGGCGCGGAAGGATGTCGGCCTCCATGCGCCGCGCCATATAGTCCGCGTGCCGTTGGCACTTGCCATGCTTCCACTTCGCGAACCAGTCTTTGGCCACACGCTCAAAGGAATTCTCCGCCTTCCGGAGGTGGACCGTCTTCTCCGCCTTCCTTTCCGCCATCGGGTCCGTGCCAGCAGCGAGCTTCGCTCGCTGTTCCTGGTGCTTGGCTCTAGCGGCGACGAGCGAGACCTCCGGATAAGAGCCAAAGGACATGAGCTTCTCTTTGCTGCCGAACCTATACTTCCAGCGCCACAGCTTTCCGCCGGCAGGGGAGACGTACAGGTGAAGACCGCCGCTGTCGGAGAGGCGGTATGGCAGGTCCTTCGGCTTGGCGTTCTTGATTTTCAGATCGGTCAGGGCCATCGTTCCTCCAAAATACCCCCAGATTTGGAAAATACCCCCAGGGCTGAGAACGCCATCTATCAAAATACCCCCAGAACTACCCCCAAGGTGTTCTGGCTTCAGTAGACGCTCTCAGGACGATTTTGGATTGAATTTCTTTAAAAATCAATAGCTTGGAGTTTGGAGGCGGGATATTGCAGGACGTTGTAAGTCGTTGATAAACAAAATGTTGGCTGCCCCCCAGGGATTCGAACCCCGATACCCTGCTCCAGAGGCAGGTGTCCTACCGTTGAACGAGGGGGCAGCATTGCTACGCCGCTGATGGAATTGAATGCGACGGTCTGATCATAAGTGGTTGAAGAAATTTCGTCAACTTGGGTTATCCACAGATGCGGGCAGGTGTGCTGGGGTGGTGGGTTACAGGGTCGAGACCGGGCTGGCTCGGGGTTGCCTGGCAGGAAAATAAATCTTGAGTATGTTCTCTGGATTCAATGTACAATAGGCTGGGAGGGGGCGATGGATTCCTTAGTTCCAGTCCTGGTCTTTGAATCCGACAACCGGCGCATTGTCGAAGTAAATTCGGCGGCCGCGGCGTTGTTCAAGGCAACCTCCGAGACGTTGCAGGGGCAGTACGTGGACGTTTGCGTGGTGGCGGAAGAGCGTGCGCGTCTGCGGGCGAGCATCGGCATTCTGGAGCCGCGCTGGGGAGACGTTGGGCCCTGGCTGTGCGTTGCCAGCGATGGTTCGCGGTTTACGGCACAGATACGGTTCCACCAGACGGTACACAGGGGGCTGCTGGTTCACTTTGTGCTGGCAACCAACATTGTGCAGCTTCAATCCGCACGCGCTGCCAATGCCGGGCAGG
>CAILAZ010000188.1 GCA_903832295.1 uncultured Acidobacteriota bacterium
ACCCGCCGTCCCGTCGAGAAACGCCTCATTGCAGTTGCCCCCGTGGCCGTGTCTGCACCATCTCCTCCGCGCATTCCACCGCCTGTATCGCGGAAATCCGCAGATTGTCACACCCCGCCCAGATCCAGAATCCATTTCCGCCAGCGCCATCCGGGCGCACGCACGTGAGAATCTCAGTCGTCCCCGCTACGTTCACGCTGTTCGGCAACTCATCCCCCGCGCCTGCCACCACCACGTGCGGCCCCACCAGCGCCAGTTCCAGTTGCTCGGCCGTCACCTTTTCCTTCGTCAGCACAAACATCGCCATCACGCATCCGTGGAAGACCGGAGCCTGCGCCACCATCACCGCCGGCATCGCAATCTCGTCCTGCGCCAGAGCCTTGTAGTGCCGCACAATCCGCGCCTCCACCTCGCCCAGCGAGGGATGCGCTCCCGTATCCGGCTGCACTGACAGGTTAAACGCCGCCTGCGCGCCCAGCACCGCCGTCGGCAGTGTCTGGAAGCTCAGCAGGTTCACCGTCTGGTCGTGCAGCTCATCCAATCCCTTGCGTCCATATTCAGAAGCCGGATGGCACACCACCGCCGAAGCCACCTGCACCTTCGCCGCCTTCTGCACCCTCGCCAGCAGCAGCGCCAGCATTACCGCCGCCGGATGTGCAATCATCACCGGCGCCGATTGCAGCGCCACCGGATGCACCCGTCCCAGCTCCCGCTCCACCCACGGCGAACGCAGCACAACGTCCGTGTTGTTCTCCAGCGCGTAGCTGATGTCGATAATCTCCGAACCCGAGTCGCGCACCGTCGCCCACACCTTGGAGATGTAGGCCTCATCCGAAGCCAGGAACGCAAAGTCCACGCCCTCCAGGTGCTCCGGCAGCACGCCTTGGATGAACGTCGGCTCGTCGTTCACCTGCTCCAACTGCCCCAGAACTTCTTCTTCGTCCAGCAGCTTGATGTCGATCGAGGGAAAGCTGCGCTCGCTCAAAACATCGCGCACCTCTTTCCCCTTCAGCGCGGAAGCCCCTACCACCGCCACCGCAAACAGATTCGCATTCTTTGCCGACGCACTCATAACTACCCCAGAACCTCCTGCGGAGGTACCGCCGGTGGCGTCGAACGCCGGAATGCGTACGCCAGCCGGAAGAAGATTCCCGACAGCATATACGTCACCGCCAGCACAAACAGCACGTACCGGTGGAAGTACCAGATCGCCGCCAGCATCGGCGCAAACACCACAAACAGCCGCGAAGCCTGCCGGTTGTGGAAGTCAATGCTCTTCGCGCTCCAGAAGCGCCACGTACTCACCATCAGGAAGGCGCAGCCAAAGATGTAAACCATCCACGCAATCGCCTGCCACCACACCTGCACCGGATTTCCCAGGCACAGGTGCACCACTGCCGCCAGGCACCCCGCGCCGCCCGGAATCGGCAGCCCCACAAAATACTTTCTTCCCGGCAGTCCCGGATTCTTCGGCTGCGGATTCAGTTGAATATTGAACCGCGCCAGCCTGCACGCTCCCGCCGTCAAAAATGCAAAGGCCACCGTCGCGCCAAACTCAATCAGCTTCCCGCGCATCTCCGCATCCAGCGTCGTCGGCAGGCAGAAGAAGCCCCACATCCACGCCAATATTCCCGGTGCCACTCCAAACGTCACCACATCCGCCAGCGAATCCAGCTCTTTGCCAAACTCGCTCGTCGTGTGCGTCAGCCTTGCAATCGCCCCGTCCATCCCGTCAAAGAAAACCGCGAAACCAATCGCAACCGCCGCATAGTTAAAGTGCACCGCCGCCCGGTCCAGGGCACCCGGATCCACTCCCCGCGCATACACCGCGCCCAGCGCCGTTTGCGTAATTGCATAAAAGCCCGCCGCCAGGTTCGCGGTCGTAAAAAGTGACGGTAATATGTACATGCCCTTGCGCAGGCGGCGTGATTGCCCGTCGCTCATCCGGCGGCTTGGAAGCTCCATCAGAGTTCTCCTTGCGGCGCCAGCACGGCCAGGGTCGTGGAGCCGCACTTCACAATCTCGCCCACCTTCACCTGCACCTTGGCCGAGGCCGGCATAATCACATCGCAGCGCGACCCGAACTTGATCAGTCCAATCCGCTCCCCGCGCCCAACCCGGTGGCCAACCTTGCGCCGGAAGACAATCCGTCGCGCCAGCAGGCCCGCAATCTGCTTGAACACAATCGTCTGCCCGTCCTTGGTCTGGAGCGTGCAGATGTGCTGCTCGTTCAGCTCAGCCGAAGCCGGGTTCATCGCATTCAGATACCTGCCAGGCCGGTATTCCACCGCCGTAATCACTCCCGCCACCGGCGAGCGGTTTACGTGAACATTGAAGACGTTCAGGAAGATGCTGATGCTGATGCGCGGCTCGCCCAGCACGTGGATGGTAGAAATCCCCGTGACTTTTCCGTCCGCGGGAGACACTACCGCTCCTGGTGTCGATGGAATCATGCGATCCGGGTCCCGGAAGAACCAGAGGAAGAAGACCGCAAGGATCAGCGGTAAAAGGGCAAGCAGTTTTACAGTCCACATACCAATGAGGACCGCAACCGCAACACAAGCTAGGGCGTAATAGATTCCGTCGCGTACCATGGGGACCTTTCGATTATAGCGAAGCGCGTTCTCCGAATGGCCCGGAATCTCCGAAGGGGCTGAAACCCGCCTACTGCTCGTCGAGCAACTTCACAATCGTACTCTCGAATCGCTTCTTCAGCTCTTCCAACTGTCCCGTCGCCGGACCCGAGAATCCTGCGTGAATCACCCGCACCCGCCCGTGCCTGTCCAAAAAGATCGTCGTCGGATACGCCCCGAAGTTCCTCAACTGCGGCAGCGTCTTCCCAATCTGCCCCGCCTCCGTCGTCCCCGCCAGCAGCAGCGGAAACTCAATCCCATACTTCCGCCGGTAGATTCCCAGCAACCGATGGCTCCGCGCCGCATCGTCCACATACTCGTAGCTCAGCCCCACAATCTCCAGCCCTCGCCCGTGGAAGCGCCGGTACATCTCCTCCAGCACCGGAGCTTCGTCATGGCAGTTCGGGCACCACGTCCCAAAAATATCCACCACCACAACTTTTCCGCGGAACTCCGCCCCGTCCTGCGTCACCGTCGCTCCGCTCTCATCCGTCCCATGGAAGAGGAACTTCTCCGCCGGATTCGCCACCGTCGTCAGATGTTCAGCCTCTTCAAATCCCGCCGCGCTTGCCCCGCTGCGCGTCGCCACAAAACTCAGCGGCATCCCCGCCGCCACGTGAAACACCCCCTCCATCCGCTCCGCCGACACCAGCTTTCCATCCAGCCGCAGTGCGTGGATTCCATCGAAGCGCGACAGATGTACCTCCCCGCCCACAACCTCGCCCGCCATCATCCCGTAGTCACCGCTCACCGGAGCGATTGTCCCCTCCGCCCGCTGCCCCTGCTGCGTAAAATTCGCCGCTGCCTCCGCCTCGGACGGAGCCTTCCCCTCCGAATCCCTGAAGCGGAACTGCCACTGCCCCGCCACCGTTCCACCTGGCGCGCCCTTCGTCTCCTGCCGAGCCCCGCTCTCGCAACTCGCATGGAATGCCAATCGCGACACCGACGCTCCCCGCTGCCGCACATATTCCCCTTCCAGCACCGCGCACTTCGTCGTCCCGGAGGTGCAGTGCGCCGTCAGCGTCGCATCGTACTGTTCCAACCGCAGCGTCACCACGCCACCCTGCTGCGCCGCCCTGGAAAACTCCATCCGGTCGCTGCCGTTCACCAGCGCCGCCCGCAATCCTCCCGCCGCGCCTTCCACCGCCAGCTCAAACGGAACCTCGTAGCTCTCGCCCGCTCCCGGCTTTGCCGCAATCACCTGCGCCTGCCACCGGCAGCGTAAATCCGGCGCACCCTGCCCCACCGCCATCCACGGCAGCGCCAATAGAACTCCCAGCACTCCAGCTTTTACAATTCGCACATGGCTCCCAAAAAGTATGAGGATGACCGGTCGCTGCAAAAGCGCGACGGGTCATCCTCACGGCACGGAAAGTCGTTCGGCGCGAGCGCGGCTGCTCGCATCCTCTGCACTCAGGAAATCTGCTGAGCGCGGGACTGGAAACTCTCCATCTCATCCTTGAGGCGGAGTTTCAGTTTTTTCAGGCGGATTTCTTCTACTTTTTCTTCTTCAGAGAGGTATTTCTTTGTGGCGAGGGATTCGAGACGCTGAGAGTAATTGCTGTGTTCATCGGCCAGCTTGCGGAATTCATCGCTGCTGGCCAGGAGTTGTTCGCGTACGGGGGCATTCATTTCAGCACCTCCAAGCCTGAAATCAGGTGTTGTAAAAGCTAGCACCGGGGAAACTACTGGGGCAAGCGAAATCGAAAGCTAGTTTCAGCGCATGTGCACCAGAAGCAATGCATCCTCCACCGGATTGCTGTAATAATCCCGTCGCCGCCCTGCTTTTACAAATCCATTGCCCTCATAAAACCGGATTGCCGTTCCATTCGAGGCTCTCACTTCCAGCAGAATCCTCTCCGCTCCCGCCTCCTCCATCTCCGCCAGCAGCGCCGTCAGCAGTGCCCGTCCCGCTCCCTGCCTCTGGAACTCCGGGAGCACCGCGATATTTTCCAGCTCCCACTCCGGCCCGCCATACTGCGCCACCAGGAAGCCCGCTGCGCCCGCGCTCTCATCCTCGGCAATCCAGCATATTCGCGCCGGGGTCGCCTCCCGGAAAACGTCCAGCCATTGCCGTGGAGTCCAGTGTGCCGCCTTTGGCACCTCCGCATTCAACTCCATCAGCCGCGCCACATCCAGCTCATTTCCAATCCTGATCTTCATCCCCTGCTCGCTACCCCCGGCTTGGGAGCCACAAAGATCTCCGCATCGGAGCGCCGCAGGTAATTCGCGTCCAGCGTCGCCACGTCGGCCCATTCCCCCCTGGAAAATTTCCTGTGCGCAATCCGTCCGTAGCTTTCCGCGTCCGGTCTTGCCAGGGTCTCCACCGCCACTCCCGCCTCGCGCAGCCGCCCTGCCAGCCCTTCGTCCGGAGTAAACACCTGCCGCCCTGCCGCCATCGCCACAAACGCTTCAAACCCTGAGATTCCTTCTCGCTTCATCTCCGCCCGCGTCCCGGCCACCTCGTATTCGCCAAAGAACACCTCGGACCGCTGCGCGTCCAGCGCCGCCACCACCGCACCCTTCGCGCCCCCGGCCAGCACAACCGCCTCCAGCACGGAAACCGCCACCACCGGTGTCGCAAACGCCTCTGCCAGCCCCTTCACCGTCGCCATCGCAATCCGCAATCCGGTAAATGATCCCGGACCGCTCGCCACCGCAATCAGCTCCAGCGCGCTGCGCTCCGCACCGTGACGCACCAGCAGCTCGGCCAGCGTCGGCACCAGCCGCTCGGAGTACTGTCCGCCCTCAATCGCTGCCGTCTCCAGCAGCACCGGCCCGTCCGCTGCTGCCCGCAGCAGCGCTACGCTCCCTTGCCGTCCTGAGGTGTCAATGGCCGCGATCAGCACCGTCACTCCTAGCGCGCAAGTTTCCCCACAATCTCGTCAATCAGCGAATAAGGATCGCGTTGCTGATCCGCAACCTGCGACGCATACTCTCCCACAGCCTCTTCTGAGAATGCTCCCTGCACAATCCGCCGCAGAACTTCGTCCCGCATCATCTCCCGCAGCCGGTTCCGCCAGTTGGCAATCCGCCGCTGGTGTCCCAGTTCGCTCGTCGTCAGAAAATTCTCATATTCATCAATCGTCGCCGCCAGTTCCGCCACGCCTGTCCCGTTGCTGGCCACCGTCTTCACCACCGGAGGCACCCAGTTGTCGTGGCGCATCGCCAGCGCCTGCATCGCTCTCACTTCCCGCTCTACCCGCTCCGCGCCGTCGCGATCCGCCTTGTTGATCACGAAAATATCCGCAATCTCCATAATCCCGGCCTTGATCGACTGCACATCGTCGCCCATCCCCGGAACCAGGATCACCACCGTCACGTCGGCCAGCCGGACGATATCCACCTCGTCCTGTCCCACGCCCACCGTCTCAATCAGCACCAGATCGCGGCCGCTCGCATCCATCACCGTGGCCACATCCGCCGTCGTGCTGGAAAGTCCTCCCAGCGCCCCGCGCGTCGCCATGCTCCGGATAAACGTTCCGCTGTCGCCCGTGTGCGACTGCATTCGGATCCGGTCGCCCAGTATCGCCCCGCCCGTAAACGGAGACGTCGGATCGATGGCAATGATTCCCACCGTCTTCTGCCGTTTGCGGTACTGCCCCGCCAGCGCATCCACCAGCGTGCTCTTGCCCGCCCCAGGCGAGCCGGTAAGCCCAACCACCCGCGCCCGTCCCGAGTGTACAAACAGCGCCTTTAATAATTCATGGGAGTCCGTCGTGCGGTTCTCCACCGCCGTAATGGCGCGTGACAAGGCCCGCAAGTTACCACTGCGTATCTCTTCAACCCAAGTAGATATAGATGATTTCACTGGATAGTGTTCTCGCAACTTCTAGTCTAGCAAAGCACGCACTCCCTCGCAGAGTGAATGCATCCCCACCGTTGGCGCGCTGGCGCGCACACAACTCCCCGCTCCCCTGCCTCCATCACTCTCCCGCCACGCCCGGGGTCAGCCGCGAACCGTCAGCACCGGGCACGCCGCCTCGCACACCACCTTCGACGCCGTCGCCCATGGCAGATGCGTGCTCATCGAGTGTGCCGAAGCCCCATGTGCTCCCATCACAATCAGGTTCGCCCGCTTGTTCTCAGCCATGCTCAGAATCTTCTCCGCCGCGGCTCCGCAATCCACCACAACCTCGGGCCGAAGCTCTGCCATCGTCTCCGCCGGCAGCAGCGCCATCACCCGCCGCCGGGCTTCCGCCACCGTCTCCGCCACATACTCGGTAATCACCTCCACCGAGCTGCCCAGGTTGAAGAAGTGCGATGGCACCACATCCAGGCTCATCGGAACCGCGTGCAGCATCACCAGGTGCGCCCCGTACTTGCGCGCCAGCCCCGCCGCATACTGAAGCGCCCGCTCGGACCCCTCTGAGAACTCCGTCGCAAACAGAATCGTGGAATCCCTGCCCAGCAACCCTGCGCTCACGTGCGGCCCCACCGTCAGCACCGGGCACGCCGCCTGCCGGAATACCTGCTCGCAGACCGAGCCCAGCACCAGCTTGCTCAACCCGCGGCGGCCATGGGTTCCCACCACAATCAGGTCGATCTGCTTCTCCTCGATCACTGCGGAAAGTGCCTGCCACAGCTCTCCCCGCGTAACCTTGCATGTGCACGGAATCAGTCCAAACGGCTCATCTGCCAGCATCCGCTTCATCGCCCGCATCGCCGCATCCTGGTCCGCGTCCATCTCCGGAATCCGGTCCAGCGGCAGCTCCAGCATCGGCTCCGGAGCCATCACGTGCACCATGTGAATCGTCGAGCCATGCCGCCCCGCAAGCACCCGCAGATGCGGAAACGCCACCCGCGTGCTCGGGGACAGATCCGTGGCAAACAATATGTTCTTGAAGAAAGTGGCAACGTAGGCTTGTGCCGCACTTGACATGGGATACCTCCTGTTTCGGAGACCATTTCCCGCCGCTCAAGTTACCCGCAAGTGCTCGCCTTTGCCGTGACCGCTATCACACCACGTTCGCCCATCCTGCCAACACCCGCGCTCCCTTAAATCCTCTTCTCCTGAAGATGGGAGTGCTGTCCCTTGTCACCTCCCACCCTCCCTGAGACAATCATCCCCATGCTCGCAACCACCGATCTCAAGCAGGCCCTCTTCCTCGAACGCGAAGCATCCTTCTTCCGCCTTCGCGGCGGCTACCCCATCCCTCTTGCCGGAGCCACCTGGTGGGCCATCCTCGGCACCATGGGCCTCTACCTCCACAACCGCAATCTCTGGATCTTTCTCGCCTTCGTCACCAGCGGAGCCATCTTCCCCCTCGCCCTGCTCTACGCCCGCCTCTTCAAAATCGACTTCATGCGTGACAAAACCTCCGTCACCGACGCCCTCTTCCCCGCCTTCACCGCCATGCTGCTCTTCTGGCCCATCGCCATCTCCGCCTTCTGGACCTACCCCCAGCTTGTCCCTCTCATCCTCGCCATCGGCATGTCCATGCACTGGCCCGTTATCGGATGGACCTACGCCCGCACCGCCATCTACACCGCCCACTCCGTCATCCGTGCCATCGCCTGCTTCCTCCTCTGGAACTGGTTCCCCTCCACCCGCTTCACCCTTCTCCCCTTCACCGTCTCCGCCATCTACCTCGCCACCGTCGCCGCCATCCTCATCGCCTCCGCCCCTTCGCGGCAAAAGCAAAGTCCGGCATCGCAGTAAAGAGCCTAGTGGATGGGTCGTTGCTTTTAGGAAGTAGGCAGGCCGGTCGCCGTCGGCAGTATCGCCTGGTAGCTCGCATCAAGACGCGGGCCAAGCAGCAGAATCGCGGTGATCCGCCGCACCACTTGCGCAAAATATTGAGCCTCCTCGGCGCGCAGCCCGCGCCCCAGCAGCGGAAGCTCGCGATAGCTCAGCCACTTCTTCAAAACCTGGTAGCCTCCCAGCGTGTAACTCCAAACCCTCGCCGGGACCGCCGACCAATACGCCGCCCCGTTCAGGTGTACATCCACGCAGCTATCTCCCAGCAGTGCCAGCGCCTCATCCAGCGTCAGGCATTGCGCTGATGCAAGAGCAGCCAGCTTTTCGCGCTCAGAGTCGCTCCATGGGCGCACAGGGGAGAGCCCGCGCCCCGGCATCACTGTACTCCCTTGGCCGCGATTCCCCCATCCCGCAGTCAGCTTGAGTGCCTCTTCAATCGCAACGTTCTGCGGGAGTTTAAGTGCCGCTAGAAATAACCACTCGCCGGAAAGATTGAGAGACGACTCGGCATCGAGGAGATCAGCTAGGCAACGGCCAAGGGCGGCAGAGTGGCCGAGAAGAGAAGCAGACGACGGCAACGGAATGCGGGGCCAATCACTCAACAGCGCGCCGGAGTTTTCGTTGCGATACTGCGGAGTGTGCATGATCTCCGCAAGGGTCATGCTTTGCTGTACTTGACACTCTTCATCATTCGTAGTAACTGTTTCAACTGCTTTGAATGAACCTCTCTCTAGCGTTGGGATTTAGTTTCCAAAAGAAAAGAGGAAGCAATGTGCGTGCGCCGGATTGCCTCGTACGTGAAATTGGTTTTTCCGCTCCTATTTACGCTCATCAGCCAAAGTATCTCATTTTCTCAAACAACTGTACTGTCGCGGGGCGAACTACTACCTCAAATGGATGCCCTCGCGAGCTCTGCTGACACCCCAAGTAATCGTGCTCAATATATCTCCGCCTTGATGACACTTGCTGGCGGGAACACGATTCACAGCACATTTCGTACCCCCCTCTCTAAACGGTTAGCAATAGATGAAGAACGAGTACGAAATCGAAGGCAGGAACCGGTATCCGAAACTTCGATTTCCATGGCCTTTAACCGAATGGCACTTCTTGTGCAATCGCCTGTCCATGTCGATGCTGAAACAGTTCATCAACTCAGAGAGAGCTTGTCCTCTCAAGCTCCGCGCCTAATCACTGTCAAATCCCAGTCATCATCGTGCAATCCAGGAGAAGCGATTTTTCTACTCTATGTATTGGCTGCAAACAATGGGTCCATAACGCGCAAACAAGCTGATATTTCTGTCAATCAATTACCCTCTCTGCATTCTTCCGTCTCCACCGAAGACAGCACCAAACGTATTACATTTCTTATCAGTCACTTTGCAACCGAACATAGTCAGGTGGAACTTCTACGAAAAGTGGAGGAGGTTCTTTCCCTTTTACATCTTTAGCTGCTCTGGAGGCTATTTATGCGATCTAGCACTAAGCGGTTAATAGTCGGGAATGTCGTCTTTTTTACATTATTGTTCTTCACGGCATGCTCATCATCGCCAAGCAAAGACCAAGGATTTCAGGTCGTAACACAAGACGTTGCTGTTAACAGTGCTGGGCAACGTGGCGTTCCAATTCCGCGCCCCTACATGCCAGTGTCAGGAGACTACGCCGCGGCACCACCTCCAAACCAGAGCCAAGGCGGGACAATCAGCCACTACAATCAATTTACTGACGACATTGGGGAAACTTTCGTTTATAAAGCGAAAGCTCCTGCCTACTGGAATCAGTACGTCACTTTTGATGTGCCGTGCGGAACCGCAAATCTTGTAAATAGTGGTTTTGCATTTTACCTCTACGAAGCTGCAAATGTCCTTATGTCAAATAAAGGTGCGTTCGTATGGGACTGTGAGCACTTCGACTCTTCCCTGCCGGGCGCGTCTACTCGGTTAGTGATTCAAGACTCTACACCCAGTACACTTACTTTGTGGAGCACTCAACATCCGTTATCTACCGCGCACGGAATGCCTCGGTTACAGTTGTATAACCCAGATCGCAGCATTGCTGCATCAGTGAATGCTTCAAGCGTGGCAAGCGACGGCACCAACGCTACGTTCCCCTTTCCTACCCTGCCCAACGGCACTAAGTTGCCAGCTAATTTGTATGGGGGAACAATTCTGAACAAAAATGCAAGTGGCGGATACAATTATGCCGATTTTAATTTTTTCAGCATTGCGGCCCACCAGAGTTTTGACAAACCCTTTGGTGTTGCGGCGAGCTTTAGTAATACCAGCTATCAATACTGTTCAACCAGCGACATGTATCGCGATGGGTCTTGCGCTGGATCAACCGAATGCACGTCGAATTCTAGCCCGAGTCAATTTCCGGTTGTAAGTCTTTATTCGCAGAACACAGTAATCGTTGGCTCGACTGCTATCCCCGTAGGTCTCAATCCAACCACTGTTGTGACATACGGAGAAGAGACATTCAGTGATTATCAGGACACGGGATGCCATCCAATAGACGGGCAGCAATCTTCCTATACGCAAACTCACTGCTGTCCGGGGAAAGTTGCGTGCGTCCGTCGTAGGTGGATGAATGGCAAGGGGATAAGCAGGATTCAAGCCGGGAACGATTTGAAATCGTGAAACACAAAAGGACGGTGCTTGGCGGCGCGGGGTTCAGAGCAGCA
>CAILAZ010000189.1 GCA_903832295.1 uncultured Acidobacteriota bacterium
CCGGATCACGAAGGAAGACAAGGAGGTGCTCGACAGAAAAGTTCAAGCGTACTGCAAACACGTCGTAGAGGATCCAACAGTCGCGGCCGGCGATCACCGCTTGCTGCAGTGGTTCAACTAGCAGGACTTCGCATGGCAGGGAGGTGCAGTCTGGCCTCTCTGCCATGCAGCAAAGAGACGAGGACCGCAATAGACAAAATGAAACTGCCGACCAGAATCCTTATTTCCGCCGCCATGCTCCTCATGTTGGTCGGTGCAAGCGCCGCGGACACTCACATAACGACCGACGTCATCCAGCCGGGCAAGGTAACGCGTGTTGCCACCGCTCTGAATCACATCACGATCATCGAGCTTCCGGAGCCCGTTGTCTCCTATTCGATTGGCAGTGACTCCGTCCGCGTCGAATACCACGACAACCGTGTCCTTATTAAGCCGACCAAGCCGAACGTCTCCACCAACCTCTTTGTGTGGACCGCGAGGAGTCATACCGTTTACGAGATTCTTCCCGCCGGCGATCCGGCGGCGATGTCCTATGTGCTCGATCAGGTCCTCCCGGCGCCACCGCCTGTTCCCGAGCCCTCCCGGGAGGAGGTGGAGCGGCAGACGGACACCATGTACGCAAGCGCTCTGGCGAACCAGCGGCTGATTCGGAGCGGCAAGCTGCCGCACGGCCTCCGCTTCTGGTACCGCCATTCCGGTGAGGATCACTGCGACGCCTGTGTCGAGTTGCGCGTGACTCGAATCACGGAAGACGCCAGCAGCTACTATGTCCGGGTCGTGGCCGAGAACAAGGCTACGCACCCCTACCGGCTGCAGGAGCCGGCCGTGACGGCGCTCAGGCCAACGTTCTCAGAGAACATTGCCGACCACTACATGAACCGCCAGATCTCCGTGGACGCGCTGCGCGAGATGGGCCGCTTTGCTCCCGAGCCGCTTCGCACGCACGGCTCGACGCTGAATGCGCCGCGCGATCTGAAGGCCGGTGAGAGTGCCGAGTGGATCGTTGGCTTCGCGAAACCCGGGCGAACGCCAGCCATCTACCAGTTCAGTCTTCCGGACGATGAAAAGCATCCCGTCACCGCAACCGTAGTGTTCTAGCTTCACGGCAGTTTCATAGTCGGCCTGCGCAATGGCCGGCTATTTTTGGCCCAAAAACAGAGAGGAAGAGTGATGGAAACCCCCAAAAAGCCCAAGGTATTGCCATTGAGAGCCATAACGCCAGAGGAAAGTGTCATGTACGCCAGAGAGGCGTTCAAGAGAGGCCAGATACGTGACTTCTCAACGTCCCTGCTCGACCTTGTCACGGACCCAGTCCAGCAACACTCATACAAGCCTGATGCCAACCCGGACGACCCCGGACGCCGCCGTCTGCACCCGATCCTCGTTTCAGGGATTGTCTGCTTCGGCTTGATGTTTGTCATGTTTCTCTACTTCTCGTACTGGCGGTAGTGGTTCGGGTGACTTGGATGGCTCACGAAGCTAGCAACACGTTCACGACAATTCGCGAGATATTTCGCCCTATCGCGCTGCTCGGCGGCCACCAGTACGCGGCGTGCCTGAGCATTCGAAAAGTCAAAGGGCGGCTCTATCTCTCAGACGATGACCAGTGGTCGTGGAGTCCGCTGAGTGGGGAGGAACCGCGCATTCTCACGGATTGGGAACTGGAAGCGCTGCTCTCGCCACTTGATGTCTGCCGGACCCTGTTGCTTTCGGCGCAAGACTTGATGGTTCACCTTCTGCGCCAGATCGACTGCCTTTCGGACTGTGCGGCGCGGGACTGCGCGCTCCCCTGGGTGATTCCCAGCCGCTGGTATGAAGACAGAATCATCCGCGAAGTATTTCGCTTGCGGGGCGCTCGGTCCCCGGGACAGGAGTGTGCTCGATGGCTGAACGGAAGATGACGCAGCAGGAGGAAATTCGCGAGGGCGAAGCGTTGGTTGTGCTTTACGTTCTGGGGGCGGCCCTCGTAGCCGTGCTCCTTTGGATCGCGCACAGCCGTCTCTTCCTGTCGGCCGCGCAGCTCATCGAGCTGCCGGCGTTGCCCTTTCCCGCCATTGCTTTTGCAATCTCGGTGCTCGTCTACTTCGTGACCCGCCGCTCGCGCCGCGAAGAGCAGTGGCCGCGAAGCTTTCCAGTGATTGCACCCAGAGCGGACCGCAAACATCTTGCCATGGCGGCCGCCAAGGACGCTGTCCTGGTTGGATACCGGACGAGCGGGGCGCCGTTTTATTGGGCAAACCAGCTTCGCTCGATGCAGGCCATCTGCTTTGGACAGACCGGAGCGGGAAAGTCAACGCTGCTGGAGTCTATTACCCAACAGGACATCGCCCGCGGTCACCCGATCATTATCATGGATGGCAAAGGTGAACAGGAGCTCCTTCAACGCCTCTTGCCGTCCATACACGCGGCTGGCAGAACGCACCAGCTTCGACTGATCGATCCCCAGCATTCCGAATTTTCCGCTCAGTACAACCCTCTCTGGGTTCCCTCTGGGGCGAGCCCGGAAGATCAGGTGTCGTTCATCTTCGATTCCTTCCAGATGAACACCAACGAGTTCTTCGACTCCCACCAGCGCGTCTATCTTGAGAACCTAGTCCGCATCCTGTACTACTCCGGCCGCCGCTTCAACATTAACGACATTCTCGTCATCGCCTACGATGTGTCCAAACTGAAGAGCCAGGTGCAGACCGCGATGGACAACATGGACCGGCTTGCGGCTTCTCCTGAGGAGCGGCGAGCGTTGAGCATGAGTGTCCACAACCTTGCCGCAACCTTCGACGACAAGGAGCGTGTCCCTAAGATCCAGGGTCTGATCAATCACCTGATGACCTTCATTCCGAAGGAGATGGCGCGCATCACCGGCGCCTAAGAGAACGTCGTCACCATGGATGAGGTGATCGACCAGCGGCTTATCTTCTACCTCTGTCTCAACACAAGTATCAACAAAACGGCAGTCAAATCCCTCGGTCGGATACTGCTTCAGAACCTGC
>CAILAZ010000190.1 GCA_903832295.1 uncultured Acidobacteriota bacterium
CCTAGGACCAAAGATCCCAACGCCCCGACAGTCGTCAAGGCGTGCACCTCTCTGGACGACCTGACGCTCACGCTGCTCGAGAAGATCAGGCACAAGAATCAGTTGACCAAGACGAACGCGGCGAAGATGATCGTTGGTCTAGCCCTTGAAAAGAAGATCAAGCTGGCCGACGTCACGAAGTTCTATCAGGGTGTCTGGACGAACCTCGTGTTTGAGGGCGGCCAGCGCTTCTCGCAACTGCGCCTCGACTGGACTCCGGAAGAGAATGCTCTGCTGCTGATCTACGCAAAGCACCTCTTCAGTTCAAGCAATCGCAGCGAGGCCGTTCGGGTTCTGCTGAACTACTACGCGATTCAGAACAAGTTCGCCACGGTCGGGCAGGTCAAGAAGGCTGTCATCACTCCCAATTAGCGGGCTCCGCGGGCGCTTGCTCATCGCAAGCGCCCCTGCGGACGCGCGCCTTTTCGAAAATTGCGACGGCCGTATTGTGCGTTGCCAAGGTTGACGCGGGCGATACGCTTCTGTTCAGAGAGCGCCTCGCGTGCGGAGCTGATGGCAGAGCGGACAGCGCCTGTGCTGGCGCCGGGAGCCGTCGCCTGGAACAACAATATGCCCGCATTCGAGCAATTCGCCCTTGCACCTGCGCTGCCCCTGGAGGTAGAGGTCGCAGCTTAGGATTCGGCGCTGGGGACCTTCCAAGTGCGTTCCCCACGCCATTCGTTTCAAAAGTTCAGAGGTAATCAGTATTGGATCAATGTCATAGCGATATATAGTAGTCATAGGAATGGTATGGATTATCTCACGCACCATGATTGTGGAAAACATGTCGGGGTCGTGCCGGCAAAGCTGAATATGTTTCGGGAGTGATCGTTGGCTCTGCACGCAACGGGTTGGGGAGTGTTGATTGTTGAGATTCCCCGCCGCGGAGTATAGGAGCCATTGTGTTCTAATCTCCTGTCGATTTTGAAGAACGGAGCCAGCCTTCGGGCGCTCGGTGTTTCTGCGAAAGGGTGTTTCCGCATTTGGTGTACAGCATGTCCTGTGAAGTCTGCATGAGGTGGCAGTGGTAGCCATCCTCATCTATGACAGCCAATCTCTGTTCCATACCTCGATCTCAACCGCGATCAGCGGGTTGCTTCCCCAATCAGAGGTAGTGGATTGTGCCACCGAATCCGAGGTGGCACGTTGGATCATCAGACGGCCGGGGACGACCCTGTTTCTGGGACAGGTGTCACTCCGGTCAGAGACGATGCTTCTGGCAAGGGAGCACTTCTGCCCCGTCGTTTGGATCGCAGAACGCAAGGATTCCCTATTGCCGCTCCTGGCTGAGCCGGCGATTTGTGGACTCATATACAGGACGGCGAAGGTCGGTGATCTACGCGAGTGTTTTTGTGCCTTGCGGGAGGGGCGGATGTGGATGCAACCGCTCGATTGGACTGATGACGACGAATCGGCTCACGACGAACTGTGGAATCTGCTGACGTTAAGGGAAAAGCAGATAGCCGCTTTGCTCCGCGTTGGCGTGAAGAATCGGGCCATCGCCGCTCAACTTGGCACCACATACCAGGTGATTAAGAACTACACCACGCGGATCTACAACAAACTCGGCGTCAATTGCCGCGTCGACCTGATCATGGCTCTCCAAACGTCACCGCCGACCTGCGAAAGTGCCTCCATGGCGCCACACGGATCAAATCAGTAGATAGAGTATTGCCGTTTACCCCAGGTCGGGCATTCCGCGTTCGCCCCGGTGCACTTCTTCGACGCCGGAACAGAAATTCAAAAAACTCTTGCACGAACCACTAGTACTAGTGATACTATGATCGCTAGATGTTCACAGACACTGATGACACGCGTGCGTCGCTGGAGGAAGTCGGGTACTTCACGACTCAGGAAGTAGCCAACACAATCTACCTGGCCGCGCAGCTTGACCGGCCCATCCTGCTGGAAGGCCCCGCCGGCGCCGGCAAGACCGAGATGGCCCTGGCGATCAAACGCGCCACAGGCATGAAGCTCATACGGCTCCAGTGCTACGAAGGCCTCACGGACAAGGAGGCGATCGGAAGCTTCAGCGATGAGTTGCGGCAACTCTATGTGCGCTTTCATGACGGGACCTTCGATGAAGCCGCCAGGAGAGTCTCGGATCGATCCTTCTTCCTGGCCGGACCGCTCTTGAGTGCTCTGGAGACGCCGGCTCGCTGCATTCTGCTGGTCGATGAGATCGACAAGATCAGCCACGCCTTCGAGGCTCAACTGCTTGAGTTCCTCGGCGAGTGGCAGCTGACGATTCCCGGACTCGGCGAGGTCAAGGCACATCAACCGCCCTTCACCATCGTTACGGCCAACGACGAGCGACAGCTGGGTTATCCTCTTCTGCGGCGCTGCGCCCGCATCTACATCAATCATCCGACCCCGGAGCAGGAAGCCGCCATTGTTGCGAGCCGGACACCGCAGTGCTCGAAGGCCATCCATTACTTCATCGCTGGCTTCGCGCAGACGCTCCGGGCCTTCAAGATGGAAAAGCCCCCATCCATCTCCGAGATGATCACCCTCGCTCTGGCGCTCGACAAACTGAACCTGAAAGAGATCCGGGACGACCACAAGGCGGTTATTCTGCCGTTCATCGCCAAGACAGAGAAGGATCGAGCGAGTCTGCTTGTCTCTGGCCGCTTCGAGAGCTTCATGGACAACGCTCGCATCATCGCGGACGAAATGAGCCGGCACGACGTACAGGTTCAGGCCGTGAGTCCTGAGAGCGTTCCCGAGCCCGCTTCGGTGATGCCACTGGAGGTTGCGGCGCAATGATCCGGTTCTGCTCAGAACT
Organism: uncultured Acidobacteriota bacterium; assembly: GCA_903832295.1. Classification (GTDB taxonomy): domain Bacteria; phylum Acidobacteriota; class Terriglobia; order Terriglobales; family Acidobacteriaceae; genus TOLSYN. Next base: position 2,825 of record CAILAZ010000190.1, read on the forward strand.
GTTCTTGGGGCTGTCCTTGGCTCTTTCCGCAGCGGCAGGCACGTTGCCGCAGAGTGGCCACGACGAAGCGGTGTACTACGCCGACGCGTACGCCGCCCACTATCAGATTCCCCGAGAGCTTATCCACGCGATCATCACCCAGGAGTCTGGCTGGAACCCGGGGGCAATCTCCCCCAAAGGGGCCATGGGACTCATGCAGCTCATGCCAGCCACAGCGGCGGAGTATGGCGTGCAAAATCCCTTTGGCATCTCGGAAAACCTCTCCGGCGGGGTTCGATACCTAGCCGATCTGATGCAGCAGTTCCACGGAGACTTTCGTCTGGTGTTGGCGGCATATTACCGGGGTAGCCGTCCAATCCTTCGCTGCGGTCTCCACTACTCGGGCGCCGATGTGCTTGCCTACGTTGCTTCCGTTCGGCGCCTCTACCTTGCGGAGCTCGCCCTCCGCAACACACCCCCGAATCCCGCCTATGGAGGCAATCAATAGTGAAGGTCTTTGTCGTTTCTCTTGTTCTCTCGCTGACGGCAGCAGCCGCATCGGCTCAGTCGGCGTTGCCAACTCCGTCCACCGCCGCGTCAGGGTCGCCCGCAGCAGCCAGTGCCGCGAGCGCAGTTCCTGCTCCTGCGGCTTTGCCAGTACCCATTGCCACTCAGGCAAGACCGCAGCTCCCGTCGGGAGATTCTCCTCACTCCGTGGACGCTCGAATTGAAAGCCGGGCGGTCGACAGCTCCACCGTCGGAGAGGTTCATTGCAAGCCCCTGTTCATCAGCACCATCCATCTTCCTGAGGCCGTCACCTCCATTGCCGTCGGCGCCCCTACGCTGTTCACCGCCGAGCACGTGGAGAATGAGCCAAAACTGGTCTATGTGAGCCCTCTCACCCACGAGGCTGCGGAGAGCAATCTGCTCGTCGCCCTGGCCAGCGGCGAGACGATCAGCCTGAAGTTGGTTTCCTCGGGCACCACCTCGGCACCCTACGACGTCGATTTCGTGCTCAACTACAGGCCGGACAAGTCGTTGATGGCCTTCGCGGCACCTTTGGAGTCCGGCATCCCGCATCCGGTAAGCGGGGAGAGCATCCCGGCTCCATTCGTGAAGAGCTACCCAGTACGGTCCTCCGTTCGTACTGCGCGGCCGGTAACGGTGATCGAGGCTGCGCTCGCCGCTCAGGCTGAGCTGGCAACACCTCACTGGATCACGGCCGACGACCTGGAAAGACTCGACAAGGCGAATGAGCGGGCGACCAAGTCCATCGC
>CAILAZ010000191.1 GCA_903832295.1 uncultured Acidobacteriota bacterium
ACTGCCCGCTATGGGGAGTGTAGTTCATGAACTTTATCGGGAAACTCAGTTCCGCACCATGAGCCAGAGCCTCGACAAGCGCCTGCAGGCTCCTTCCGTCGCCTCTAGCCGCCTTCGCCTGAGCTGCAACGAGATCTACTTCCAGTTGAAGCTGCTCCGCGTGGTGCTCACCTGCCGCAATCCGAAAGTATCGTGTCTGGTCGACAAAACCATCTGCCGAGACGTTCAAAACATAGCTCCCGGCCGGAAACTTCGCATCGGCTGGAGAGCCGTTAGAATTTCGTGGGCCGGAAATACGCACAGATGCGACGGGCGGCTGTACGGACACAGTGAGGAAGCCGCCCGCCCACTCCAGAGGTAGGGTCAGCTGCTTAACTTCATTCTTGGCCAAGACGAACTTCGCGCCCGACTCCTGGTAGTTCGCTTTCCGAGCTACCAACTCATGCTGCCCCTCAATCACTTCCTTCAGTACGAAGGTACCGTCGAAACTCGCGGTCCCTACCTCCCCGCCGTCCATCAACAGATTACTTCCGGGCTCGGTCGTGATCTCAACCCTTCCCACTGCCTGATGAGGCGCGCCATGGCGGGACTTTGCACCACCGGTTGTGACAGAGGTAGCCGAAGTTCTTCCACCCACGCCAGCACTCTGGGGCGCCTTGGGCAGATGCGCCTCAATTGCTGCCAGCGTCTGAGGCCCTGCGCCTTTCGCGCGCAGCGACTCCACAATGGCAGGGGTGGGGGAGAAGGCCAGACCTCGCCTCTGAATCTCGGTGTGCATGGTCGAGTCTGGGACGTGGTGTGCAACGAGCTCCTCAACCTGAGCAAGGGAGAGTTTCTGAATTGTCCCCTGCTGTGCCACCACAGGGTGAGGCCATAGGAGGACAGCGACCAGTAAGGTCAACACTGAGATCTGCAGCGGGCGACGTGAATAAACGAATAACCTGCCCATATTCATTGCGGCTTCCTCTTTATGTAGAAATGCTCAGCGATTGCTCAATTCTGTGTTGCGCTGTTTCTGTTGCCACCGCGGCATAGCGTGGCCGCACGTCTCATGACTTCGACGGCGCGGTTGGCCGTCGCCTCGTCCCGAAAGTAAAATGAAGTAACTTTGGTAGTGGAATCTTTCACCTCGGGAGGTTGGTTACCCATCGTGGTGGAATTGTGCATGAAGAACGCTGGCTTCGATGCTGATGGGTGAACAATAAAGACCGAGGGAAGCACCGTCATCGTGTCACTAGGGTGACCCAATTCTGCAAATCTATGATTCCAATAATCCCCCTCTTTTTCGATTCCGAGTTCTTCAACATCCTTAAAGGAAAATGTTATCTCAACGCGGGAGGCAAAGTGGGAGACGCTGTCGGTGCCATTTACCGACCATTTGGTGCTGCTTTCCGAGGTGTTAGTCGCGTGCAGAATGCATGTTGCTGGGTCAATCAATACATCGGAGAGGGACGCCCGAACTGTCTCTCGAATTGTTGTTCGTGACGAAGGAAGGTTTTGGGTCCGTACCCGATTGACTTGATGTTGCTCCTCCAGAAGGTGCTGAATCGACAGCATAGTTGCTGCCAGCGATGGTCCGCTGTCGGCAAACTTGTTCGCTGTAATCTTCGGGAGGACCCCCTCGATTGCAGCCAATGTCAAAGGACCCGCGCCCTTCGCCCGCAGTGAATCGACAATCGCGGGATTGGGAGCAAAGGCCAGTCCTCTCCGCTGGATTTCAGTACGCATGGTGGAATCAGGAACGCGATGCGAAACGAGCTCTTCAACTTGGGTAAGAGTCAGCTTTTGAATAGCCGCTTTTTGCGACACGCCAGTGTGAGGCCAGAACAGGACTGCACTGGCCAGAACCACTAAGCGCGCCGCCGCAAGGTTCAGCGGGCTGTGTGAACAAAGTGCAAACCGTCCTGTCTCCATTAACTCCCCTTCGGCCATTGAGGCCAGCCTACCAAGCTCAACCCACTGAATCGATCTTCCTGCATCGGTGAGGCGTCACGGCGTCGGCGACACAGAGCTATTGCCACCACACAACTTAGCCGCGCGCTTCACGGCTTCTCCTGCGCGGTTAGCCATCTCCTCATCGAAAAATAGGAAAGCGGTTACCTTTACAGAGTCATTATTCACCTGCGCCGCCTGATGGTCTCCTGTTGTGCTTGAAGCATGATGGGAGAATGCGGCCGTAGATGAAGCTAAGAAAACGAAGTAGACAGGGGGTGCAACCGTCAGAGTGTCTTCAGGGTGACCATTTTTCGCATTTATCAGATTGTAAGAATCGCCCTCTCTCTCTACACTCACCTGTTCAACGTCTTTCAAAGACAATGTTATCTCGACTCGCGCCGTGCTACTGGAAGCGGAGTCTCTTCCACCTTGTGACCGTAATGTGTTCGACTCGATTGTGTGGGTCTCTTTAATAGTGCAAGTAGATGGATCAACAATCAGATTGGAAAGATGGTAGCGAGCGTTGTCACGAATGACTGTTCCAGACGATTTAAGGTGTTGGGTTCTTGTTCGATCAATTTCCGTTTGTGCATTTAGCGTGCGCTCGATAACTTTCAGGGTCGCTGAAAGCGCCGACTCTGTTCCGGCGGGATTGCTCACACCGCTCCGCGTTGTTTTGGGCAGCAGTGCTACTAATGCTGAGAGCGTCAAGGGGCCAGCACCCGTGGCGCGCAGTGACTCCACGATGGCAGTAGTCGGGGAAAAGGCGAGCCCCCGCCTCTGAATCTCCGTGTGCATGGTAGAGTCTGGGACGTGGCGTGCAACGAGCTCCTCAACCTGAGCAAGGGAGAGTTTCTTAATTGTCCCCTGCTGCGCCACCACAGGCTGTGGCCATAGGAGAGGCGACGCCGCGAGACCGACCAGGAAGGTCAACACGGCAACGTGCAGCGTGCGATACAAACAAAAGATCAACCGGCGCGTATTCATGAAGTACCCTCCTGTATGTCGACCTACCAATCACGATTAGCTAGTCCGTAGGGCGACTATCATCGCTGGGTTGTTAGGGGACGTCCCTGTGTGAAGTTGCCCGCTAGCCCCCCTCAGCGCGAAACATACTGGATCGGTACGTGGGACGATGCCTTCTCATTCATGCTCTCAGCAAGTAGATCGCAGGACGTTAGGCTCTGGCCGAAGAGTCGCTTGACCGAAGGCATGCCGTCAACCGTAATAGTGAGAAGTCCCTCTGAATAATTGTCACTGACTCGAACATTGCGATCAACGCTCCCCGAACCGTCGAACGCGCTAAACTGACCATTGGCCAGCAGCTTTCTGATATTGCCAGACTCCTGGGGCATTTCGCCCATCGGGCCAAACAGGAAGAAACCTACCTCATAGCCTCCTTGTGGCGTTTGTATCTTCGCGTGCCATGTGTACTGGAGGCCGCCGGCACCCCATTGCCAGACCGGCCGCGGTGACACTGGAAACGTGAGAGTAGCGAAGGTGGGGTGCACGACAACAGCATAGCCCTTCGCGGAACTGGGCTTGCCGGACTTGGCCGAAAATAGAGCCTCGATTGCCGCCAGCGTTTGCTCTCCTGCGCCCTTTGAGCGCAGCTCATCGAGGATCGCGGAGGTAGGAGTGAAGGCCAGCCCACGCCTCTGAATCTCCGTGTGCATGGTGGAATCCGGAACGTGGTGTGAAATGAGGTCTTCAATTTGGGCAAGAGTCAGCCCGTGGATAGTTGCCTGTTGCCCCACGGCAGCGTCGGGCAACATGAGGACTGCGACGGCCAGAACAAGCAAGCACGATGCCGTAACGTGCAGTATGCTGTACACGCAAAACCTAAAGCGGCTTGTCTCCATTAAGTCTCCCCCTCGGCCATCGAGGCCCCCCTTTCAGCTCCCCTGGCACGGAATTGCTTTCTTGCAACGAGGATGTTTCAAAGCGTCGGCGATGTAATCATGCATTCCGCTCCCTGCATGGCGTACCGGACCGTCCCGGAAGAATCAGCACAGAAGGTCCGGCCTGCGTGACCAGTGGCAGGTTTGGCCACCAGGAAATAGTTGAAGTTGATTCCGCCAGTAGAGGTTCCGACGGGAATAGTGATGGTGAACTGGTAACCGTCTTTCGTCCCACTGGCCAGAGCAGCATCAATTTGGTCCGCACCATTCACTTCCGCCGATCCCTCGCTCTTCCCAAGGGCGCCCAGGTCCGACGTGAATCCATTGGCAGGATTCGCGGCGTTGTAGCTGGATTCCCTCGCGATCAGCTTGCTTACCGAGTCTCGCGCACTGTTCTCGTTGTCGATGTCTGGTGCGAGCGTATCAAGCATCGCTCCCTTATAGGGGCCGGCCAGGACCTTGCCGGCGAGGGAGATGGGCGCCGTTTGGCCGTTGATCTTTCCCTCGAACACCTTGCCGAAGATGCTCTCGATCTCCGTAATGGCCTTTGTGGGCTTCACGACCCATTTGCCATCCCTGGTTATGAGACCCAGGCCGTCGCTGCCGGAGACAGGCTGAAGGTCGCCATCGCGCGTCTCAATGTTGAATTGCCCTGGGTTCACCACAAATCTCCCCTGCCTGTTGATTGTGCCTTGATGCCCTGAGATCGAGACTATGGCTAGACCGCCCGAAAATGCTGTTGCACCGTCAAATTGGGGATTGATGACGATCTTCCCGGACGTATTAATGTAGCCCCACTTACCGCTTACGAGGACAGACGCCAGCCCCTCGGAAAAGGTACTGGCAGAGTCAAACTGTGGCTTGATTGCCAATGTGCCGCTGCGGTCGATATAGCCACATCTCTGAGGGGCATTCTGGCAAACCGCCGCAAGCCCTCCTGAAAAATCGCCGCCTTCCGCGGCGGGATTCATTTGCTTGAGGGACTTAAACGCGAAGCTTCCTGTTCTGTCGATGTATCCCCAATTGCCGTCCACATGTACTGGCGCTAAACCTTCATGGAAGATTACAAATTTATCGAATTGCGGATTAATGACATATTGACCCGTCTTGTCGATGAAGCCCCATCGCCCACCCAGTTTCACAGTCGCAAGCCCTTCGGTAAACGGGTTGGCGAAGTCGAACTGGTTGGGTATCACCAGATGTCCGGTGGTATCGATATAGCCCCACTTTCCGTCTTTGTAAACCCCGCAAAGGCCCTCGTTGCAGGCCACCAACTGATGCGAAATGGTGGTGCGCGAACAGGCATCCCATTCAGGTTGAACGACAACCTTGCCATCGGCGTCAATGAAGCCCGTTTTTATAGTTGTTCCATCAGCACTCAGACCCTGAAACGGATAAATTCCAGGATCCTGAACCTTGTAGGCAGGGACGGGACGGTTGAACCACCACCACGCGCCCCCGGCAGCGGCCAGAACTACCAAAAACACGAGCGGAGTGATCTTTGCCACGAAGGACTTCGGAGCCGGAGAAGCAGGAAACACCTTCGGAGTCTCTCGCGCAGGGGCAACTGCCGCAGCCGTGCGCTGTTCACTCGGCGCTGTCCACATAACAGCGACCGCCGCTGCGCTTAACTTTCTGCCACACTTGCCGCAGAACTGGCGACCTTCTGCAATCTCGCTACCACAGTCTGGACAGTACATGGGCGTGCTTGAAACAGCTCCAAGCGGTTCTTGTGCAGTCAAAGTTCCAGTTGCTATCGATGGCAACGAACCAACCACCGCCGCCTCCGCCGGCTTGGCTTCAAGTTCTTTCGGGGCCGGACGCATCTGGCCACCGCATTCCCCACAATACTTAGAACCTTCCGCACCTTCAGTTCCACAGACTGCGCAAAACATGGAGTCGCTCGACGGGCATGGCAGCGCTTGCGCAACACTTTGCACTTCTGCTGACGGTTGCGCAGCCCATGGCACTTCTGTTGGCGTCGGCGATGAAGCGACTACATCCCGAACGGTAGGCGGCGCCGCAGTGAGGCTGCCGGTGGCACCCTCAACAAGCTTCTTGTTGCGAGACATCACAGCCACAGCGGCCCACACTGCGCAGATGGGCTGTGTGAGCAGAAGTCCTAAACCTGCTGTGAATATGACGACAGGAATGCTGACGATGAACATCACAACCGCAGCCAACACCGAGGAATACAGCAGCCCGAGAGGACCAAAGAGCAAGGCCAGAATGATCGCTATGCCAACACCCTTTGTGGATGCGACGATGATAACTGGCTGGGACGGCTGACCTTCAGACATTCTAGTTCTCCTTTTGTGCGAGAAAGCTCTTATGCGGAATTCCATTGTTCATCTTCGATTCGCCTAAACCCTACCGCTGATAGCTGCTCTTTCGATTCCACAACTCCAGCTGCAAATGAAACGGAACACTACATTAGCGGCGGGGACGTGAGCGTACACTCGCGTCCGTTCGTCTCATAGCGGATCACCCCAGATTGGTCGCCGCAGAAATTTCGGCCAGTGTGCCCCGCTGCTGGTGTGGCCGTCGTGAAGTAAGTGGGGATTGGCCGGCCCGGTGATGTTCCGCTGGGAATGCTCACCGTGAATTGGTAGCCGTTCCGCCGCCCCGTCGCAGCGAGTTCATCGACGATGAGAAGAGCGTGATTCTCGTCCGCCATGCCCCCATCTCCGCCCAGTGCCCTAAGGGGGGCGAACCCCTTCGCCAGATAGGTGCTCGCATATGTCACTTCCGCAGTGTTCAACGTACGCATTGTCCCGACGGCGCTTGCCTCGTTCTTGCGATCCTGTTCCGGAGAAGCCGGCAGGTCGGTTTTGCGTGTGTCAGCGCACACATTTGCATCGATTGAGACGCGGGCCTCGTCAGCGTCATTGTGTCTGTAAAGCACTATCCCACAAACGCCTCCCGCCACCAACAAGGCAACAAGGGCATACATAAACTTCGTGTTCTGGGAAGGATGCTGCGCCGCGGTGACAGGGGCAACCGGTGGTACCACCAGGTTGCCAATGTCACCAGCATTCAACTGCCCGCCACATTTACCGCAAAACCTGCGGCGTTCATCAACCTCAGCACCACAGTCCGAACAAAACATTGAATGCCCTCGCTATCTGTGAATCACACCGCGATCGACGACAGAGCAGCCGCGTTTTCAGAACTTGATCTGGTTGCGATAGATGTAGCCCAGCTTCCCACCGCAACGTCCGTCTTGTACCAGTTGCCTTCAGCGCCAAGGATGCGAATGGAGGCCTTGCTGGTCACTGAGCAAAGTATAGGAGATGCGGCTGATGGCGATGCGCGCACGTTTGACGGAGGATCGATCACCAGAACGATGACCGGCGCTGAAGAGTTAGGTTTGGCGGGTGCGCCGTTCCGAGTCGATGTTGAGAAAAACGCTTCAATTGCTTCCAACGTCAGCGGGCCAGCACCTTTCGCGCGCAGCGAGTCGACTATCGTCGCATTGGGAGCAAAGGCCAGACCACGCCGCTGAATCTCGGTGTGCATCGTTGAGTCCGGCACGTGGTGTGAAACCAGTTCTTCAACTTGGGCCAGAGTCAGACTTTGAATGTTTGAGTGCTGCGCTACTGCAGTTTGGAGGCAGAAGATGAGTGCCATGACCAGAATCTCCGAATGCGAGGTCGGAATGTAACGTCGCGAACGAACTTGAAATTGGAGTATCTCCACGATGTCTCCCTTGCGGCCATGTTTCTTCTGTTACTTACGCGTCATGCATCTTTCCAACAGCGATGGCCGCGAACGTCAATACCACTCGATCATCCAGCGCGATGACAGTGCCAGTCAGAATACCGTCCATACCAGCAAAGTCAACATTATTTCCCCATGTTCGCCAGAACTCATTCATTAAAGGTGTATGCCTCCACTCACGATTGTTCCAGTCGCGTTTTCCGGTGCTTACCTATCAGGCGCCCGTCCCCCCGCGGTTGACTCACTGAATGCGGTGCGCTATTTCCTGGCAAACGGATCAATCACGAATGCACCAGTCTTGGTGATGTATGTTTGCTTTCCATGAATTCTAACGAGCGCCAACCCGTCCTCGAAAGGTCTGGCAAATTCAAACTGCGGGGTAATTGCAAGCTTTCCAGTTGTGTCGATAAACCCCCAACTCTCATCGGTCTTCACCGCTGCCAGCCCCTCACTAAAAGGCATAACAGGGTCGGAGAGGTCCCATTGGGGTTGGCTTGTTGCACGATGTATGCATCGTTAACGCCGACCCTGACCTGGTTTGTCGTATTAACATATCCGAACATACCGCAGGTTGGACAACCAGGGACGGTGCCTATGCCTTCCTCTGTAATCGCAAATCCCTCTGAAACTGTCCAAATGCGCTCGAACAGCGGTCTGACGACGAAATTTCCTTTGCGGTCGATAAGGCCAAATTGCCCAGCAACCCGTACCCTAGCTAGCCCATCTTTGAAACCATCTGCCTCCTCGAAACGGGGTGCTATGGCCCATCTTCCGCTCGTGTCTAAGTACCCCCACTTCCCACCAGTAGCAGCCGCTGCTAACCCATCTCCGAAACCAAAATCACCGATCTCATCGACCTTGGCCTTGTCGACGATCACCACATCTCCGTAGCTATCCATGATGCTGACGCGGTCGTCCGTAGTTCTCACCAGTGCATGATCCTCAGCCGGCCGAGCGAAACGAGCCCCCAGAAAGCGCCAGAAGCTCCCCTCTAAAGGCACGTACAAGAACTCGCGGTGGCCGATGAGCTTGCCTTCTAGGTTGATAAATCCGTATCGATCGCTTCCAAGATACCCAGCCTTTCTGCCAAGCCCTCTCCAACCGCTGCCACAGCAAAGCTTGACGATCGCGCGACCATTGTGGAAATCTTCAGCCGCGTCAAATTGTGCTGATATCTTCACAAGTCCATTCTTGTCTATGTATCCGAACTTTCCACCGGCCTGAAAAACAGCGCGGCCCTCGCTGAAATCCTCCACCGCTTCGAATTGCGGCGCGATCACCACTTCTCCTCCTGTGTTGACGTAGCCGAACTTGGTTCCGATCCGCACTGCCGCGAGTCCATCCGCGAACCTGGAAGCCGCATCAAATTGCGGAATGATCACTATCGTTCCAGAGCGGTCAATGAATCCGTATTTGCCTTCGACCTTGATTGGGTAAGGGCCGCCGTTACCGGTGGTGAACTGGGTCTTCGCACTTGGGGCTCCGTTCGGCAACAGCGCTTCAATCACTGCAATTGTGAGAGGACCAGCGCCCTTCGCGCGCAGCGATCCAAGGATTGCCGGAGTGGGGGCAAAGGACAAACCTCGCTTTTGGATTTGTGCGCGCATCGTCGAATCCGGCACCTTGCTCGACACTAACTGTTCAACCTGGCTAAGTGTCAGCTTGGGGACGGTCGGGTGTTGCCCTGTTGCGTTTTGGGGCCACAAGACAATTGCAACCACCAGAACAACCAGAAAGCGCCCAGCCCTCAAGCATTGGTGCCGGTCCCAACAAATATGAAACCCCTTCGTCTTCATGTAGTCCTCTCCAGCATTGCACAGCAAAGAAACGAAAGACCAAATAACCAAAGCATCGAATCACTCTCATTCTCCGGAACGGCGTACGCACAAGTCCCGAACGGCGTCGCTGTTGCCGAGCCGGCTGGAGAACCGCCCCCCATTGTCGAAGCGGAAGAGCCAAGCCTCGCCCGAAGCATTTCCGGGAGTACTGCTCCAGTGCGAACCGGACAATTGTAGGTTTCCTTTAACATGCCAGGTCACGGATATGCCTCGGCCGCAGCAGGTTCCGGGAAGGTTAACATTAGGATCGTAGATCTCCTGCAATTCGTCGATGGTTGGCAGTCTGAATAGCCTCCCAGATCCAGGTTGGCGCAGTACTGCCGGTCTGGTTCCAGTCCACGTCCGCTCCGTTGTCGCTCTTGGACCACGTCACGCCCGTGGCCGGGTCAATCCATCCGACGGACGGCCCTGTAATTTGGGTTCTGCTCAAAACGGCGCACGGAGTTCCCTTCGGGAAGGGCGCCTCAATTACCTTCAGCGTCAGACGGCCGGCGCCCTTCGCGCGTAGCGATTCAACGATTGCCGCAGTGGGGGCAAAGGCCAGCCCACGCCGTTGGACTTGGGCGCTCAACGTCGGATCAGGCACCTTGTTAG
>CAILAZ010000192.1 GCA_903832295.1 uncultured Acidobacteriota bacterium
AAGTATAGCCTGCAAGGTTGCCCACCTCGTCGTAACTATAGAGCGTGGGCGACTGGCCAGGAACGGTAACCGTGGCGAGCCGATTCAGCTTGTCAGAAAATACGGGATGTTTTCCGCTCATTCCGCACTCTGCCAGAAAACGACGGGGAACGTCCCGTCTGTCCCCGAGTTTCACAGCTCGTATCCGTAGCTGGCGGACGCCTGGCCCGGAACCGTGACCGTCGAAAGCCGGTTCAGCTTGTCATACTGATACGCCAGAGCCTCAACAGCCCGCACAAAGAAGGGCTTGTGCGGGCCACCCGCCGAGATCTGCGTCACACAAACATCCGCGTGTAGCGCGAGCAACGTGAAACTTTTATGGAAGTGGTCCTCGCGCTGATCCGATTGAAGTCAGTACTTCGCCCAAAATGGAATTGAAAGCGACACCACGTGTAAACTCATGTTCCGTGGCTAGCCTCAGGATGACACCTCCTTCTCCGTATCGGCTCCTACCTACAGTCATTTCCCACTGTCGTCCATCGGTGAAACCGATTAGGAGGATTTGAGGATCGACCATGTCCGAGCCCTTCACCGTGTACCATTGCGTTTGGTGAAAAGCGCTCACAACTTCCCCGACCTGTCTCGGGTTTCGATAGTCGCGGCCTTTGTACGAAATAACCTGCACTGTAGAGCGATCAAGATGCTTGAGATTGCCGATGCTCTCAGCCTCGCGAATGTACATAAATGCGAACAAACACGCGAGCACAGCAAAGCCAAACACCACGGCTAGGGGTGTCTTCACGCCGCGGCGGCGCCCCCAGATCATACAGGCGACGATCACCATGGGGCTCATCTTGATCGCACCTTCAATGAACAATGCTGGAGTGCCTGTCATTGCAGTACACCCCTAAGCTGTTTTATTGGTATCGCTTCAATAAAGTAGTAGTCCTCCGTCCCAGCCTGCACTGATGTTCCAGCTCCGCTATTTGGCGATACTCCAACCGTATACGTGTAAGTCGCTTCCCCTCCGGGAGGCGCTATTCCTGAGCAAACTGTACCCCCCACCTGCACCGGGGCGTATGGGAAGATTGCCCTCAGCCTCGGTGTCGCTGAAGCGCAGAAGGTCGGCCCTTCATAACTACCCGTCGAGTTGAGATTCCAAACGTTCCCAGCGTAGATGGCGCTGTTACCTAAAACCCCGAAGGGGGCGTACGGAGAGCCTCTTCCGCTCAGCAAGGGATTGCCGCTAGCGGCATTGTAGCCAGCGGTCGCGCCGAGATAGCCATACGCCCAAACATCCTCCGAACCATCCTTGTGAACGAGTTCAAGCCCGCCGATAGTGGCAAAGAACTGAAGCCCAAGAGCTAGCCCGTACAAGAAAGGATTGTCGCTACTGCTCAGCGCACCACTCGGGTTCCAGCCGAGTTGGAAGCCAATAACCGTTCCATCTGACGGCTTCTGAAAGGCGTCTTTGGGAAGATTATCGGCCAGAAGGCCAACCGATGCTATTGCGAGGCCAGCCGAAACCGATAATCCAGCGATAGCGCCAAGGACGGCGCTATCTGCGGCGGCTGCCAGCGTTGAAATCGTGTCAAAGTCGTTACCGCTAGGGTCACGATGATTTGCTGGATTTGCGCCTGTATATAGGTACTTGTGGAGGCTTAGAGGCGCGCCTAGATCGCCCTCATATGTATCCATCCCCCAGAATCGACCGCTTCTCACATCCAGATACCGGGCCCGGTTGTAGTAAAGCCCAAGTTCTGGATCGAACTGCTCGCCTGCGAACAGATAGTTGTTCGCGGTTGAGCCCGTCGAGTAGACCAGATTGCCGAAGGCGTCATAGTCGTAGGTGTCAGTGATCGCACCAGTGCTATTAGTGATATAGCGAACTGAGCCGTGGCCGTCAAAGCCGTACCAACTGGTTCCCCATGGACTGGCGGGAGGAGGACTGTCTGCGAGTTGCGACTCGCTGACCAACTGCAAGCCCCACGTGTACGAGCGCGCGACCGTATTGCTCTGCAACTCGTCCAGCACTTGCGCGTAGCCAGTCGGGTTCATCGTATCCACGAGATAGTTCGTGGTCACACCGCCGAACCTCTTCGCCACACGATTTCCATCGCCATCGTAAACGTAGGTGATGAAGCCGTGCTGTGTGAGATGGTTCTCGAAGTCGTAGGTGTCCGCTATGCCAGACTGCGAGATAATGTTGCCGTTATTGTCGTACGTGTCGGTAGCGGTCCGATCATTGGCGTCGTAGTTCAGCAACCCGGAGGCCGGAATTGCTGCCAGAGTCGAGCTGATCTGTTTCCTGTTGCCGACAGCGTCGTACACGTAGCCCACGGTGCCGCTCATCGCCGCGTTGGCAATCGTCTCAGAGGTGAGTCTGTAGAGATTGTCGTAGCCGTAAGCAACCGTTCGACCGCTCAACTCCGTCGCTCCCGTGCGATTGCCTGCCGCACCCAGGGTGTAGGCGTAGCTGGCCATGGCTCCCTGCGCGCCCTGTGAAGCGAGCGAGGTTAGCCGGTTCAACGGGTCGTATTGGAGAGCGGTCGTCACGCCGTTCGGGTAAGTATAGCCTGCGAGTCCACAGCCCCATTCAAGCCCAACAGAGGGGATTGAATGGGGCACCCGCCATCTGTCCAGCTCAGGGACTCTCGCCCCTATGTCGATGGTTTCGGATACGCTTCGCAGAGCGCATCGAATTGTTCCTTAGTGAAAGTCTTACTCCACTGTCCGTAGCCCTCATGGTGCTCGTCCCATGAGCCGAATTCCCAAGACAGAACCAAGCCGAATGCTTTCTCCATCTCTACATTTATCGCGTCTGTATCTCGCGGGAGACTTGCGTCCTTTGAATTCTTGATGAAGCGCGTCCGCTTGTCGTAGTCGTCATACCACCAGCGGCAGCGGACACTCAAACTGTCATCGTTTTCGCGAGCGACCTCGACACCTCCAATTCCACCCTGCGGGTGTCTGAATGTGAAAATCCATGATGGGCTCTCGTGATAATACTTTTGCACCCGCAAGTTGTGTCGGCTTGCAAAGCTTGTTAGCGCATTTTCAATCGGGCGAAAGAACTCTTCGAGCGGTTCTAGTCTCTTGCTGAATTTCGAGTCACCGTTTGGCATAGTTGCTCCGAATGCATCGAGACTTAAAATAGCGGCCAGACTATCGGGGAGCGACTCCAAAAAGGAATCGGCATGCTCGTATGGTACTCAAGTCCACCGCCCGGCTCGCCGTTTAACGGCAAAACCGTAGTCGGCCCCATCAGAGCATCTCCGAACGGGTAAAGGGTCAAGTTGATATCAATCTGTGGTTTCCTTGACATCGCCAACATCGACTTCGCTGTACTTGCAGACAGGTAGAAGTCCGGGGTGAAGTAGTTATCCCCAGTCGGACTGTCTATTCCTTTACTCATTATGCTTGGCAGATACTCCCATCGAGTGTAGTGGTTAGCTCGAATCGGCAATTGGAACTTCACTTTATTCAAAACATTCATCACAGCCAGCACGGTCATCGCGGCGAGCGTGGCCATCGCGAAGTTAGCCGTGGTGAGTTCTGCGACGCTCTCGCCATCCTCCCCGCTAGGGTCTGTCCTATCAATGGGGTGGCCATCACGTAGGCGTATGTGTTGGAGTCGCTTGGGTTGAAGAGGTTCTGATTCTCCCGCGTATCCATACCCCAGAATGGATAGCCCCACCACGATGCCGCCGCTATCTTGCTCGCAACCCTAATGCAGTTCTGGACTTAGCTGCCGATCATTCTTGATGCAATCGTGCATTGCTGGCGAAAAACCCAGACGCTAGTTTTCGGCTAACTGCCACGCTGGCTCAGTTGTCAAAGATCGAACTACCCCGCCGGCTCCGGCTCTAGGACAGGCTGCCAGTCGATGCAAACTTCTCAATGAACGGTATGCCTAAATCTACTAGTTTTTGAAAAGCGTCATCTACTGCCGGGGCCACCAAAGGGAGAAGCTGTTCACTTGGCACAACCTCCCGCTTTGACAAACCTCTCGAACCAGCGCTGAGCAGTGTCTTCAATCGATCCCGGGCAGAGGTCCATGGGCCGACACACCACCACGACGATTCCGTGCCTCTAGATTGCCATTCTTCCCGAAAGAGTTCCGGAAGCCTAAACCTCATATTTCCATCTCGGACGTTGAAGGGGGATCCCAGAACATAGTCCCATGGAAAATCGCCATCAGACGCTGCTAGTTCCACGATAAAGCGTTCGTCATCCTTCTTCCGTGTCAATTGCAGGTGAACGTAGCAATTCTTTGCCGCGAGAGAGGCTCTATAGACCTGGCCATACGTTGTCCTCTGTTGGAGCGCGTAGCGAGGAAGACTCTCCTTCATTCTTCGCTCGAAATGTGCCTTGACTGCGCGGGCTATTTCAGTTCGCATATGCTCCTTTCTTAGAACCCAAAGTAACCCCGCACGAAGTAATACAAAGCTTCAGGACCGACCACAATCTCCACATCACTCGCGACATTGCCAAGCTGTGTCATCAGATTGTTATATTGTGCAACCCCAGGCGCTCTGATCAAGAACAGAACCACCCTGCCGCCAGAAGATTCTGCGGCGGTCGATGCAGCCTGCATTTGCGCCACGAGCCTCGACATGGCTGGCCCGTTTGCGTAGGGTATGCCATACTTCGCTTCGATAAACAGCTCCCGTAGGCCATCTGCACTCCTGGCGACCCAATCTATGACCCGCGAGCTGTTGGCAATCGTTTCCTCTTCAGCGACCTGAATCTCAGGCAGTTCGTCTTCCAGTAGCACCAGCGTTTGGGCGCCTATATCTTGGACTGCTGCGCCAAGTCGGTTCCAGAGAAGTCCTATAGTTCCTGTGCCGAATGCGGCACCGACTAGGTTCGGAACACTCTGCACAATCTCAGTAGCCTGGACCACTAAGGCGTTCAATGTGCCTATAAGATCGAAATCTCTTCCACTTGGGTCTGAATGATTTATAGGGTTATTGCCGGCATACAGATACTTATGCAGGGTGAGCGGATCGAACGAAGTTCCGCCGTAAGTATCCATACCCCAGAATGGATAGACCCACCGCGATTCCCTCGCTAGATAGGCCGTATCCCTAACATGGTTCTGGACTTAGCCACCGATTTTTCCGATGCAATCGTGCATTTTAAGTCGAAAAACCCAGACGCGAGTTTTCG